>NZ_OMPF01000020.1:0-1341 GCF_900312735.1 Aquimarina sp. AU119 | reverse complement strand
AAAAATTAATCTGACTGAAATGAAAGCTGAAATATTTTGTCGAAAAGAAAAATACGCTGAATTAAAAGTAAAAAACTAACGCCAACAACGTGTAAATTGCATTAAAACGCAACTTACACAAAACGTTGTACACTATTGACGAAAATGTTTAATCCAACAAGAAGAAATAAAAATATCGGAACAGCCAAACAAGGCTATGGACAAAATAATCGGAATGTAATTTCTAATAGTTGGAATGACCTTCGAATATTTTGGGAGAAACTTGAGAAATATATTGTTGTTAAAAGAAATATATACGGTAAACAATACAAATTTCTTGTAGAAAAAACCCGAAAGAATAGTATTCATCCTTGTACTGTAGATGACATTTCGAAAATTATTGAACTACTCAATCCAAGGGATTTGGAAGGTTTAAATTTAATTGTTTTAAGACAACCTAAAAGACGAGAAGAAACTTTAAAACCTGTTTGGGGAAGACTAAACTATTTTATAGAAATTGATAAGCACGAAGGAGCTGCCATAATGTTGGAATCTTTTGACTTTAACAGAACAATAAAGTGGCCCAAATCTCTAAAAAATGAAGATAGAAAGGAGTTTGAAAGATTACTTAGTGACGGACATAAAATGATTGAAAGTAAAAGGGATTTCACTATTCATCCAACAATCAATGGATTAAGAAATACGATGCTTTATCGGACATTTATTCACGAAGTTGGACATTATGTGGAATATCTGGAAAAAATAGAGAGGCCTTCAAGAAAAGACTCTGAATATGACTTTTGGGCGGACTATGATAAAATTCCATCACAAGAAAAAGAGAATTTTGCTCACTCATATGCAGAAAAGGTTTCGAATGAATTGACAAAAAAAGGATGGATTCCTTTTGATCGAATATTAAATGAGAAAAAAATGGAATCTGAAAAATTAAATATTTCGGATTTCGAATTAGAATAAAAAACAGTGTACAACAACATATATGTGATCATAGCAGCTAGGTGATGAATCGAAAGGTCTTTGTATATTTATGATGGCGCAGTGATTTTAAAACTGAATAATATATAAAATCTGCGCAGAAGTGTCCATCGCTAAGTAACAATTTGCACAGCTACGACACATATATTAAACGTTATCTACAATTAACTAAATGAAAGTTAAACTTTGGACAATACAAGATGAAAATGGATGGAATGAATTACAAACCAAAGGAATATTAATAGCAAAGCAGCAATTTGTAGAACCAGATTTTAAAGATGGATATGATTGGATGAAAATTCAAATGAATAAACGAATTGGAAGACCAGATGAAAAAGGTCAATATCCAATTTGGGCTTGGTATCAATC
>NZ_OMPF01000006.1:0-129906 GCF_900312735.1 Aquimarina sp. AU119 | reverse complement strand
GTAATGAAAAAGTATCTGTTTTTAAACGCTTTTGGTTTTTACTCAAACCTCACAAAGGAGTACTTATACAGGCTTTTGTAGGAGCTATTATCTATACATTACTTGGATTTTCGACTTCCATCTATATCCAAAAACTCACTGATCATGTGTTTATGGGTACAAGCACCAAATTGCTTAACCTATTAGGGATTACAATGATTGTGTTATTAATTTTACAATTAATCGTTGGAGCATACAAAGATGTTTTTCTAATCAAGACAGGTCAGCAAATTGATTCACGTCTGATTCTGGGGTACTACAAACATTTATTAAAACTCCCTCAACAATTCTTTGATACGATGAGAGTGGGAGAAATTATATCCAGGATTAATGACGCTGTAAAAATTAGAGCTTTCATTAATGGAGTAGCCTTAAATCTAACCGTTAATATACTGATTCTTATTTTTTCCTTTGGTCTGATGTTTACCTATTATTGGAAACTAGCCCTAATTATGTTAGCCATTATCCCAGTATACGCTATTATATACATCATCACAAATAAGCTAAATAAGCGCACTGAACGGGGTATCATGGAAAAATCTGCCGATTTAGAGAGTCAACTGGTAGAATCTTTAAATTCTGTAGGAACAATCAAGAGATTTGGTCTTGAAGATTTTGCCAATATTAAAACCGAAACACGTTTTATAGGATTGCTGAAAACAGGATATAAATCTGCCTTAAACACTGTGTTTTCGGCTTCGAGTACGGGAACAATAGCACAATTGTTTACCATTATTTTATTATGGAGTGGTTCATATTTTGTTATCGAAAAAGAAATTACAGCTGGAGAACTCATGGCATTTTATGCTATTATTGGATATTTCACCAGTCCGGTTGCTGGGTTAATTAGTGCTAACAAACAAATTCAGAATGCACTCATCGCAGCTGATCGTTTGTTTGAGATTATGGATCTGGAGCGTGAAGAAGATGCACAAAAAATAACCTTCACAAAACAGAATATCGGAGACATCAATTTTACTCATGTTGGATTTAGATATGGATCCAGAGTAGAGGTTTTTAAAGATTTTAGCCTTAACATTCCGAAGGGAAAAATCACCGCAATCATAGGAGAAAGTGGTTCTGGAAAATCTACTTTAATGTCTTTACTACAAAACATTTACCCAATCCAAAAAGGACAAATATATATTGGGGATCAGGATCTTAAACATATTGAAAATAGCAGTTTAAGAGATGTAGTAAGTGTAGTGCCACAAAAGATAGATCTTTTTGCAGGTAATGTTATCGAAAATATTGCTGTAGGAGAATTTGTACCTGATATGGAAAGGGTTATGGAGGTTTGCAAAACCATCGGTATTTTAGAATTTATAGAAAATCTACCTAATAGTTTTGCCACCTATCTTGGGGAGAATGGTGCCACCTTATCAGGAGGACAAAAACAACGTATTGCTATTGCCAGAGCCTTATACAAAAATCCAGAAATTCTGGTATTAGACGAAGCAACATCTTCACTAGATAGCGCATCAGAAAACTACATTCAACGAGCTGTACAAAATCTACGAGATCAGGATAAAACTATCATCATTATCGCTCATAGATTGAGTACCGTAGTCAATGCCGACAAAATAGTGGTCTTAGAAAAAGGGGAAGTGGTCGAAGAAGGAAACCATAAAGTATTATATGCTCAAAAGGAAAAGTACTATGAGCTATGGCAAAAACAAATGCCTAAACTAGACAATATATCAACAATAAATGCTGTCGCATAATTAAAAGTTAAGATATGATGGATTAAGCATAAGAGAACCTATTCGATTCATTATGCATACCATCTGAAAAAATCACTCGAATATCATTTATTAAAAAACATACAATTATGACTACAATCCTTAAACAAATAGAGCTTATTGAAAGAATCGATCAACTTATTAGAATGGAAGCCACAGGAACAGCAATAGATTTGGCAAACAGATTAGGTGTATCTAGAGCTACCTTATATAGAATCATAGAAATGATGAAGGAGTTAAACGCTCCTATAGAATATGACTTTACCGTACAAAGCTTTGTGTATGCTGAAGCTGTAGGATTTAGATTTGGTTTTTATGTAAAAGACTTACCATTTAATGAAATGAGATCTGTGAGTGGAGGAAATTCTTTTCAAAAACTACATTTTTTAGCAACATTCTCATAAGATGAGACAACCCGATGCTATCATTGTTAAGTAAAAAGTACAGTATACTACTTTTTATAATAGTTGCAACAACATACTAATCTTGAAAGATGTTTTGACGAAAACAAATTTCGAGTGTTTAAATTAATTACTAACATTTAAAATTTCAGAAAATGAAAAATTTAGAAAATTTTGGAGTACAAGAATTATCGGTTAAAGAACAACAAGCTACCGAAGGTGGATTCCTAGTTCTTCTAGGAATCGCAGCAGTATTTACAGTAGCATATTACTTAGGGTATAAAGCGTCTGGAGCTGATAAATAAAAACTTAAGAATCATTTAAAACATTTAATATGAAAAATTTAGAAAACTTTGGAGTACAAGAATTAACTATCAAGGAGCAAGAAACTACTGAAGGTGGTTTTTTACTAGCTGTATTTGCAGTGGTTGCAGTAGCTGGATTCCTATGGGGATTGGGTCAAGGCTTAGATGATAAGGCTAATCAATAATCAATAACTTGAGTATCCTATTTCCATTAACTTGAAAATAGGGTACTCCCCTTTAAATAGAAAAAGTCTTTATTCAAAAAAATGCTTTCCCAAATCAATAAAATTGTACTTACATGTCTGTTAATATATAATTTTACTTACGGACAAAAAGATTCTATTCATACAACTGAGTCTTTAAAACTATACAACTTTACTATGATTGACGGTGAGAATTATCTCACCATGAGGCAAAATAATGAGAACTATCTATCTGGATACAGAATATTATCACGTTTTGTAAACCAAAAGCCTTCTACAGCTGGTAAAATTTTACAGCTTGGGACATCCTTTTTAGGACTTCTAATCACTCATGAGGAAGGGCATAGATCTGTTTTGACACAACTAAATATCGGTGCTATTTCGCAACCATTTTCAATTTTTGAAGGAGCAGCATACGTCAAAGGCGTTACCGATATCACCTTACAGAATCTTCGTGATACAGACTTACCCAATTATATACGACTACATACTGCTGGGCTAGAATCAGACTTCTCTATAATTACTAAGACTGAAAGTTTAATTGCTCTTGAGGAAGACAGTTTTGAAAATCTAAACATCGAGTATCATACTCATAAACTAGCATTAATAGGATATTATCTTACCACTTTAATCCCGAAGCTTTCTCCCAGCATAAAAGAAGAAAGTAATGAATTAGACAGAGACATTGTTGGGCATGATCTTTATGGCGCAGTAAGGCATCTACATAGACCTAATAGTGAATTCTATAGGTATACAGATCATGATGACTTAACCAAAGAGGAGAAGAAATTCATAAAAAAAGTAGGTTTCTTTTCTTTATTAAACCTATTAAATCCAATACTCATTGGAAAAAACAATTTTACACTTTCTAAAAATTCTAAATTCAATTTAGGATTAGGGTATACAATGGCTCCATATGGTGGTTTTATCGATGAGAATTTTTGGCTGATTGTAAATAATAGATTAAAAATCCACTCCTATTTAAGACAGTCTCATAATAAAAATTCCTGGTTCTTGGCAGGAGGTTTTAAAATCATGAATTATAAATTTTATGATGACAAGTTATGGGTATCAACAGGATTACATTTTTGGTCACAACCCACAAATCTATCGTTCACAACCAACAAAAGTGACTTTGGATTTGCAACTGAGTTTAATACCGCCTATAAAATTTATTCTAACTCACAAAGAAAAATAAACTTAATGTCTAATGTTGGTTTAACCTATAAAACATTTGGTTTTATTCCAGAATATTCTACCCTTGAAAAAAAGATGCAATTTAACCTGGGGATATCTATTTTATGGTAAAATGATCCGTAGGCTAAAATTGTTTCTCAATTCTTCATTCTCATAAAATGAGACAACTTGATAGTAGTATTGCACTATAAAAAAACACTATGTTCTATTTAATATTAATCCCTGTTCTTCTTGGTGGTTTTCATTACATAAATAAACAAGTGAAAATTGAGAAATCTATTAAAATTATCTTAGCTATTGTATCTATTATAATGATTGCGCTTGTATTGATTGACTTTTTACATAAAATTATCTAATAATCTTTTATCCAAAAAAAGGTAATTCCAAAATAAAATTGCTAATGATCTTTTAAAATGAAACCTCAGTATATAATGTTTTGAGGTTTCTTTTGATAAACATTAGTAATATCTCAAAACTCACTTGCCAATTAGAGGCCAGTTAAGAATAACATCCTCAAAACATCAAGTTCTAAAAGCAGGCATGTAAACTTCTATCATATCTCAAATAATGAGACTACGGTTTCTTACTATTGATGTATCCAAAAAGCATCATATAATGCTTTGGGATACCGTTGCAACAAAAACATACTAACACATTAATTTGACGAAAGAAAATGTATTAGTAAACCAAAAAAGTAATAATCATTAAAATTTAAAAATTATGAAAAACTTAAATGAATTTGAAAGTTTAAACGAGACCGAATTAACTGAAATTAATGGTGGTTGTGGTATTTGTGACTTTATAGAAGATGTTACAGATGCGATTATTGACGCAGCAATGGCAATTGTTGAATTTGCTCTTACTGTTGGAGAAAAATAATCTAAATATCTTTTAAAATGAAAAAATTAAACCACGTAGATTCTCTTCTTTAAACCAAAGCAAGCTGTACTCTACCAACAAGGAATTTTTTCAATAAAGTTATAAAATCGCTAGGAATCAAAAGATTCGTCATTACAAAAGGAGTTTTGTATGAATACAAAACTCCTTTTTTGATTGATAATATGAGTAAAAAAAACAGCAATCTCAATAGATAATACAATCTCACTGTATGATTGTATTGCGAGAGAGAAATACTCATAAATTCAATTTTTGATATCAGATCATATTGATGCTTCAAAGAATTAAAATCTGCTCTAAAAAAACAAAAAACCATAGTCTCATATAATGAGACAACTAGATCATATCATTGTATTATAAATCAAAAATCACTGATAACACAAAATCAAAACCCATGAAAAATCAAATCTTAGATCAATACACATCATTATCATCAAAAGAAGTAAAAACAATCAACGGAGGTTGTGGAGGAGAGGATGTTGAATGTCCAGAGTTAAAAAAACTTGTTGAGGCTTTAAACAACTTAAGGTTCCTTATAAATCTATAATTTATTAAATCATTTTATTCATCAATCCGCCTCTTTATAGATAGGTTTCAAAAATCAAAAACATGAAAATTTTACATCAATTTGCTGCATTAGATGCAGGAGAATTAATAAACACTACTGGAGGTCAAATTGTACAAAATTTAAAAGAATCAAACACCTTATCTATCAATTGATGCTTCTGAGATCTTAGCCATTTTAGAAGCAATAGTATTAATCTTATAAAGTATTATCTAAGCTTTCTGGATCCAATACAAAATCGAAAAGAAGAATGGATCAGAATTATTTAAACCGAAACCTTATCATGAATCATTTTCGATTTTAAAATGAAAAACTATAGTAATCCAGAAAGGCAAAATATTAGTGAGTAAGCTAATGAAGTGAGTTTAGTGAGTTCAAATTCCTCTATTTTCTTTATGAATATAGAGGAATTCTTCTCATCCAGAAACCCCTAAATAATATCACCTTTTTTATATCTTAAAACTAACAACCATGAATGATGAAAAAAAATTACTGTACAACATCTTAAAAAAATTTAACGGAATGGGTAAAATCGAAGCCTATGATCTTATTCATAAGTTAGAAACACTCCTATTTTACACTTCTAATCCTATTAATGAAGAAGAACTTAAACAGATTATAGTTTCAAATCTAAGTCTCAACCATGAAATAGACCCTTTTCATTTTACTATGCTCCCCAACGGAAATTCTTGTGAGTTTGATGGTTTTAATGAATGGTTACACATCTACAAAGAAAACAGAAGGATATTTCCAAACTGGTCGATATTAGACACTTATTATTTTAAAACCAAATATGCTCCCATAGACCTTAAAAAGTTAACCAAAAAAAGGTTATTAATGGACCTTAAAGGTAAGCCTGAAGAAGAAAAAATTATAAACTTTCTCAAAGAATATAAAATTTCTAAAAAAGATGTAATTACAAATAGGTTATTAATTTTGGAAGCTTAGTTTTTCACAAATCTTAATAAGTACTGTACATTTGTAACCATGTACAAGAACCCAGTTAAATCTGTAACCGTTGCTGAAGCAATAGCAAAAATGGAGCATTATTGTGCTTACCAGGAACGATGTCATAAGGATATCGAAAGTAAGCTCAAAACAATGATGCTAATCCCAGAGGCCAAGGAAAAAATCATACTACATCTCTTAGAACATAATTTTCTTAATGAAGAACGTTTTGCTAAAAGTTTTGCACGAGGAAAGTTTACTATTAAAAAATGGGGAAAACAACGTATTGTAAGAGAGCTTAAATTTCGTGATATCTCTGCTTACAATATAAAAACTGCGCTTAAAGAAATTCCTGAAAAGGATTATTTTGAAACCTTTCATGCTCTCTCAGAAAAAAAATATCATAGTATTACCGAACAAAACAATAGCAAAAAACGCAAAAAACTAGTTGATTACCTTTTATATCGAGGTTGGGAGACACATCTTGTTTATGAAAAAATGAATGAGCTTTTTGGCTAAGAAACCCCAAAAGATATCATTATGACATCCTTTGAGGTTTTTGATTTTAAAGTGTCTTATTTAATATTTCTATTGCCAAATCAATTCCACTATCTTTTTCTTCAATAAAATCATCATTCGAGAATAACGGAACTCTATTCTCTTCACTTGGTCCAACACCGATTGTTTCAAATACTTTTCCATTCGCATCGCTATACACTTCATTAGACAGTCCTATTAAGGCTCCATTTGGTAACGTATGTGTTAAAATATCCGAAAAAACTCCATTTGTATTATCACCAACTATCGTAACATATGGCAAATCTTTCATACAAAGCGTAAAAATCTCTGCTGCACTTGCTGTCAAAGGGCTTGTTAATACTATAATATCTCCTGTAAATTGAAAATCACCTTTTGGGGTCACAGATATTGATGTGCTTTCTGTAAAACTATCTCCTAATCTCGCTTTTTTAGAAAATACTACTTGCTCCTGATCTACAAATCGTGAAGCGATATTAACAGAAACCATATCATATCCTCCTTCATTAAAACGAATATCCAGTATTAACTTAGAAATTCCAGAATCTTCAAGATCATTCATCATTCTATCTAATACTGTGTTTAATGTTTCCAGTTCATTCTTTTCATTCGTACTATAACCCGCCATACCAAAAACATTAATATATGCTATATTATCATTAATCAGTCCCCAAGCTATATTTTCGCTTTCATCAGCTTCAAATTTATTGCCTAAATATGCTGCCCCAATAGTTTCTAATCGTTGAGTATAAAGTCTATCATAATCTTCTTCAGAATCAATAATGAGATCCCCACTTAAACTAGAATTTAATCGTTCTAACAAACTAGGTAAACCAGAATTAATTTCGATACCATTTGCTTCATCTTCAATAGCTACATGCCCATCTTTAAAAAGGAAAATTAACTCTATCACAACATCATAAAAGTTCTCTGAAGTTACCTGATCTCTTAAACTTTCGTATTGAGACCAGTTTACATTTCTAGTTTCAAAAAAAGCATAATAATCATTAAAAATATTCCAAAAATGATCAAAATTAACCTTTGGATCATCAGTTTTAGAAAGCTGATCAGGAAGACAAAATTCATTTTGATTTAATAACCTAGTAAACTTAATATCTGATGCTATAAGCTCTGATCTGCCTATCAATTCGTTAGCATTGATAAGATCCAGAGAAATTCCAAAAGATTCTTCTGCAACAAAATCATCTTCTACCACGCCACATCCAGCCTTATTTATATTATACAATACACTTTTATTATCATTAATTTCAATGATATATCCTTTGTCTGCTGCTAACCAAAAACCATTTTTAGTTGCTTCTGGCTGTGGCTGATCATCATCAGATTGACAAGCCATGAAAAAAACCATCAATAAGAGCAAAAAGCATCTTTTAAAGTTTTTAATTACTTCTATTTTGATATTGTTGTGCGAATTCGAATTCATACTAGTTTTATATTTAAGAGTTACATTTCACTGACAAATCAAAAATCAATCAATTGTATCGAAAAAATATTTGAAAAAGGGTGATATGAAGTTTCTACCTGCTCACCGTTATCAGTTTACGAATAGATCGATATTGTATCTAATTCTCATCAAAACTAGATAGGATGTATGAAATCAACGTTCGAGATTATTAAAATTTAAAAAATCGGAACCTTTTTGTTTTTAGATCTAAACTGGCTGGGAGTCAATCCAGTTTCTTTTTTAAACGAGGTATAAAATGTAGTTTTCGACTTAAAACCAGCCTCTAAACCTATAGCTAATAAACTATACTTATCAAACTCTGCATTAAGAATCATATCCTTTACCTCCTTTACTCTGTAAGAATTGATATATACAGTAAAATTCTTTTTTGTAATATCATTTACAATCTGTGATAGATACCCAGAACTTATATTTAATAGTTTAGCTATAATTTCCTGGCTCAAATTAGGATCTCTATAAATATGATCATTTTGAAGAAGGTTTTCTAACTTTAAGAAATATCTATTATCTTCTGAAAATGAAGCACCTGTATTCGTTGGTACTTCCTGTTGTGTATTATCATGAACTTCTGTAAGGTTTACATGTAAAGTTCCATTGTTAACATCACTTATAATATTTTTTTGATCATTGGTTAGTTTTAATGTATAAATTCCATAATACACAACCCAAAACACAAATACTGAAGCCACTGTACATATAATAGATATGCCAATTTCATAACCTATATTAAAAATCATGTCGATAATATCTATTATAATCCATGAGGTTACTAGGAAAAATATCCAAACACACAATTTTTTCAACCATCTACTATTGGGATGCATTCTATACTTTTCTTCTTTAAGAATTTTATAGGACCAAATAACGAGAATGAAATTAAATGAATAGTAGCCTAATTCCTGAAAATCAAAAATCAAATCGTATACAAGCTCTTTATATTTCCAGGAATAAGCATATTCGAGATTAAAAATTACATTAATGACAACAGAAAAAATAAAAGGCATATATAACCAAAACAGTTTCTTACTCATCCCTAAATCATGATTGATTGATTTTAAAAAATAAAGAAAGAAAAAAACCGGAAATAAGAATACCCATTCGATATCATATAATATCATAAATTTTGGGTATTTAACAAATACATCAATAGCATCAAGGTAAACATTAAGCATTAATGAAGCCAAAACCAGTATAGCATATCCTAAGTAATTATTGACCTGACTTTTATAAAAAGGAGAGAAAAGAATTGCAAAACCAAAAATAAATCCTTGAGAAACAGTAATCAGCAAAAAAAGATGAGCAACATTCATTTTTTTCTTAATTCTTTTATCTTAATACAACCGTAACTTATCTCTTTTATGGGAATCTATAACCACCTGTTTATCAAAGATGAGCACAGGTTCTTGCTAATTAATTATTTCTAGCTTCATATGGTTAAATAAATCTGTACCAATCTAAGGTTCCAAGAGTTATCATCTTTATTGACCAATAAAAAGCTGTTTTGTTGCAATAAAAAAACTACATCTCGAAAGAAGAAATGTTAAAAATATCGTCCATTCCTTTTATTAGTTCTGGATATGGCTTTATTATTTTTATACTGAATCCATTTTTGACCTCTAGTTTTTCGCATAAAATTATCCAGATATCGCATAATAAAGACATTATAAGTAGCTTCAATAAAATTAGTTGTCTTTTTTGGGACAGAACGGATACTCATAGAAAAACCTGGTGTTAGATATGTCATCTGATGCCAGTATCCTTCTGGCATATAAAGTGTTTCTCCATGTTTTAAATTTGTAATATATCCTTTGGCATTTTTTAATGCAGGCCATTTTTCAAAATCTGGATTTTCAAAATCTATATCTTGATGAGATATTAATGAGTGCGGTACTTTATATAAATATTTTGTCTCTGAAGGAGGAAATAATATGCATTGTTTTTCTCCATGAAAATGAAAATGAAGAATATTTGCTAAATCTATATCATAATGCATAAAAACTTTGGAACCACCACCACCAAAAAATAAGTATGGTAATTTTTTCATGAATTTTAATCCTATCGCATCAGGATATGTAAAATCATTCTGAAGTTCTGGTACTTCTTTAAGTAGGCTATATAAAAAAATACGGTAGTTGGTTGGTTCTTTTTTGAGCAAATCAATGTATTCACTCATTTTCATACTTGTATGTGCCTCATTAAATTTACGTTCTGAGGAAACCGGTCTATCATCATATATTGGCACCGTTTTATGTCCTGCCAATGTTTTGATATAAGACAAATTCCATTTCTTATATGCTGTCCAATCTTCAATCAACCTTTCTATTACGACTGGTTTTTGTAACTCGACATGGTCTTTAAGAAACTTCTCTTTGGTAATTGTTTTTACCCTTGGTATTTGCTCTAAATTTAATTTCACTACAAATAATAATTGGAAATACTACTAATAACATATAGTAGATTTAACAATTAAAACAACAATGTATTAATCGATATATCTTTTCCCTTAACAATAAAGATTATCTTATTTATCAGCTATTACTCCTTTAGCTTTTTGTTTTGCTGCCTCATTTCTTTCAATAGTATGTTCAGGTCTTGACCATTTAGGTTTTTCGCCCATAGGTTCATATTTTGAATCTTCTGCTTCTATTGTTTCTGGCTGTGCTTTTTTGACAAATGGTTTTTGTGGATTAAGTCCTAGTAATTTAAACATCTCCATATCGGCATTCACATCTGGATTAGGAGTAGTCAATAACTTATCTCCTGCAAAAATAGAGTTTGCTCCCGCAAAGAAACACATGGCTTGTCCTTCTCTACTCATTTCTGTTCTTCCTGCAGATAATCTCACCTGTGTCTGTGGCATAATAATTCGGGTAGTAGCTACCATCCTTATCATATCCCATATAGCTACCGGTTTTTCTTCTTCCATAGGTGTTCCTTCTACAGCTACCAAGGCATTTATCGGTACAGATTCTGGTTGTGGGTTTAACTTTGATAATGCCACTAACATTCCTGCACGGTCTTCTACTTCTTCTCCCATTCCAATAATACCACCACTACAAACCGTTACATTTGTTTTACGAACATTATCAATCGTTTTTAAACGATCTTCATATCCTCTTGTAGAGATTACTTCTTTATAATATTCTTCTGAGGTATCTAAGTTATGATTGTAAGCATATAAACCCGCTTCTGCTAATCGTTGTGCCTGATTTTCTGTAATCATTCCCAACGTACAACACACTTCCATTTCGAGCTTATTGATCGTACGAACCATTTCTAACACATCTTCGAATTCCTGCCCATCTTTAACATTACGCCAAGCTGCCCCCATACATACTCTGGAACTTCCAGAAGCCTTAGCACGAAGTGCTTGCGCCTTTACTTGTTGTACACTCATTAGATCATTTCCTTCGATATCAGTATGATATCTAGCTGCCTGAGGGCAGTATCCACAATCTTCGGGACATCCTCCTGTCTTTATCGATAACAGAGTTGATACCTGTACTGTATTTGGATCATGATACTGACGATGGATCGTAGCTGCTTTGTACAGCAAGTCCATCATTGGTGAATTATAAATATCTAGAATCTCTTGTTTTGTCCAATCGTGTCTAATAACGCTCATAAAAAAGGTATTGTGAGTCCTCAAAAGTAATTGTTTCTAATCAAAAAACACAACGAAGAAACATCAAATTCGTGGTTTTTAATAACAATGAAATGATAAACTTTGTTAATATTTAAAGGGTTTTTCTAATAAAATGCTAACTGCATTACCTCCAAAACCTACAGCATTTATTATTATTTTATTCAATTGTTTTGGAATTTTATCATATGTAACAAACGGCACCGGTATAAATTCTTGATGTTGAATCATTAAAGCTCCAAGTTCGAGACTTAAAATTCCGCTGGCTCCAAATGTATGACCAATCTTCCATTTATTCGTTGTCAAGGCGGGAGTGTTTTCTCCAAAAACAGCTTGTATAGCATTATATTCTGCCTGATCACCTTTTACTGTTCCTGGTGCATGCATGACAATAGCATCTACTTCATTTGTAGGAGTTTTTCCTAAAGCCATTTTCATCGATTTCTGAAAACAATCTGCTTGAGTAGATATCGATATATTGTGTTTTAATGGTTCTGTTGCATATCCAACTCCTTTAATATATGCAATTGCATTTTCTCTTGCTCCTTTTTCTATACAAGCAACAGCTGCTCCTTCTCCCAGAAACATAGAATTTCGAGTTTTATTCCAATTCATTGCCTGACAAGGGTATGTCAATCCATTATTTGATCCATAAATCTTTAGTGCTTTCATCTGTGCAATAGTAAATGGTGTTAACGGAGCTTCACTACCTCCTACCAAAAACTTATCTGCTAAACCAGATTGCAACCACGCAACACCATTAAGTACGGCATGTAAAGCAGTAGAACATGTTATAGAATGACTGATTTCAGGCCCTATCGTTTGTAAATCGTGAGCTATCCATGATGAAATATTTCCCAAAGTCGTTGTAGGAGAGCTCAAAGTAGATGACTTATTTGTTTCTAAAAACTCCTGATGATATTTTTCAAAAAGTGCTGTTGCTCCTCTAGAAGATCCAATGTTAATTCCAAAATTTGGATCATCATCCCAACCGGCGTTTTTTACTGCTTCTCTTGCTGCAAATATTCCAAAAAGAACAGAGTTATCTAATGCTTCATAATGAGCATTCTCTTTTCTTAATTGTTTAATCATTCGATTTGCTTCTGCAGTCAGTACTGCCACTGGTGTTTGTTCTCTTCCAAAATCTTCAAAAGAAATACAGTGAGAAGGGTCTTTATATTTTCCCCAAATGTCACCAGAAGAAATTCCTAAAGGAGAAATAGAAGAAATCCCTGTTATTGATATGATCTGTTGCAATGCCTAATTTTTGGCAAATGTAGGGGTTTGATATGTTTTGTTCAACTGTTTTGCCTACAATAGAGTTAATATTAACAGCTAATTTTATCGATTAATATTCAAATACCCATATACCTTTTCCTTATAGCTAACTCCTATTGGGATTTCAATCGCATCTAACTCAATATCATTATGAGTATATGCCGTTATTTTGTTTAGATTGATGATATATGACCTATGAACCCTTAAAAACAATTCTCTATCTAATTCTTTTTCTATATCGCTAATTTTATACTTGGTCAGAACTTGTTTATTAGTCGTATGGATCTTTATATAATCTTTAAGGCTTTCAATATATATAATATCATTAATAGAGATTTTATGGTATTTATTTCCCGATTTTACTAATATAAATTGCTCCTCACTTTTGGGGGCTTTTTTGTTTTCTATAATTTTAATATTGTCCTCTCTTGAGAACCGTTCGACTGCTCTAAAAAACCTCTCGAATGTGATGGGTTTTAGTAAGTAGTCTAAAATATCTAAATCATATCCTTCTATAGCATAATCTCTATATGCTGTAGTAATTATAGTTTTTGGAGGGGTTTTTAATGTTTTAAGAAAATCTAATCCAGTTATATTAGGCATTTTTATATCCAGAAACATCAAATCTATAGTTTCTGTTCTTAATACTTCCAATCCCTGAATAGCATTATTGCATTTAGCTACAATTTCAAAGGATTCTATTTTAGAAATGTGATTTTCTAATAATCGTATAGCCAGTGGCTCATCATCTATAAGTAAACATCTAGTTTTCATCTATAATCCTTATTTTTAATCTTACAAAAAACACATCTTCTTTAGTATTTTCTATTTCTAAAAGATACTGGTTTGGATATAATAAATCTAATTGTTTTCTAATATTCATAAGACCTATTTTTTTTCTGGGAGCATCTATATTTATAGGTTGAATAGTATTAAAAATTTCAAATACAAATAATCCGTTTTGATAGTTTGTTGAAATATTAATCTTTGGAGATCCACTATCTTCTCCTGCACCGTGTTTAAAAGCATTCTCTACAAATGAGAGAAGTATCAATGGAGCGATCATGATATCCTGAGATATGTCTTTTTTAAAAGTCACCTGTAAGCGATCGTCATATCTTAATTTCTCTAATGCTATATAATTTTCTAACATTCTCACTTCTCCGTATAGGGATACATATTTATCGGTGCATCTATATAAAATATAATCTAAGATTTCTGATAATCGTTCTATAGAATATGCTGTCTTAGGAGAGTTTTCTATTGCCAAAACATAAATATTATTTAGCGTATTAAATAAGAAATGAGGATTTAGCTGAGCTTTAAGGATATGGAGTTCTGCTTCTACTTTTTCTTTTTTTAATTTTAATTCTTCTTGTTTTGTATTTGCGAAGTAGATAAAATATTTCAGGAAAAGAAATGTAAATACCACTACATATACCGAAGGGAAATAGTTAAACAAAAGCTTTTTCCAATCTAGTATTATTTCTAATAATGATTCTTGTTCAAAAGGATATGTTCGTATTAATGGTTCTGATAAATAAATGATCAAAACCCTTCCTAAAGCACTAGTAAAATATATGGCTAAAATGCTGATTACGACATATAAAAATTTCTCTCTTCTTAGAATGTATCTGGGTATTAAATAATATGCAAAAAGATATGAACCTATAAGCTGGGGAATAAGCATACATAATTGCCTTATAAAAGAAGCTATCAAAGAATATTGATCCAGCATTCTATCTCTAGCTATAAAACTGAACATCACTATCAGCCAAAAAATAAAATGTTTTGCCCATTTCGTATTTTGAATATGTTCTGTTATTTTTTCTGCCCGATTCAACATTTACACATTTCTAATTAAAACCATAAAAACCAAAATAATAAATAATTCATGAATTCATTTTGCGCATCGATAAATTCTTATCAAACACTCCTCAATTAGAAGATTCTCAGGACGAATTACATTCATACCAAAATTTAATCTTTATATCATCTTAAAGATCAAAGTCATCGATATTTGTTTATACTATTCTTTAATTTTATCATATTTCGAGGTGAATGAGATTGTTATTATTCAATCATTCTGTTAGTCAAATATAAAACTGTCATAAATAAACTAAAAAGCACTGATTTAATATGAAAAATACAACAACTAAGATCATCATTCTTGTATTTCTTTTTTCTGTATTTGGAATAACACTTACAAACTTTGATTGTATTCGTACCGAAGAAAAATTCCCCAAAAGTATATCTGAAAAGATAGATCATCATATCAAAAAATATGTTGAAAAAGATCATTATCAAGGTACAGTTATTGTTGCTAAAGAAGGAAAAGCAATACATAAAAGTGCATATGGATATTCAAATAGAGAAGAGAAAATCAAGAATACTATTGAAACTCAATTTTTAATAGGTTCATTGACTAAATCTTTTGTGGCTGTCACCGTTATGCAATTGGTAGAAAAGGAAATATTAGATCTACACGCTCCAATACAATCATATATCCCCAACCTCAAGAACGAATTATCAGAACATTTAACCTTACACATCTTACTGAAACATCAATCCGGATTATCTCCTCACTTAGAGAGAATCACAAATTTTGAAAATAAAGATGTATCTTCTCAGGAAATCATCCAAATCATAAATACCTCATCGTTATCATTTTCACCTTCTACTCAATATCAATATTCTAACCTTAACTATACACTTTCTGCTATTGCTGTGGAAAACGCTACTGGAAAAAATTTTGCAGATGTATTACAAGAATACACCTTTGACCCTTTGCAAATGAATAATTCTGGTGTCGAAAGGATCGCCAATAGACCCAAAAACAGAGCTAAGGGATATCATAAAAAAGCATTCGGAATTGAAAACGACGAAAACATTGTTTCCTATGCTTTAGGCAGCGGAGATATCTATTCGACTGTTGAAGATTTATTAAAATGGGATCAGGCGCTATATCAAAACACACTCTTATCTGATAAAAGTAAAGCGCTTCTATTCAAAGGAGAAAACTCAGAATTTGGAAACTACGGTTATGGATTTCGTATTCATGAATATCAACGAGGCCGTAATAAGGGAAAAAAAGGCATTTTGACTCGCCATGGAGGAACTATGGATGGATTTATGTCTAATTTACATCGCTATACTGATGATCGTTTAACTGTCATCATATTGGGAAATATTCGTCCTTTTCCTATTAGAAATATGACTTTTGAACTAAAAGAGATAGCATTAGGGTTAGAAGCTAACGAACGAAATCGAACAAAATTCGAGTAGAAAAAATGATCTCGAATATTTCTAAAACTATGAATACCTCTTGTATCGTTATGAATTCTAATGTTTACATGCTCAATTGTATTTATATTCTGAGAATATTTTTACATCCCAAAGAATCTTTAATACGTCGATTTTCCAAAATTCAATATTAGTTTTTTCCAACTTTTGATAAGAATTTTAAAATTGATATTACAATGACACGTATTTGTATAACACTGGGAATCATATTAGCATCTGCATTATTTAACCTTACTTTTAGCCAAAACAAAGAAATTTCAATCCAGGAAGGTTCTGGTATGTTTTCTATTGAAGGCAGCCTTAAACATGAGGAAAAAATAATTCAGGTATTCTATCACAAACCAAAAGTATTTAGTAAAAAAACAAGAGTCCTGATTGTAATCCCCGGATCAGGAAGAAATGGTGACAGCTATAGAGATAGTTGGATCGAAAAATCAGAAAAACACAATCTACTAATCCTATCTCCAAGTTATCCAGAAAAAGACTATCCATATGAAGGGTATCACTTAGGAGGAATTTTAACTGATTTAAACATCAGAGAAAACGTCAAATTCGAACAGAATTCTAATCGAGTATTTTTAAATGAAGAAAAGGTATCCTTTAACATTAATAGCAATACTAAACAATGGATTTTTAATGACTTTGACAGATTGTTTGATATCGCGACCCGTCATCTTAAAATCTCTCAGAAACAATATGATATCTTTGGACATTCTGCTGGTGGACAAATTTTACATCGCTTTGCTATTTTTCATCCTAAATCAAAAGCCAATCGTATTATAGCCGCAAACTCTGGATCATATACCTTGACAGATTTTGAAACTCATTTTCCTTTTGGCACAAAAAAAACACACCTTACTAATAAAGATCTAAAAAAATCATTTGCCAAAAAACTAACCATTTTTGTGGGAGAACTAGACAACGAACATAGTAAAGGTGGAATTTTACTACGATCAAAAACGGTAGACAAACAAGGTTTACATAGATTAGCAAGGGCGAAATACTTTTTTGAAACTGCTAAGAATAAAGCAAAGCAAATGGGGTACAAATTTAATTGGAAACTAAAGATTGTAGAAGGAGTAGGGCACAACCAAAGAAAAATGGGGAATGCTGCTGGGGAATTTCTTTTTGATTAAATTTGAAATACATTATACCAGTTCTGACTTGAATTTGCTCATAAGAAAACAACATGTTTTTGTCTTAGACGAAAAATAAAAGTTAAGTATAGTCATAGCTACAGTTAACTTTTATTTTGAAGAATGAGGCTAAAAGATATCGTTTTATTGGGTAGATTCAATTCGGAAATGGTATTTAAAAGAAGAACGTATAGATTGTAACAAAACCGTTACAATCTATACTTATATAATGAATCATATACTACACCATGGATACTATTGAACATAAAAGTTGGTTTGCAAGAAATTGGGGATGGGCAGTTCCTTTAGGAGGTTGTCTCACTATTATTATCTTATTTTTTGTCTTTTTAGGTTCTGTAATATTTGGAGTAAGTGAATTGATCACACAATCAACACCTTCGCAAGATGCCATTGCCAAAGTAAACGAAGACGACTATGTCATAAATATTCTGGGAGAACCCATAGAGACTAATGGAATCATGAATGGCAGTCTTTCTTATGAAAACAATGTAGGTTCTGCAGATATATCAATACCGATAAAAGGCCCTAATGGAGAAGCACAACTATATGTGGTTGGCACCAAACTAAATGATCAATGGACATATAAAGAAATGTATGTGATCATTGACGCTACCAACGAACAAATCGATTTACTGGGATATGAGCAAGATCAATACAGCAACGAAAACGAGCAATAGCTTAATAGTTTTTGGAATACCTTTACTACTTATTTTATCAATGGTTTTAATCACAAAATCAAAGATATTCGAGGTCAACCCAGGCACGCTTTCTTTTGCTATAACTATTGACCTTCTTTTTACTATACCTATTCTCTATTTTTTATTAATTAAGAAGAAAAACATTCCTAAAACCACTATCATTCCTTTCTTTGTGATAGGAATGCTGATCACTTCTTATATCATTCCAAAAGAACACCAGTCTTTACTAAATTGGGCAAAAAACTGGATTTTTCCTTTTGTAGAGTTAGGGGTGCTTATGTATTTATTTTATAAAGTTAGGAAGACTATAAAACGATATAACGCTAATGCAAAACTAAAACCTGATTTTTTGTCTGCTCTAAAAAAAACTTCTCATGAAATTTTGCCTAAAAGAATAGCTTCACTCCTTACTATGGAGCTTGCAGTAGTCTATTATAGCTTTATAGATTGGAAAAAGAAAAGACTAGCACAACATGAGTTTAGTTATCATAAAAAAAGTGGAACCATTTCTTTATTAATTGCATTGATCGTTATTATCACCATTGAAACTTATGTACTGCATGTTCTTCTTTTAAAATGGAGTCCTATTGCTGCTTGGATAGCCACCATATTAAGTGTGTATTCAGGTATTCAACTTTTTGGTTTTCTAAAATCTCTAATGAAAAGACCTATTGCTATTGAAGAAGACAAACTGCATTTGCGATATGGAATTCTAAGTGAAACAATAATAGATATTACCAATATTGATACTATAGAAATCACTAGTAAAGACATGGTATTTGATACCAAAACCAGGAAGTTATCTCCTTTTGGTGAGTTAGAAGCTCATAATATGACCATTACCCTAAAAAAAGAAAATACACTTACCGGGCTTTATGGGATACAAAAAACCTTTACAACTATTGCTTTTTTTATAGATAACAAAGAGGAATTTAAAGGTGAATTAGAAAAGTCTATAGTGCTTTTTCAAGATTAAATCGTATCTAACAATTCAACAATAGCATCATAAACACTATTCAATTGCTCATCAGTAATTACATATGGAGCCAGAATATAAATTGTATTTCCCAGTGGTCTTAGAAAAATTCCTTTTTGCATAAAATGATCAAAGATTTCATAACGCTTTTTACCATATCGATCCATGTCTATATTTAATTCCAAAGCATAGATGACTCCTTTTTGTCTTGTCGTTTTTACTTTAGAATGCTCTTTTATCCTAGTATCAAAATCTTTGTGAGTTCTAATTATCCTATCAATATGATTTTGGAATTCTTCTGTTTGTAACAACTCTACTGCAGCTAATGCTACCGAGCATGCTATCGGATTTGCAGAGTACGTATGCGCGTGAAAAAAAGCTTTCCCGACAGAATCATCAAGAAAAGCATCATAGATTTCTTGTGTACAACTTGTAACCGCCATAGGAACAAACCCTGCAGTTAAAGCCTTTGACATCGAAATAATATCTGGTTTTGTTTCTATATATTCTGATGCAAATAGTTTTCCTGTTTTTCCGAAGCCGGTCATTACCTCATCGGCAATCGTGATCACATTATTTTCTTTACAGATACTTAAGATTTGATCTAAATATCGTGCCTCATACATATGCATTGCATTAGCCCCCTGAACTAATGGTTCATATATAAAAGCTGCTACTTCATTAGTTTTAATATACGCTTGCAATTGTTTTATTACGTTATCAATATTTTCAAAATTAGGTGTCGAAATACGTTTAACATTAATAAAAAAATCTTCAAAAGGACCATTATATACAGATAATCCAGATGCTGACATCGCTCCAAAGGTATCTCCGTGAAACCCATCTTTAAACGCAATAATCGTATTTCTTTTTTCTCCTTTATTAAAATGATACTGCAGTGCCATTTTGATACCCACCTCATTTGCAGTAGAACCGTTATCAGAAAAGAATATCTTCTCCTGATTATCTGGTAAGATTTTGATAAGTTCTTCAGATAACTCTATTGCTGGTTTATGCGTAAATCCAGCAAATACAATCTGATCTAACTGCTGCATTTGCTCTTGTACTTTCTCTAATATAAAATCATTACAATGCCCATACATAGCAGTATACCAGGATGCAATACCATCTATGTATGTTTTATCATCTTCATCAAATAGCAAAGCTCCCTTTGCCTTTACGATGGGTAATGCTTCGGGATGTATTTTATGCTGTGTGAGAGGATGCCAAAGATGCTTTTTATCTCTTTCTTTTAAAGTCATATGAAGCGTATTTTCGTAGAAACGAATATCTTTTTGATTTATTTTTTTATGCTAAATAGATTCAAGGGCATCTTTAAACAGTTCTGAATATGAAGAAACCACTCTTTCATCAAAATAAGGTTCATCTTCAATTCGACCAATGATATTTACTCCTGTCATCTTTTGAATGATATCTTCTGTAGTTTTATGTTCATCTCCACTAAAAATAATAGAGACGTTATATCCTTTTTCTTTCAAAATCTGAATAGTTAGCAAGGTATGGTTAATACTTCCTAAATAATGCCTGGATACCACAATAACTTTATAATCAGGTTTAATAATATCGAGAATAGTCTTGGTATCATTTAAAGGAACCAATAACCCTCCTGCACCTTCAATAACTAAATCATTGTTTACGTTTGGAGGTTTTATCTTATCAAGATCAATGACAATATTGTCAATTTCTGCAGCGGCATGAGGACTCATCGGTGTTTTTAGAGCATAACTATTTTTATGAAATTTAGATATTGAATTAGATACCAATGTTCTTACTTTATCAGTATCTGAAAATTCTAAATCCCCTGCCTGAATTGGTTTAAAATAATCCGCTTGCAGTGCTTCTACAACAATAGCAGAAGCTATCGTTTTTCCTACCTCGGTACTTATTCCTGTAATGAATATCTTTTTTGGATGTCCCTTTTTTTTACTAGACATAACTATCCTTTTTTTTAGGTATTGACAAAGGTAGCTAACAACTCCAGAACTTCATCGATTTCTTTTCTAGAATTAAAAGAATGTAAACAAAATCGCAATCGCTCTTCACCTGCGGGTACTGTAGGAGACAAAATAGGTTTTACTTCAAATCCTTTTTCCTGAATTCTGGTTGCTATTTCTTTTATTTTCTTATTCCCTGAAATAATACAGCAATGGATCGCAGAATCACTTTTAATAAAATGTGATTTTAGATCAAGTGTTTGAAGTTTATCTTTAAAGAAAGAAATATTCTCAGCAAGTTTTTTTATTTCAGGTGTCGTATAAAGTTCCTGATAAGCAATATTGATAGTAGCCAGAGCGTGCGGTGGTAATCCTGTCGTATAAATAAAACTTCTGGCAAAATTTATTAAATACCTTTTTAAATCTAATGAGCCTAAAATTACAGCTCCATGACATCCCATTCCTTTACCAAATGTATTAATTCTTGCAAAAACCTGATCTTCAATATGTAATTGCTGTAATCGCCCAGTTCCATATTTTCCGTGAACACCAATTGCATGTGCTTCATCAACTATAAGATGACAATCATATTTTTTACAGAATGCTACAAAACCATTTAGATCAGGAGTATCCCCATCCATAGAAAAAACAGATTCGGTAACCACATAAATTTCCTGATTTTTATCATCCCCATTTTGAACTCGTCTAATGTGCGCGTCTAAATCTTCTAAGTCATTATGCTTAAATTTATAGGATTTGGCATTACTCATTTGTATTCCATCTCTTATAGAAGCATGAATTAACTCGTCATAAAAAATGACATCTCCTCGCTGAGGAACGGCAGAAAAAATCCCAATATTAGCATCATATCCAGAATTAAACAACAAAGCAGTTTCTGCATTATGAAATTTTGCTAAAAAAACTTCCGTTTCTGGATATAATGTATGATTCCCAGAAAGCAACCTGGAACCCGTTGCTCCATTTTTATAAATTTCTTTCTCTTTTAAGAACTCATGAGATCGATCAAAAATTCTTTTTGAAGAAGCAAATCCCAGATAGTCATTAGAAGAAAAATCGATTCGGCTTTCATGTACTGAAAGTTCACGAAGTGCATTATTTTCTTCTCTATGCTGAAGTTTTTTAAAAAGCTTTTGCGGTAATTGCATAACAGTCCAAAAATAAAACAAATACAGTTTAAAAAATGATGGATTTTTAATTAATACTTATATTTGGATTTCATCACTTATTCATAGTCAAATCACAATGGAAAGCGTATAGTAAAAAAGTCTAAAATCATTTAGGAATCGCTATACAAATTTGATCTAACAATCAAAAAACAATAAAACGAAAACCATGAGACTCATACACATATTAATAGCGATACTACTTGTACAATTGGGCTTCTCGCAATCAAAAAATCAATATAGCATATCTTTTGACAATGCGGTCCATCATGAGGCCAAAATAAAACTAACTTTAACAGATCTAAAAGCAGATACTATTGCTGTAAGGATGAGTAGAACATCTCCCGGAAGATATGCTTTGCATGAATTTGCGAAGAATGTCTATGATCTAGTAGTTACTGATGGTAAAGGCAAAAAAATCACCGCTACTCGACCTAACCCACATCAATGGGATATCTCGGGACATGATGGTACTGTTAACGTTTCTTATACTTTATTTGCAGATCGAGCAGATGGTACCTATTCGCAAATTGATGAAACTCATGCTCATCTTAATATTCCTGCCACTTTTATATATGCCCCAGAACTAAAAGATCGACCGATAGAAATTACTTTTGATCTTAGAAAAGATCTAAATTGGAAAATAGCTACCCAACTCAAGACTTTGGGAACGAATAAATTTGGTGCTCCTAATCTACAATACTTTATGGATAGTCCTGTAGAAATTAGTAACCATACAGTACGGGAGTTTAAAGTAGCTTCCAATGGTTCAGACTATATTATAAAGCTTGCTTTACATCACCCTGGTACAGAAGAAGAGGCCAGTACTTACTTTGAAAAAATAAAAAAGATTGTAGTACAGGAAAAAGCTGTATTTGGAGAGTATCCAAAGTTTGACAATAATACATATACTTTTTTAGCCTGTTATATGCCACAAGTATCAGGAGATGGTATGGAACATAGAAATTCTACAATACTTACCAGTACACGTAGTCTTGCCAATGAAGGAATGGAAAAAAATATAGGTACTGTATCTCATGAATTTTTTCATGCCTGGAATGTGGAACGTATACGACCAAAAACATTAGAACCTTTTAATTTTGAAGAAGCTAATATGTCGGGAGAATTATGGTTTGCAGAAGGGTTTACCAGTTATTATACCGGTTTAATCTTGTGTAGAGCCGGCATTTTAAGTCAAGAGCAATACATAAAGGGATTAGCAGGATCCTATAATTATGTCTGGAACTCACCTGCCAGAGCCTATTTTAATCCAACAGAAATGAGCTATCAAGCTCCTTTTGTAGATGCCGCAACATCAGTAGATCCAGTAAATCGAGGAAATACCTTTATTTCATATTACTCTTATGGTAGTGTATTAGGATTAGCACTTGATTTATCGCTAAGAAGTCTTAAAGATGACCTTAATCTGGATGATTATATGAAGCTAGTCTGGAAAAAATATGGTAAAACTGAAATTCCATATACCAAAAATAATTTACGAACCACTTTAAAAGAATACGCTGGAGAAAGTTTTGCTAATGATTTCTTCAAAAAATATATTGATGATAGCCAAATCCCTGATTATAAAACTTTATTTGCTGAGTTTGGAGTTTCGTTAATTAATGATTCTAAAAAACCATATCACGGAATCTCAATAAAATTTGATAAAAATAATAACGCAATAATCAATAATTATCCTAAAAAGGGAACACCAGCATATAAAGTAGGATTAGATAAAGATGATATTATTTTAGCAATAAATGATGATTCCTTTACTAATAAAAAAGAACTGGAAGAATTACTTAAAAAATATACTCCTGGAGAAAAAATAAAGATCACTTACAAAAGGTTTGAAAAAGAGATAGAAACAGAAATGACTCTTGCTACGGATCCAAAAATTGAGATTGTATTACAACAAAATGCTGGTAAAAAAGCCACAAACAAACGTGAAAAATGGTTAAACGCTAAATAGTCACATACATCATGAGTATAACGTATACCACGGTTACTTCTGAAGAGGAATTACAACAAATCTTAACTCTTCAACAAAATAACTTACCTATATCAATTTCTAAAAGCGAAAAAGAAATAGAAGGCTTTCTTACCGTGCAACATGATCTTGAAATCCTTAAAAAAATGAATACTTTACAACCACATGTTATCGCCAAAGATGGCAACAAAGTGGTTGGCTATGCACTGTGTATGCTTAAAGATTTTAAAGAGGATATTGAAATTCTGAAACCCATGTTTACTCAAATTGAAGCACATTTAGATGCGCATATCTCTTATTTTGTTATGGGGCAAATCTGTATTGACAAAGCCTATCGAAAACAAGGCATTTTTAGAGGTTTGTATCAAACCATCAAAAAAGAATCACAACAAAACTATAGTCTCCTTATTACAGAAGTTGCATCAAATAATTTACGCTCATTACAAGCGCATTATGCAATAGGTTTTAAAACATTAATTACTCATAAATCCGATGGTGTAGAATGGCATCTTATTCATTGGAACTGGGAGTGATGCTTTGTCGTTTCCCTACCGTTTCTAGATCATAGCCAAAATCTCTTCCTTTTTGTATCCTGGGAACACCTTTAGTCATCCATTCTGGTGCAAGTTCACCTTTTAAGTAATGATCAAAAAACTGCATCATCCGTATTGAAAGATCTTGTCTGTTTTTTATCTTTCTTAGGTTATGAGCTTCATCATTATACACCAATAACCATGCTGGTTTTTGCAGTCTGCGCATTCCCATAAACATTTCAATACCTTGATAATACGGGACAGCTCCATCTTTATCATTATGCATCATTAATAGTGGTGTTTCTATTTTGGGAATTCCAAATAATGGAGAGTTTTCTATATATAAATCAAATCCATCCCATAGATTTTTACCTATACGACTTTGTGTTTTTTCATATTGAAAAGCCCTACTCATTCCTGATTGCCATCGGATTCCTCCATATGCAGAAGTCATATTACTCACAGGTGCGCCCGCCATTGCAGCTTTAAATTTATTAGTTACTGTAACTAAATACGCCACTTGATATCCTCCCCAACTCTGACCTTGAATAGCCATATTATCACTATCAATATATCCAGATTTTTCTAATGCTTCTACTCCAGAAACGATACAATTATAAGCGCTCGCTCCGGGTTTACCTTCTTCATAAACAATATCAGGCACAAACATGATATAATCATTACTTACGAGATAAGAGGCATTTACCGTAGAAGCACTAGGCCTTGGAATATGATAATAATTATAGCTATCTGATCTTTTCTCATAAAAATAAGTGATCAAGGGGTACTTTTTAGATGGGTCAAAATCTTCTGGTTTATATAGAATTCCTTCTAATTTTTTGCCATCAAATGCTTTCCATGAAAACAACTCTGCAGTTCCCCATTTAAAATCTTTTTGATGTGGATTGATTTCTGTGATTTTATTTGATTCTTTAAATCCATCATCTGTTACATACAGATCAGAAAAAGTAGTGAAGTTTTCCTTTCGATAGGTAAACACCTCATTATATTTTGCTTTTTTATAAGATCCTATATAGAATTCTAATGGTTTTATTTTTTCAATAAGTTTTTCCTTTCGTAAAACATATAAACCAGAAACTTTTGTCTTTTTATCAAAACTTGTAATCAACAATGCCTTATTACTATATGACGCTAAATTTCTATGATCAGAATCTAGTCTTTGTGTTCTATATTGGATATTATTTTGTCTTCCGATTTTAGTTATATTACTTGGTGTTTTATTTCCCGAAAGCAAAACTTTCCAAACATCAAATTTATCATAGATCAAGGCATTACCTTCATTGTCAAAACCTCCAAACCCATATGGGAAAGGTGACGCAGGTCTATCGTTATCCTCATCATAAAATGCTACTTCTAAATCTTTAGTAAGATTTGTTTTTTGTTCGGTGTGCAAATTAACTGACCACCAATTTTTGGTATTCATATCATAATACAAAGCATATTTTCCGTCTGGAGACAAATATGGTCGAGAACCTATATTTTTAATTATCAAATGCTTTTGCCCTGTATTTGTATTAATTTTATAATAATCTTTGGTTCGAGGGAAATCCCAGGATCGTCTAACATCATAAGGTGATCCCGTTGATCCTAAAACAAATTGCTGTTCTCTATCATCATCAAAAATGACATCATCAATAGTATTATCCTGAATATGAATATAGTTTTTGGTTTCTGTATTATAGTACGATAGATAAGCCTTCTTATTAAGTTTTTCAAATTTGGATTTCTGTTCGGGTTGAATCAGCTTATCCTGCCAATTCCAAACATCTACTTGAGGTATTTCATCTTTTAATAAAGTTGTGTCCTTACTATATACAATTTTGGGTTTTGAAAATAAGTAAAGTCGTTTTCCATTTTCAGAGAAAAAAGGAATTTGATCCTTACTCAACTCCCAATTTTTCCTAAGGTGTTTACCCTTAACATCAACAAGCTTTTGTAATCTTCTATCTTTATAATAATGTAGTTCAAATTTTAAAGAGTCTATTGCTGTAGAATCTGTAACTGATAAATATGTAAATTGACTACCATCTTTATACACCGAGAGTTTAGTATACATGTATTTTGTAGTATCTATAACAGTCTTTGTCCCAGATATTAAATCGTATTGAAATACGCCTAGATCTCTTTCTTTTTCTTTTTTTTTTTTAAGTGTATAATAAAAAGTATTTCCTCGCTCAGGAATAGTAAAATCTTTTATTTGATGTATGGTATCTTTTTGTTTAGTTTCTAAGTTATATACCAGAGCATAATTTTGTTTATATGCTAATGAAGTATTTTTTTGTAACGTGTCTTTTTTCTGTTCAGAAGCGTCTTTCTTTTTCTTTTTTTCCTTTTTATACTTTTCAAGAACTAACCAGCCTTCTTCTTTTTGGGGCATTTTATAAGTCTTGACTCTTAAAATAGAATCTGAAATGCTATTGGTTTTTGCATCATAGATCAATAATGCATCCTTTGTTCTGTTTTCTTTTTTTATCTCTTTCTTTTTTTCTTTTCTAGTTAATTGATATGCCGGTTTTTTCTTAAAAACCACATAGTTTTCATCCCAAGAAATTGAAGCCTGATATCCATTTGGATAAGTGAATTTAGTTTTACTTTGAGTATTATATATTTCTAAATAGCCATCGCCTCTTTTAGTATTAGTTTGGATTGTAGAAACAATTAGTCTTCCTTTATTTGATATTTTTACGTTAGTAATATTCTTCCATAAATCGTAGTCATCATGAGTCAAAGTCTTTTTCTGCGCAGAAAGAAATGAAGTGCTTAGTATAACTACAAAGGTGATCAGTCTTTGAATCATAATTCAAGTTTTAATATTAGCGAGTTTTTGCATGGGGAAAAGTATAAAACCTTTCTGCTAATATAGGTTGTTTAACATAATTTTATCTAAAAATCAGGCATTTATATCGTAATACCGTTAATTTTTTAGAACATCAAAAATATTGCGCTTTTTACTCGTATTAAATCAATGATACCATGAAACCAAAAAATTGACTTCATGGTACCATAATTAAGTTTTTATTCAATTCCCAAATATGGATTATAGGTATATGTTTTATCAAAGTTTTCTAGTCCATTAAAATATTCATCTACAAGGTGAGCGGGGTAATATGCTATTCCTCCTGCCAATAATCCTTGATTTCCTCCATCGTTTTTATCATCCCAATTCCAAGGAGCATTAGCGTTACCATTCCCATACGATTTCTGAAAAGATTTGGCATTACTAAATAGACTAGTATTAAATCTTTGATCCCACATCCCTCCATTTTCGAAAATGTTTACTAGTTTATATTTTACATTTCTATCATAGATATCAGAAGGATACTCACTTGTGGTTTTGCTTGGAAAATACACTATATAATCGCTCCCTCCTGGTTTTTGTTTTGAATGCGCTTTTATACCATGGCCTTTGGCTTCTGCAGAGGTTTTAAATCGACTTACTCCATTGTGATTTTGTAATGTTAATGTTCCATCTATATCTTCGTTTCCATTAGTTAATCCAGAGTTAGGTGCTTTATAAGAATAAAAATCAGAGTGAAATACGGTTATAGCTCCCAAAGCACTGCCATACATCGAATTATCTTTTTTAACAACCGTCAAAACACCTTCCAGATCATTTTCATGTTCATCTATGCGATATAGAAAGAAAATATCTGTCCAGTCTCTTGGATGAAAAAACGCATAAGTAATAAAATAATGTGTTGTTGTTTCTACTACAGAATAATACCCCACAGCATTTCCTTGATTGTTAGTTTTTGAAATATTACTCCAGTTATTCTTTGCGTTAAGATCTCCATCAAAATCATATCGTGTAATATAATCTGCTTTCCCACTCAAACCATGAGAACCAGTCCTGTCAACATCCTGATAATGAATCGGAGCATGGTAAAATGCCAAGTCGAGGTAAAAATTTTGGTTTTTGTTTAAATTAATAGCATTCTCTCTCTGGGTTTGATCAGGGGTAAAATCATCCCCTTTTTCGCAACTAAGAATAACAATAAAGATGAGTGTAAATAAAATAGATTTTTTCATAATTGAAAAGTGTTTGGTTAATAATCACTTAAAAGTAATACCCTACACCTTTCAAAAGCTTAGCTAATTCTTAAGGCTACTTTACGTTAATATTGATAAAAGGTTATCTATATTAAATTAGTCTGAATATTTGAACGATCGAGTTTTTAATACTGTTTTAAAACAATCTGTTTTTCAAAATCGCTTTATACGATTGTCCTATAGGAATAACCGCTCCTTCTAACTTAATTTGATTCCCTACAATACTTTTAATTGAAAAAACACTCACCATAAAAGAGCGATGTACTCTTATAAATTGTTCTGTTGGTAGAATGGTTTCAAAATAAGAAATTGATTGATGGATAAGTAACATTTCATTTTGAAGGTATAATTTTACATAACTACCATAACTTTCTAAATATTTAATATCATCTAACTGAATATGATAAGTTTCTTTATCTCCTTTTAAAAAAATACTGGTATTAGTCGCCTCCTTGACAATTTTATTTTTCTTCAAAGAATGCTCTTTTTCTTTGATTACTTTGGTATATGCTTTTAAGAATCGTTCAAAAGAAAAAGGTTTTAATAAATAGTCACAAACTTCTAACTCATAACTTTCTACTGCAAATTCTGAATACGCAGAAGTAATTATAATCAACGGAGGGGAGGTTAACGTTCGTAAAAAATCCAAGCCTTTTAGTTTAGGCATTTCAATATCCAAAAAAATCAGATCTACTTGTTTTTTCTGCAAAAATGTTATTGCATCTATGGCATTATAACAATTCCCAATCAAGGTTAAATCACTTAGTGACACAGCATAATCTTCGATTATAGTATGCGCTATAGGTTCATCATCTACAATGATATAATTCATGTTTAGATATTAATTGTTAAACGTACGTTATAGGTTTCTTTCTGGATATCAAAATCAAGAGTAAATGCATTATTATATATAATCTCTAATCGTTTTTTCAGGTTTTCTAGTCCAATACCTTTAGAATCACTTTGAGCAGATTTATCATAATTATTAGAAACTTCAAACATAATCTGACGATTAGAAACTTCAAGATTTATATTGACGTAAGCTCCCTTCACTAAAGAATCTACTCCATGCTTAAATGCATTTTCTAACAATATTATAAATAATAATGGAGGAATCAGGATATCAGATTCTTGAATATCTTTATTAAAAGTAATTTCTACCTTTTCATGATGTCGTATTTGCTGAAGTTCTATATAATTCTCAAGATATTCGATCTCCTCTTCTAGTTTTACTTCAGATTCTTTCCCTTTATAAATTACATATCTCATAATATCGGAGAGTTTAAGAATAAGATCTGGAGCATCATCAGATTTACGTTTTGCAAGTCCGTATAAATTATTTAGGGTATTAAAAAAGAAATGCGGGTTTACCTGCTGTTTTAACAATGCTAACTCTGCTTTGGCTTTATCTGCTTTTAGATTTTGAAACCATTTCCATTGATCATACAGCCACAATACTATGAACAAGGGTATAGGAAACAAAAAAATTATAAATAAATCGAGATTTTCTTCATGGGTTCTGGTACCTAAAAAAGCTATAACCAAATAAAACAACACTAACCCTCCTCCATAGAGTCCGATAATCAACAATCTGTATTTTTGAAAAAATCTTGGTGCCAAAATATAAAATACTCCCAACCAAAATAATGTCAATAAGGAAAAAGTAATTGGGTTATCAGGCACTCTCATATAGTCATCTATTATTAACATAACAATAAAAATGATAGCAAGGATTATCATTTTTATCAAGATAGACTTACGTTCTTTTAATAATGTAATTGTGTTTTTATTCTTATACTTCTGTAAAAACCATGACCAAAGAATGTAAAAACTGCTTATAAACAATAAAAACATACAACTGATCCCTAACACTCTATAATCCATTAATTTCCCCAACATAAATCCTATCAGAGAGATTGTCCAACTGGCTATCATCCAATAAAAAATCCTATCTTTTCTATGAAAAAATGCAGCGTGTACAATAATAGAAATAACTAATCCCCAAAATATAAACCCCAATACATTAACTAGTATTTCTTCAGAATCGATACGAATAAAATCAACATACTTAAGGCCTTCAATTATAAAAAAGAGAAGTATAAATCCAAATGGGATAGCTCTATATTTCTTTAAAAATCCAATCATAACTCAAAAATAATAAACCTATACATATCACAATAGTTATATGTACAGACGCTATCAAAATACAAACGAACTCGTCATTTTTTTTGATTAATCGTATTTATTGTGTTTTTCAAAGTATCTGTTCAATTCTATTTGTATTCATATAAATTATTGGGTTTCTCTTCCAACTCAATTTATGTTCGTGTCAGAATCAAAATTAATTGGTATGAACACATTACAAATAAAAAATGTATCAAAAACCTATGCTAACGGCGTAAAAGCATTAGATACTATTTCACTAACTATTCATAATGGTATGTTTGGCTTGTTAGGACCAAACGGAGCAGGTAAATCTTCTTTAATGCGAACAATTGCGACTTTACAAGAACAGTCATCGGGAGACATCTTGTTTAACGGAATTGATATTATTAAACAACCTCAGGAATTGAGAAATCAATTAGGATACCTCCCACAGGAATTTGGAGTATATCCAAAAATTTCTGCGCAAAAACTCCTGGATCACCTTGCTATTTTAAAGGGTATTATTAATAAAAAAGAACGCAAAGAACAAGTAGAAGCCTTATTGCAACAAACAAATCTATACCAGCATAGAAAAAAAGCAGTATATACTTTTTCTGGCGGAATGCGACAACGATTTGGTATTGCACAAGCATTATTAGGTAATCCTAAGTTGATTATTGTAGATGAACCAACAGCTGGTCTGGATCCTGAAGAGCGTAATCGATTTCTAAATTTATTAAGTGAAATAGGAGAACACATTATTATTATTCTATCTACTCATATTGTAGAAGATGTAAAAGATTTATGTGCTAATATGGCTATCATGAGTCAGGGTAAAATAATTACAAAAGGTATTCCTACTCAATTAACAGAGAAATTACATGGCAAAATCTGGCACAAGATCATAGAAAAACAAGATCTAAAAAGTTATCAAACTGCTTTTAATGTCATTTCTACCCGACTAATATCTGGCAAAACGCAACTTCATGTTCTTGCAGATGAAAAACCAGAAGCCGGATTTGAACCTATTAATCCGGGATTAGAAGATGTGTATTTCAGCACGTTACAAGCATAAATTAATTACAAAATAAACACGATTATGTTTACTCAACTTTTTCAATTCGAATGGCGATATCATTCCAGGCAATTATCATTCTACATGTTTTCTATTGCATTTTTCTTTTTTGGATTTTTCATGTCATCAAAAGGTAGATTAGGAAGTTCAGAATTAATTAAAAGTAATGCTCCATATCAAATTAGTTTTTTTATTGGAATGTTTAGCCTGGTATCTGTTTTTGCGATTATGTTCTATTGCGTGCATGCAATCATTAGAGACCAACAATATCATACAGAAGGCATTATCTATACTACTTCTATCAAAAAACATCATTATTATTGGAGTCGGTTTTTGGGAGTATTTTTGGTTAGCCTTATTGTATTTACTTTAGCACTTGTGGGTTTTGGAACAGGAACATTTTTCCCCACTTCCCCAGACCAATTTGCTCCCTTTAAGATTATACATTATTTATCTATTTGGACAACCCTACTATTTCCCAATTTATTTATTCTTACTGCTTTATTATTCTCAATTTCTGTATTTTCTAGAAAAGCATTAACCATCTATATCGGTGCTGTTCTTATTTATGCTTTATATTGGGGGTGTTCTATATTTCTCAACTCTCCTATGCTTGCCCAGGCTGTACCACCTTCTCAAGAAAATATGGTTATTGCTGCATTAGCCGATCCATTTGGATTATCTGCTTTTTTTGAGCAAACCATGTATTGGACTCCTTTTCAAAAGAATACTCAACTTCTATCCTTTTCTGGATATTTTCTTTGGAACAGAATAATCTGGATCTCGCTTTCAATACTTCTTTTGGGAACTACATATAAACTGTTCTCCTTTAGAAAAAATGCTCAAAAAGCAAAAAAAAATGAAGACGTTTTAGAAAGAGTACATCAGAAAAAATTGTACACTCCAGTTTTGACATTTGCAAAAACCAGAAAAGCACAATGCTCTAGTTTTTTATCCCTCACAAAATTAGAGCTAACAAACATTTTTAAGAGCTTACCCTTTATTGCAGTACTTTTGATATGGATTTTGATCGCTATAACCGAAATTTATAATAGGATTTATGAAGGTGGTTTTTATCATGATAGTTTATATCCTTCAACATCATCATTAATTGAATTGATAAGTGAACCACTACCTATTTTAAGTCTAATTCTTATTATTTTCTATAGCGGAGAATTAATATGGAAAGAACGAAATTTAAATTTTAACGGTATTTTAGACACGACTCCTGCATCAAACAATATCTTTTTTTTCTCAAAATATGTTGCACTACTCGTATTACCATTATTATTAATTATCACTTCTATTCTAGTTTCTATAAGTTTTCAGATTGCTGGAGATTATTATGATTTTGAATGGCAACAATACATTAATATGTTCTACTTTCAGGGTACTGAGATGATTTTTTATGGCGTTTTGACACTCTTCATTCAAAGTATAGTATCCAACAAATACATAGGAATGTTTCTTTCTGGAATTCTTATTTTTTTATTAGGAAGTTCGCTAAGTAGTTTTATTGGGATAGAACATCCACTACTTCAACTAGGAAGAACATCTAAAGTAATATACAACGATATGAATGGCTATGGATATTACCTAAAACCCTTTAATTATTATGCTTTATATTGGATAACACTTGCAGGAATTTTGGTAGTACTAGCCTTCAAATTATGGAAACGAGGAATCATCGCTAGTGCAAAATTCAGAATACGATTACTTTTTTCGAATTGGACAACACTCCAAAGAAGTATTGTTTTTGTATTAGCTCTACTTTTTATTAGTTCTGGAAGCATAATTTTTTTTAATGTCAATATTATAAATGGTTATGTTTCTTCTCATAAGGAATTAGATTTAGCCGAAGCTTATGAACGTAAATTTAAACAATACGATTCGCTTGAAGAATTGTATCCCATCCATCTAAAAACAGCCGTGGATATCTATCCCGATGAGAAAAAATACACAGTAAAAGCTGATTATATCTTAAGTAATAAAAGTGACACTAAGATTACTACTGTTTTTATATCTCCAAGAGAACCATTACAATCCGTATTTTTAGAAAATGCCGTATTGATTGAATATGATTCTATTTTCAAAACACATCTGTTCAAATTAAAAAATCCTTTATTGCCTGGTCAGCATTTAAAATTTAAATATGAGCTCATCATAAAAAATGATGGTTTCGAAACTCGAAATTCTATTGTAAAAAATGGCAGCTATATTTTACATTCCTCCTTTGAACCATCTTTGGGATACAGAAGAAGTAAGGAAATTAAAAATTCTAGCGAACGAATAAAGCGTGGGTTACCAAAATTAGAAGAAGAAATCATAAACAATACTAATTTACATGCAAAACCTGATAACCTTATTGGTCGTGTTCCTTTTGAAACCATAGTATCAACACAGACAGATCAAATCGCTATTGCACCAGGAAATCTTATTAAAAAATGGAAAGAGGGTCACAGAAACTATTATCACTATAAGACACATGGTAAGATATCTCCTTTACTTGGATATTTTTCTGCCCGTTACGAAGTACAACAAGAAAAATATAATGGTATCAATATAGAACAATATTTTCATCCAGAGCATCAGATGAATATCACTTCGGCTATGAATGCTAGTAAAGAGACATTAGAGTATTGTACTCAAAATTTTGGTGATTATCCTTTTGATCATCTTCGTATTGCAGAAATTCCTGCACATTGGTCCTTTGGAGGACAGGCTATGCCAGGAACCATAAGTATGGTCGAAAACAACTTTTATTTATTGGATCAACGTGATCCTGAAGTTTTTGACCTGGTAGCCAAACGTACTATTCATGAAGTAGCACACCAATGGTGGGGACACATACTAACACCCAAAATGACTCAAGGGGGAGGTTTTTTTACAGAAGGGTTAGCCAAATACACAGAAATGGTAGTAATGGAGAAGTATTACGGAAAAGGTGCTTTGTGGAATTTATCAGAAACATCTAATAAACGATATTTTACAGGACGTTCATACACTTCAGAACTAGAACCTCCTATCTATTTATCAGACGGACAAAGCTATCTCCAATATGGCAAAAATTACACTGTATTACTAGCGCTCAAAGAGCTTATTGGAAGTAGAAAAATAAATACTATACTTCATAAATTGGTGTCTAAATTTGGAAATAAAGAAGAATTTGAAATTATTACCTTGGATTTTCTTGAAGAAATTTATCTGGTAACTCCTACAAAATATCACACCCTAATTGATGATTGGTTTAAGCGTATTATTATTTATGATTTAAAAATAGAGAACACTTCATACAAAGAACTAAAAAGTGGAAAATACGAAATTACGCTAGATGCAGTAACCAAACGATTTGAAACCAAAAATCAGGGTAAAGATGTAGAAATTTCGATTCAGGAACCTATCCAAATAGGATTATTTAGAAAACATCCTAAAAAGATCAAAGTGGGTGATGATATCTTATATTTAGAAGCGTATCATTTTGACAAAGAGAATTCTCAAATAAAGATTATTGTTGATGAGATTCCTAAATACATTAGTATTGATCCTTACGGAACGCGACTAGATAAAAACAGAATTGATAATATAAAGCATTTATAAATCTTAGTATAGTTAGAAACTCCAAATGCTAATTAATTAGCATTTGGAGTTATCATTTTCTCGATTTTTTTTATGTATTCATCTTCATAATCAAATATTCCTCGAATATGTTTTCCTTGTATTTTCCAAAATTCAGTATTTGATTTATTTGAAGCTTCATAAAGTTTCTTTCCTAAGACATAAGGTACTTCTGTATCAACTGTACTATGAATAATTAGTACAGGTTTTGTAATGCGTTTTATTTCTTTTTCTGCTGGAAAATCATTGTTCATTAAAAGAGGTACAATCCATTTAAAGTTTTCGAGATGTAAAGCGTTTGCATATACCTTACCAATATCAGGAAAGGAACTAAATGTACCTTCTACAATAAGACCTCTAATGTTTTCTTGTCTTTCTGCTGCATTCATTACTGCAAAAGCACCTCCTAGTGATTGTCCCCAAATAATAATAGGTTTATCGATGACGTCTTCGTGCTTTATTATCTCATCAAAAACAAATAATGCGTCTTCTTTTAAGATACGAGAATTGTCTGCACTACCCGTGGACTTTCCAAAATCTCTACGTTCAAAACTAAATACCTGAAACCCTCTTGAAAGTAATGTTTTATAATACTTTAAGGATGTCTGTAAATGCATTCCTTTACCTGCGTAATGAAAAATAGTTCCTTTTGAATGAATCGTATCTGTCTTAAAAAGCACTCCGTGTATCTTAGCATGATCATCCATTTTAAAATAGTATTCTTCATAAGTGAATACTGTTTTAAGAGTATCATAACCTACATCATTAGTTTTATAAATTATTGTATCTGTATATCTTGAAAATCGAATATACAAGGTGCTTAAGAGCAAAACAGTAATAATGATTACAAATGATCCTTTAATTATTTTACCAAATTTCCTCATAATTTATTATTGCTATCATAGATTGATTACAAATAAAAGAGGTCATACATTGTAAAAAAAATGAAAGTGGGTAGTCTGTCTTTTTTGTGGTTAACGCATATTTTTTGTGGTGAAATACTAAAAAACTGTGGCTAATTAATAGTCTTTTTTACACTTTCAAAATAAGTTTTAGAAACAGGAATAGCATTATCAATATTTTCTAACAGAAGTTTTGCATTCTGCGAATTTCCCTTAAGAGATTTCATAAATTTAGGATTAACAAGATAAGATCGATGGGTTTGCAACAAGAAAGAAAGTTGCTTTTTCGTATTAGAAAGTGTATTTCGTAGTATTTTTTCTTTTACTACTTCCTCATCTTTATAGAAAATTATTACATAATTATCTTCGGATTTAACATAGATAACTTGCGATGTCACGACTTCAAAGATTTCTTTTTTCATCGTTCCTTGTAGAAGAATTGTTTTCTTTTTGGATTCTTCATTTTCTATTGTACTAACTACATAGTCCTTGATAATGTTCTTTTTACTTGCATACCGATGTCTAAAAAAAAGAGCAAGAACAAATAATATTAATCCAAACCCCAGGAACATATGCTTAAACCAAAATAGAAACAAGCTTAAAGTAAGATGTTCGGGTCTTTTGTTTATAATAACTTCTGTATATATAAAAGCTAAAGTAATTGCTACAGAAAGGTATAAGATGCAAAAAAATAATTCCTCGACCCATTTCCATATTTTAAAACTCTCATAATACCATTTGGATAAAAGATGAAAAACAATATATACTATAAAACAAATCACTCCATACCCTATAAAATACAGGTTTTTATACGGGTTACTAAAGTTATTTGATCCAAATGGTTGTAAAAAAACAAGTATAAAAACCACGATAAAACTTAGGATCGAAGCAATCAAAAAATGATTTCGAAAAGAAGTTGAATATGGAAAAGGGTTACTTAAAAACATAAAAAATCCCTGTTAACTAATAACAGGGATTAAATATATTGATTTTAAAAAGATCTAAAGTTCTTTCTAGCTTAATCTGCTAGTACAATTACTTTATTTATCTTTCATTTCGATAGTTCCTGAGATAATAGAAAGTAGCTTCATCACTAAATAAAATAATACTACTTTAAGCTTATTCATTAGGTCTTGCAGCACCAGAATTCCTAATTAAAATAACATACTGAGCATAATCTGTTGTATTATATTCTGGATCTATCTCTATTTTTTGATTTTTAAGAAATGGTAAAATCATACTAAAATTGAGCAATCTGTCTGAATCAATGTAAGGGCTATTTCTTCCATCCAGTTTATATATATTAGTCGTATTGGGAGTAGAAACTCTTTTTAGATCCTTGATACCGTGTTGATAATACACAAATATGGACTCACAAGAATAATCTAATTCACTCCATATCTTACCAGTACGCAAAAAATCAGGAAGCGCATCACTTGGCATTATCATTTTACTATCGACATAAGTCATAGCCATAGAAACCATATTTTCTCCAATGGTTAACCCAGACATTTTTATTTTATTTGCTAATGGCTCTATCCCATTTTTTAGTGGTGCTTGTAACACATGACCTAAACCGTAATAAGCATATATTTTCTCATCTGCCAAATTAAATTGTTGGTATATTTCTTTAAAATTTTTAAAAATTTTCTCCTCACGTCCTTTATCCTTCGACATTTTTAAATTTTTAAGAATATGCCAATAATCAAAATATGAATCCCCTAATATTTCACCTGCTTTTTCTAATGCTAATTTATCTTTTAACATTTTTTCAGCATAAACAATCAAATCATCCTGAGTATTCATATTAAATTCTAAATCTTGATGTAAAGTTGTATTTTTAATGATCTTTTTAAGATGTTCTTTTGCTAAATCATAATCAGCAATAGCGTCACATCCCAAAATGTGAATTTTATAAGCTTCAGAAAGCGTTTTATTGTATGCATAGAGGTTTCTCCATTTATCAAAATAATCTCTATTATCTCTAGCTTGAATTGGTATAAACTTCTTTAGACTATGTGATAACAATGAGTCATTACCTGTTTTGAGATATCTATTTAAAAAATAAGCTTGACTATAGTCCACTTCTGCCATATAATAACGCATACCTGTTTTCTGATGTAAATGCTTAAAAAGATTATAATCTATTTCTGGGGATTTAGCGATACCGTGTACTTCACCAATCATAAACAATTGATGAGTATAAAAATCTGTATCAAATGAAAAATCAGAATCTTCGTTGAATTCAAATTGATATTTTTCTAAATAACTTACGTACGTATTTCCTTTAATATACTCTGAAAGATGAAAAACACCTATTCCAATATAAAATATACAAATGCTACTTATAATAAATATGCCTAAAAATTTAAATACTCGCTTCATGTCTTTTGTTTTAATTCATTCCTAAAAACAAAGAAAAAGGAACATAAATAAGTATAAAATTTTATGTGGCTAAGGGATTAAAATAGGGATTAAAGCTATTTTGATGCGGTAAACTGACTAGGTTTTGTGGCGAGAAGATAAGGTGTTTTTTATATTTTTATACTGTGATTTTGAGACCGGAAGCTGTTCTTCTAAATAATCCAAGCTTAATGTTGACTTTTGAGAGTTACCATTGATCTGTTTTATATAATTGATATTTACCAAATATGATCGATGAATTCTAGTTAAAAAGTTCCCGGTATCTTGAACATTACTAAGCGTATTCCTTATAATTTTTTTATGCGTTTTTTTATCATCATCTAGATAATAAAATTGCACATAATTATCTAGAGAGCTTACATATATCAAAGCATTTTGTGGAACTACAAGTTCTTCTTTTCCTGAATAATCAGTAAATGAAACTAATGTTTTCTCCTCTAAAATATTACTATTGGGAACAACTTCTTTCCCCCCTAATTCTTTAATCATTATGTATCTTAAAAGAAGTATAGGTGCTTCAACTAGTGGTAATATTGGCAAGCAAATATAGAATATAAACAATAGTAATGTATATATAGAGTAGCTTCCTGAAGAAAAAACATATGTATGATAAAAATATCCCATTAGGATTCCAAAAAAACCCGATCCTAATCTAAAAGCAATTTCATTCCCCCAATTCCAAGAATTATATTTTTTGAAATACAGGTTTTCTAAAAAATGAAAAATTAGATACCCTATAAAAACAAAAATACTATATCCAAAAAGTAATAGATTCTTAAATTGATGCTGAAAATATACTGTTTCAAAAGGCTGAAGAAAGATTAGAATAAATGCCAATATACAGCCCCCTATACCTGCAATTATAAGGTGAATTTTATATAGTTTTGTAAAAGGAAAAGGTTTATTCAAAAACATAAAAAAATCCCTGTTAATTAAATAACAGGGATTAAATATATTGATTTTAAAAAGATCTTAAGTACTTTCTGGCTTAATCAGCCAATACAATTACTTTATTATCTTTCATTTCGATAGTTCCTGAGGTAATAGAAAGTAGTGTTACTCCGTTTTCACCTTTAGTGAATTTATTAGCAACTTCTTCTTCCAAATTCATATCCCCATACACTTTTACATTTCCTTTTCCTAACAAAGAAATAATAGGTGCGTGATTATCTAACATTTGAAATTCTCCATCTACTCCTGGCACTGCAACCGAGGTTACTTCACCACTAAATAAAACTGCTTCTGGAGTTACTATTTCTAAATACATAGACAAATTTGTTTGTCATCCTGAACTTTTTTCAGGATCTTATTATTACTTAATTTTCGACAAAAAATACTGAAACAAGTTCAGCATTAGCTTCGGTTTATGCTTCAGCTAACATTTTCTCACCAGCTTCAATAGCTTCTTCGATTGTACCTTTAAGGTTAAATGCAGCTTCTGGTAAATGATCCAATTCACCATCCATAATCATTGTAAATGCTTTGATAGTATCTTTGATATCTACTAAACATCCAGGAATACCAGTAAATTGTTCCGCTACATGGAATGGCTGAGATAAGAAACGTTGAACACGACGTGCACGTCCCACTGCTAATTTATCTTCTTCAGATAATTCTTCCATACCAAGGATAGCAATAATATCTTGTAATTCTTTATAACGTTGCAATAGCTCTTTTACTCGTTGTGCACAATTATAATGCTCATCTCCTAAAATATCTGCAGAAAGAATTCTAGAAGTAGAATCTAAAGGATCTACTGCTGGATAAATACCAAGTTCTGCAATTTTACGAGATAATACCGTTGTTGCATCTAAGTGAGCAAATGTTGTTGCTGGTGCTGGATCGGTAAGGTCATCTGCAGGTACATAAACTGCTTGTACAGATGTAATCGATCCTTTCTTTGTAGAAGTAATACGTTCTTGCATTACACCCATTTCTGTTGCTAAAGTAGGTTGGTATCCTACGGCAGATGGCATACGTCCAAGTAATGCTGATACCTCAGAACCAGCCTGGGTAAAACGGAAAATATTATCTACGAAGAAAAGTACATCTTTTCCTTGTCCGTCTCCCGCTCCATCACGGAAATATTCTGCTATTGTAAGACCAGAAAGTGCAACACGTGCACGTGCTCCTGGTGGCTCATTCATTTGTCCAAATACGAAAGTAGCTTTAGATTCTTTCATCACTTCTTTATCCACTTTGGATAAATCCCATCCTCCACTTTCCATAGAATGCATGAAGTCATCACCATATTTGATAATCCCAGATTCAAGCATCTCACGAAGAAGGTCATTTCCTTCACGAGTTCTTTCTCCAACACCTGCAAATACAGAAAGACCACCATGACCTTTTGCTATATTGTTAATCAATTCCTGGATCAATACGGTTTTACCAACTCCGGCACCACCAAATAATCCAATCTTACCTCCTTTTGCATAAGGTTCAATAAGATCAATTACTTTAATCCCTGTAAATAAAACTTCTGTAGAAGTTGATAAATCTTCAAATTTTGGAGCGTTACGGTGAATAGGAAGACCAGCTTCACCAACTTTTGGAAGATCTCCTAAACCATCAATTGCATCTCCAATTACATTAAATAAACGTCCATATACATCTCCTCCAATTGGCATTTGGATAGGAGCTCCTGTTGCAACTACTTCCATCCCTCTGCTTAATCCATCACTGGAATCCATTGCAATAGTACGTACAGTATCTTCACCAATGTGAGACTGAACCTCTAACACTAGTTTGCTACCGTCTGTTCTGTTAATTTCTAACGAATCATAAATTTTTGGTAATTCAGTACCAGCAGCGAATTCTACATCGATAACCGGACCTACAATTTGAGATACTTTACCTGTAACTTTAGACATTATATAACTATTTAATGTTTAGTATTTAATTATAGTAAAAAAATCAGGTATCCAACTGTACTGAATACTAGCTTTTTTCAGGCTGCAAATATAGTCTTTTAAAATGAAAAAAATAACTCATTTTCTTTTGTTTTTTTAGAGGCATACTTTACTTCTTCTTTAAGCCTTAAAAACACTACTTTTTTAGTTGCTTTACAATGACTTTGAATTGTTTATGAATTAATTTTTACTTATATCTGGTTTACTTGTTTTTAAATAAACTAAACTTAATAGAGACGTATACCGTAGCATTGAGTTGTACTATTTCCGGTTTATCATTTTAATTTTGATCGAATATTTTAATAAATGCAGCTGTATATGAATTTTCAGTTTCAAGTATAGCATCTCATTATTTTCGATGTATTAAAAAAGGAATGTACTCAAAAACTACTTCAATAAACAGCTTAAAAAAACCACTTTGGAAGTATATGTCCAAAGTGGTTTTTTAAAAGAAAATTATATTATCTATTATTTTACTGCAACATTGCTGGCGAATAAAATGTTGGATAATCCACTGCCTTTACTAACGGTAAGTTAGAATTATATGTTGTATTTATTTCTTCAATAGCTTTATTAGCTAAGAATGCATACCCTCTTGCCGTAGGATGTACTCCGTCTAATGAAAAAGCACCTCCAAAAACCAAATTATCATTCAAGAAAAATTCATCAAATGGCACTCCATTTTCGCTTTCAGAAATTTGATCAAGAAGCATATTTGCATCTACAAACGCCAAACCTGCTTGTTGTACTGCCGAACTTATCACTGTATTAAAAGCTGTTGTTGCAGCAGCAATCTCTTGTTGCTCTGCTGGTATCAATACCCATTTATCTTCTAAAGGAACTGAAACCCCATTAATCAATTGTGGATTCCCTCCAACTGTTGTACCTATAAAAGAAGAACTTGGCAACACCAATAAATCTTCAGCTGTAGCTTGTCTATAATTTGGCAAACCTGTCAAACTAGTTAAACTTTCGTCTTCAATTGCTACTGCATTTTGTCCCTCTTTAAACTCGATTGTTCTAGCTTTTCTTTCTGCTTCATCAATTGCACCAAGACCTTCTGCATTTAACAATCCTGCATTATACAATGCATATGCCTGATTAACCGCCATAGCAGTAGCAGCATCCAAAGGAACTGGATTATATGGAACTGTAGTAAAGTGTGGTATCGAAGTTACGTTTGGAATATTAAATGCAACTCCTTTTGCTCCTCCAGAAGTTAACGTAGTTACTAACCCATTATATGCATTAGTAAACATGGTTTGATCAGTTATAGGGTCTGTACCATCTCCTCCTGATAAAGCGTACCCCAAAACATCATTATTTCCAATCCATAAAGAGAAAAATGTTGGGTTTTGCGCCATCGCATCTCCCAATACAGAAGCTGTAGCACTAGAAGCAATTCTTACAAAATAAGGATTTGCCAAGCTTGGCAACCCTGCAGCATTACCATATCCATCTGCTAATAGATGGAAGCTTTTAGCTCCCGGAATACCCATATTATTAAATGGTCCAGACAGCACATTAGTAATTTCTGTTGTAGGTATTTCTGGAGTATTATCTTCTGGAGTAGTTCCTAATAATCGTGGTCCAGATTCGTTAGGAGGTTCTGGATTAGGGTCACTATAAAAATAAAATCGAGGATTCAAAGCTGGCATCCCACCTATTAATGCTCCTCCTATATTATCACTCATTAAGGGTTGTGTAAAGTCTCCTCCTCCCGCAAGAGCAAATTGGTTTGCTAAAATATTTGACATCGAATTTTCTTGCCCCGCAATAAATAATGCTCCATCAGTAAATCCTGCTGTCAAAGAATTTCCCAAAGAAACATATGTTGAAAAATCTGCGTCACCTGAAGTAATTACTACTTCTTGCATTGTTGTAGAAGCATCATCGTCTGAGTCACAGGAAATACATCCAAAAATTAGCAGAAGTATTAACCATTTATATTGAGTATTCATCTGTTCTTTTTTATTTGTTTTTACTTATCAGATTGAAAATCGTTATTATGTGTATGTATTTAAAGCAACATATTTCACATAGCCTTTTTCATATCTAAATTTCTTTAATAGAATTCATTATTATTTTCTTACAAGTTGTTTATTGTTAACCCAATGTAGTACTGAGATCCTATAAACCCTGTTCCAAATGCAGTAAAATATTCATCTCCTCCTATATTTGTTGCTCCTGCCTTAAGTGTAGTTTTTAGTTTTGGAATTTTATAATTTATCTGTGCATCTATAACAGAAAAAGAAGGAATGTTTCCATCTCCAAAAGCAGCTTCCCAAAAATAGCTATCGCTCCATCTATAACTCGTATTAAATCCAAAATTCTTAAACACATTAGTATGTCCCAGAGTACCTTTCACTTTATGCTTAGGGGTATTAAAATTAGTTCTGAAATCAGGATCCTCATCTCTATCAAAATCTTGTTCTGTAAATGTATAGTTGACTCCTACATCAAAACCATGAATTTTGGTAGTAACACCTACGGTTGCTCCCAAGGATTTGATATCAACATCAGAGTTTGTATACGCCTGATACACCTCAAAATCTCTGTTATCTAATGCTGCTAACGCAGTCAAATCTCCACTTGCAATATCTGATACTTGACCATAATACGGAACAATAACATTTTGTGTAGAGATAAAATCTTTATACTGATTATAGTATCCACTTATATCAATTATAAATTTTTTGACCTTTCCTCTATATCCCACTTCAAATGCTGTGATTTTTTCTGGTTCTACGAGATTTGCACCAGAAGCTACTGGCGCTCCATTTTCTACGGAACTTGCAGAAAAAGAATTCTCATATGCTGATCTACCAGTTATAGTCACCGTATCAGATCCTATAATACCAACACCAGCTCCACTCACATCATCAAAAACCCTTACATCTCTATCCAAATTATCTTCTGCAGAACCTACCAATACTGCTCGCCCAACATTCAAACCAATATACAAATCCTGAGTAGTAGGATTTCTAAATCCAGTTTGTACAGAGGCACGAATATTATGATTTCTATCTTCTCCCACTGTATATCCTACAGATAATCTTGGAGAGAAATTACCATCAAATAACTGTGACTTATCATAACGTACAGATGCGGTAATCTTTAGTCTTTCATCGGCAAGTTTCTTTTGAGCTTGTGTATATATCCCAAATTCTGAATAACGAATAGGGCCATCAAAATCTGTAAAAATTGTTCCTGAAGAATTTAACTTATATTCTCTAAATGAACCCCCTACCTGTATATCAGCAAAATCTGAAGTAATATGACTAAAGTTATAATTAACATCCACATGTCTTAGTTGAGTAGCATCTTGAAATTTTGAACCTGTTGCCAAATCAGCATCATTAGTTACGGCCTCAAAAGCTTGTTGAAATTCTGGAGTACCTGGTAATATACGTCCTGTATCAGCGGTTTGTCTTGCCAAGGCGTGTGCTTGTTCTGGCAAAACTCCTGCCAGCGTCGCCTGTACAAAAGCTCCTGCATATTCTCCAAACCAAGTAGGGTCATCTTTCCATGATCGGTTGATATTTATCCCTGTAAAACGTGTGTCATATGAGTCTCCAGCACTTTCATCTGTCAAATATCCTCTTACAAAGAAATTGTTGTTTTTAAATTCTATTTTATGTTGTTGCAAGAAAAAATTACGAATTGAATACCTGTTAGCTCCTTGGTAAATTGTAGTTCCTCGACCTACTTTTCCATTATAAATTATTTCAAAATCATTAGCGAACGGTCTATAATGTAAAGCAGCATCAAACTTTATACTTTCTGCATTGTATGCATTTAAATCCTGTTCATCATATCCTGTTCTACTAACATTCTCATCTGGCAATAGATTTTCTGCTCCAGGAGGTAAAATCCCTCTACCCACAAGTAGTTCTCCAACACCTCTTATATTTACACTCACCTCATCACCATACACATTAAGACCATCATAATTAGGGTCTGATCGATCTGTAGCGGTATCTAAAACATTAACTGTATTTGTCGCAAACCAGTCTGTTCCTCGTAGATAAGAGAAATTCGCTTTTGCTGCAAATTTATCAGAAAACTTATGCGCGAGCCTAATTCCATAATCATAGAACTCATTATCTCCAGCGGCATCTTGTGAGGTAATTCCTCCTTTAAAATAAGCACTGATTCCTTGATGATCAAATGGATTTTTACTGGTCATAAATAGGATTCCGTTAAAAGCATTTGCACCATATAATGCAGATGATGCTCCTGGCAATAGTTCGACACTATTCACATCCAATTCTGTCATCCCTAAAAGATTTCCTAAAACAAAATTAAGAGCAGGAGATGTATTATCCATTCCATCTACTAATTGCACAAAACGAGTATTTGCAAAATCAGCAAAACCTCTGGTATTGATTGATTTAAAAGTTAAACTATTGGTATTAATATCAACTCCTTTTAAATTTTCCAGCCCATCATAGAAATCAACCGAGGTTGTATTTTTAATTTCTTTTATTCCAAATCGTTCTACACTTACGGGGGATTCGAATATACGTTCTGGTGTTCTTGAGGCAGAAACAATTACTTCATCAAGTTCGGTACCTTCTTTTAAAGTAATGACTAAATCGTCAACTGAAGAAGAAATATCAATTGAAGAAGATTCAAATCCAACAGTACTTACTACTATGGTAAAAGGCGGAGAATTTTCTACTGTTAAAGAAAAAAGCCCATCAAAATCGGTAACTGTGCCCACTCGAGCACCTTCTAATGCAATGTTAGCTCCTGGAATTGGTTGATTACTTTCATCAACTACTTTTCCTTTAATTGTTGTTTGTGCAGTAGCAATAACACCTACCATTAGCATTATCACTAATGTAATTTTTTTCATACCCCTGAGTTTTAATAGTTATGATAACAATATACGTTTTTTTAGTAATTTTTCAATAAAATAGCCAAAACTTTGTGTTTTTATGATAAAAAAAACTATTATTTAAATTTATTGATAATTAAAAACTTCATTTATCACAATTCTTTTTTTTAAACTTTTGTGGAAACAAAAAAGCCTGTCTGATAAAAATCAAACAGGCTTTATAAATTCTAAGAATTTTTTCCTTCCTATAGGTTGTTTATTATTAAACCTACATAGTATTGAGAACCAATAAATCCAGAACCAATAGCTGTAAAGTACTCTTCTCCTGTAATATTATTAGCTCCTATTTTTAATTTAGTTTTTAGTTTAGGAATAGCATAGTTAATCTGCGCATCAACAACGGTAAAAGAAGGGATCATTCCTGTTCCAAAATCAGATTCCCATAAATATTCATCACTCCATCTTCCACTCACATTGAAACCAAAATTCTTAAACAACTCATCTTTACCAAACGTTGCCTTTACTCTATGCTTAGCCGTATTAAAACCACTCACAAAATCAGGATCTTCATTTTGGTCAAAATCTTGCTCTGCAAAAGTATAATTCACGCCTAAATCAAAACCTTTTATTTCAGTTGTAACACCAGCAATGAAACCATACGAACTAATATCTACGTCAGAGTTAGTAGACGCTGTAAATATTTTTCTAGTTTGAATATTTGCAGCAGCGGTAGCAGCAGCAGCTTGTTCTGCTGGCGTACCATTTACTCTACCTACACCTGGAACTATTACATTTTCATTAGCAATAAAATCCTCATATTGGTTATAGTATATACTACCATCTAAAATAACAGATCCAAATTGTGCTCTATACCCAACCTCGTACGCAGTAATTCTTTCTGGTTTTACAATATCAATATTTGCAGCAGTAGGATTTCCTTCAAGTACTGATCTAGCAGAGAATGAATTCTCATATGCATCTCTTCCTGTAATTTGGTTACCAGAAGGATCTTGTATAACATATCTATCAAGGTTATCTGGCGCAGAACCAAGTAAGGCATTTGCACCGATATCTAACCCAATATATAAATCTTGAGTAGTTGGATTTCTAAAACCTGTTTGTATTGACGCACGAAGATTACGATTTCTGTTCGCTCCTAAAGTATATCCCACAGAAAATCTCGGAGAAAAATTACCATCAAATAGTTGAGACTTATCATAACGTACAGAACCGGTAATTTTTAACCTGTCATCTAATAATTTCTTTTGAACTTGAGTATATACTCCAAATTCTGAATATTTAATAGGTCCGTTAGCATCTGTAAAAACAGTACCAAAAGAATTTAGCTTATACTCTCTAACAGAACCACCTACTTGAATATCTGCAAAATCTTTAGTAATATGACTAAAATTATAGTTAGCATCTGCATGTCTAAATTGTGATTCATCTTTTACTCTAGATCCTTCTGTTAAATCAGGATTAGAGGTTACAGCATCAAAAGCTGTATTAAATTCAGGAGTTCCCGGAATCAAACGACCAGTTTCAGCAACTTGTCTTGCAGCTACATGTGCTTGTTCTTCTGATCCAGTAGCACCTAAAGCCGTAAGATAAGCTCCGGCATATTCTGCAAACCATTGATTATCGCCCTTCCATGCTCTGTTAACATTTATACCTGTAAAACGAATATCATATGAATCACCAGCATCTGAAGCAGTCACATATCCTCTTACAAAGAAATTATCGTTTTTGACTTCTAATTTATGTTGTTGTGAAAAGAAATTTCTTAATGATGTTCTATTAGCATCCTGAGTAACTGTAGTTCCTCTACCAAATCTTCCATTATAAATAATCTCAAGATCATTTGCGAACGGTCTATAATGTAACGCTGCGTCAAATTTTAAACTCTCTGCATCATTTCCGTTAAGATCTGCTTCATTATAACCCGTTCTACTTACCAATGTATTTGGCAAAAGACTTGCTTGAGCAGGAGTTAAAAATCCGCCTTCCACTAATTGAGCACCAACTCTATCTAAAGTCTGAGCGACAACATCTCCATACACATTCACCCCATTATACCCAGGATCATTTTCTCTTGTTGAATTTGGATTAGATAAATCTTGTTTATCAGCAGCCAACCAATCAGTTCCTCTTAATATAGATAAATTCACTTTGGCAGCAAACTTATCTGAAAAAGCATGTGCCATTCTTACTCCATAATCATAAAACTCATTGTCTCCTGCTGCTTCTTGAGAAGTAAGACCACCTTTTGCATAAGCACTGATTCCTTGATGATCGAATGGACTTTTACTGTTCATAAAAAGTATCCCGTTAAATGCATTCGCACCATATAATGCTGAAGATGCACCAGGTAGTAATTCTACACTTTGCACATCCAATTCACTCATACCAATAAGGTTTCCTAACACAAAATTAAGTGCTGGCGCTGTATTATCAATACCATCAACTAATTGTACAAATCTTGTATTTGCAAAAGTTGCAAAACCTCTAGTATTAATTGATTTTAAGGTCAAACTATTAGTGTTAATATCCACACCTTTTAAATTTTCAAGACCACCATAAAAATCTGCAGAAGCTGTATTCTTTATTTCTTTTACACCAAATCTCTCAATACTTACTGGTGATTCAAATAATCGTTCAGGAGCTCTAGATGCAGAGATAACTAATTCATCAAGAAAAGTTATTTCTGTTAACGTAATGGTTAAATCACCTGAGCCAGAAGTAACGACAACGGTACCAGTTTCAAAACCAACACTACTGACCTCCAAGGTAAAAGGATACGCTTTACTGACAGTCAAAGAAAAATTTCCATCAAAATCTGAAATAGTCCCCTCTGTAGTACCTTTTAATGCAACACTAACTCCAGGAATAGGTTGATTGAATTCATCTACAACTTTACCGTTGATAACATTTTGCGCAGTACTAATGACTCCAACAAAAAGCATAAACACTAATATAATTGTTCTCATAAAATAGATTTATTAATCAAGTTAACTTTACTATGCATGCATAGTAAAAATATAAATTAAGGTCGCAAAATTAACCCTTTTTTATTAAAATCAAAGAAAAATATGTTTTTTATCGAAAAAAAACGCATTTAACCGATTTAAAAAGTTAACAAAACTATAATGAATTAAATTTTATAGGATTTAAAATTTTAAAAAAAATAATCATTTGGGTTTTTCTACTACTAATGTAAGTGTGCAAGAAAACATCTATTTCTTGTCATAAAAAAAGACCACCTTGAATAGGTGGTCTTTTTTGAAATTCTTTTTTATAATAGATATATTATTCTACTGTTACCGATTTTGCTAAATTTCTAGGTTGATCCACATTTTTACCAAGCATAACTGCTATATGATACGACAATAATTGTAGTGGTATGGTAGTAAGGAGCGGGGCCAAAAACTCTTCCGTTTCTGGTATCTCTATTACATGATCCGCTAATTCTTTTACAGTCACATCTCCTTCGGTAACTATACCTATGATTTTTCCTTTTCTGGATTTAATCTCCTGAATATTACTTACAACCTTGTCATAATGACCTTTTTTGGTTGCAATTACTACAACAGGCATTTGTTCATCAATTAATGCAATTGGTCCATGCTTCATTTCTGCAGCCGGATATCCTTCTGCATGTATATATGAAATCTCTTTTAACTTTAAGGCTCCTTCTAATGCTACCGGGAAATTAAATCCTCTACCTAAGTATAAGAAGTTCTTTGCATTCTTATAAGTATCTGCGATAAATTTAATATGGTCATTTGACTCTAAAGCTAACTTTACTTTTTCAGGAATTCTTTCTAATTCCTGTAAATAGTAATGAAAATCACTATTTGAAATTGTTCCTTTTCTTTCAGCTAGTTTTAGGGCTATCAAAGATAGAACGGTTATTTGTGTTGTGAATGCTTTTGTAGAAGCCACTCCGATTTCTGGTCCTGCATGTGTATATGCACCTGCATGAGTTTCTCTAGAAATAGAAGACCCCACAACATTACAAACTCCAAAAACAAAAGCTCCATTTTCTTTTGCTAATTTGATTGCAGCCATTGTATCAGCAGTTTCTCCACTCTGAGATATTGCTATCACCACATCATCCTGATGAATAACAGGATTTCTATATCTGAATTCTGAAGCATACTCTACTTCTACTGGTATACGAACCAATTCTTCAAAAATATATTCTGCAACCAAACCTGCGTGCCAAGAAGTACCACAAGCTATAATGATAATACGCTTAGCATTTAAAAGCTTAGCCAGGTTATCATCTATTCCTGCCATTTTTATAATTCCATCAGCCACCCGCATTCTACCTCTATAGGTATCACTTATAGCGTTAGGTTGTTCATAAATCTCTTTAAGCATGAAGTGATCATATCCACCCTTTTCTATCTGCTCCAGATTAATTTGCAGCTCCTGTAAATAAGGATCTACCAAACTATCATCTTTAATGTTCCTTACTTTTACTCCTTTATTTCTACGAACTATTGCCATTTCTCCATCTTCAAGATAAATAGCATTATTTGTGTATTCTATAAAAGGAGAAGCATCCGAAGCGATGAAAAATTCATCTTCACCCACTCCTATTGCTAACGGACTTCCTAATCTGGCAACAACAATCTCATCGGGTTTTTGTTTATCAAAAACAGCGATTGCGTATGCACCTACGGTTTGATTAAGTGCAATTTGAACCGCTTTACCTAATTTTACATTTTCTTTAGTTTTTACATCCTCGATAAGATTGACCAATACCTCGGTATCAGTCTCAGATGTAAACGAATACCCTCTATTTATCAATTCTTTCCTAAGGGCATCATAATTCTCGATTATACCATTATGTATAATCACCAAATTCCCAGAATTAGAATAGTGTGGATGAGAATTTACGTCGTTAGGCACTCCATGTGTAGCCCATCTTGTATGACCAATCCCTATATTTCCTTCTAAAGGAATCTCTTTTACTATTCGTTCTTCAAGATCTGCAACTTTGCCTTTGGTTTTAGACAATTTAATATCATTACCGTCATATAAAGCGATTCCTGCAGAATCGTATCCTCTATATTCTAATCTTTTTAATCCTTTTAAAACAATTGGATAGGCTTCTCTATGGCCTATGTACCCTACTATTCCGCACATGATTTAAGTTTTTTTGTTAGTTGTTTTTTGATGCTGTATAAAAAATATCCAGTTTTAAACGTTTAGACTCAGGAACACTTGCTCCATTTCCATAGAGAACTGTCCCTTCATGGGAAACTATTGACGAGGTGGGGATCACCTCATTATTAGTGATAGGGGTATCACCGATTGAACTTGTTATTATGTTTACATTTTGAGAAACTGATAATCCGAGTTTTACATTATCAAATTGATCATTCAGGACATTTAAGATATACTGTGTAATACGTATTCTATAAAACTCTCCATTACCATCTGAATCTCTACTAATTCGCCCTAAGTGATTTGTTCCAGAAACAATTGGAAAATCAGCAGTTATAGATGGGTCCACAAGATAGTCTACGAGCACTTCTCCCGTTTCTGTATTAAAAATAAAGATTCTTTCTGGTTCAGTAACTCCTGGCAAAACTTTATCTTGATTAATATAAAATTTAAGACTTGCATCGTTTATTAACCAATCTTGTCTTTTTAGAAAACTAAGCTCATTTTCTTCTTCTCCATTTTCATTAATAACATTACCCCCGAACAAATCTATCACTGCATATGATCCTGCACCTCCTTTTAGGTATAAATCAGCCTCTCCATTAGTCGAATCTTGGTTTTCAGGAAGTAATTCGTCTGCGATAGTCGGATCAAAATCGGTTTTTATAGAATTCATGATAATATTAGAAAAACCTAAGGCCAATTCTCCATCATCTCTAATTGCAGAACCATCATCTGCCGTAGTAGTCGTATCAAAACTATAATGTAATGTTAGCTGTGCTCCAGCAGTATTAAGGTACAACAGATTTCCTGTATCATTTACAGGTTCTGCCTTAATATAAATTCCTCTAAAGTAGTTTCGAAAATTATTCACATTACTTAATTCTATACTACCTTCTTTATCCAAAAACAATGTTTTAAACTGTGCTACAACCTCATCAGAAAACTTAACTCTTAGTCTTGGAGATACACGTTCACGGTTTTTTGTCACCGTACCATCAGCAGCAGTTGTTTCTGTTGTTAAAATAATCTCTTCTTCAGAAGGTACAAAAGCAGTATTAGTATGCAATAAAGTTCCTTCTACTTCTGGTCCAAAATTAGTCTCGATATCGTCAGAATAATACACTTGTCTATCATTAGAAGCTGGATCAAAATCTCTTAAAAAGTAATCTGATTTATAAATTGAAAGCCTAAATGGCGAATCTCCGTATATAGAATCCAGTCTATATGTAGTTGCCGTTTCAGTAACCGTTTCACTTATCGCAACTGACGTAGTCCCCGTAATAGTACTAGAATAGGGTAGACTAAAAACAACACTATCCAAGACCGCATTAGTTCCAAAACTTGGGCTAAATTGAGATGGTTGAACCTGGGATAAGATACTATATACCGATTGACCGTATACCGGATCGTTATATACTCCCAATATATTAGAATGAATTGCTCCTTGTAAATCACGAGGCAGGCTATTTGTACGTACTCTGTCAAATTTTCTACTAAACGCTACGGGAATCGCTGTATATTGATTGTCTTCAAAATTAACATCTCCTATAACCTCACTACCAACTGTATTAAAATCGTCATCACAAGACAAAAAGGTAGAAACAACAGCTACTATAACTGTAGTTCTAATTAAAATGTTCTTCAATTTCATAAATAATTTCATCGTTTTGCTTATACCAACACTTCCGTTTGATAGAAAGCTTCATAGGCATCTGCAAATTCATCTGGTTTTTTATATTCTAAAACTGGTTGGTCTATAGTCTTTAAGTGTTCTACAAGTTCTGCCGGAATTTCTTCAGACCCTACAATTATAGCATCAGAATTATCAACAGCCACCTTCATAAGATTACTATATGTTGGTTTTGCCAAATCACTTATTTTTTCTTCATCTATTCCGTCAAACTTCACTTTTTCCATCATTTTCATATCCAAGGTACCTTCGTATCCATGGTTATATACCGAAGTTACTATTTTACTATGACCAAAAAGTGGTTCATTAGCATAATAGTTTTTCAAGTATAGCGGTAGGAGTGAAGCAAGCCAACCGTGTACATGAATTACATCTGGCGACCAGTTTAACTTTTTAACCGTTTCAATAACCCCTTTGGCAAAAAAGATTGCTCGTTCGTCATTATCAGGAAATAATTTTCCTTCTTCATCTGTTAAAGTTGCCTTCCTTTTAAAATAATCTTCATTATCAATAAAGTAAACCTGCATCCGCTCTTTTGGAATAGAAGCCACTTTAATGATAAGAGGCATATCTAAATCATTAATAACTAAATTCATACCCGAAAGTCTTATCACCTCATGCAACTGATGCCTTCTTTCATTAATATTACCATATCTAGGCATAAAAATTCTTATTTGACCCCCTTTGCTATTTACCATTCTTGGCGCTTCAAAAGACATAGATGAGATTTCAGTCTCTGGTAGGTAAGGTATTACTTCTGATGATACATACAATATCCTCTTATCTTTCATATAATCGATACTTTTATCGTCCTCCTTTTGGAATTAATTTTGCAAAATTACGAAAATTTATGCAGTCTGCCAGTAATATCTTATTTTTGCACGCCTTTAAGTTATACAACAATGCGGGTTCACAAAAAAAGACTAGATATACTAACCGATGTTGCAGCTTTTAATAAGCAGAAGAAAACCATTGGTTTTGTCCCTACTATGGGAGCATTACACAAAGGGCATCTTGCCCTGATAGAGAGAGCTCTCGAAGAAAATCAAAAAGTAATAGTTAGTATTTTTGTTAACCCTACACAGTTTAACACCTCTGAAGATTTAGTTAATTATCCCAGGACTTTGGATGAGGACATTAAACTTTTATCAGTTCTTTCTGAAGAAATAATTGTATTTGCTCCAACACCAAAAGAGGTCTATGGAGACGAAATGTTATCTATTAAATATGATTTTAAAGGATTGGAGCATGAAATGGAGGGCAAATTTAGACCTGGACATTTTGATGGAGTCGGAACAGTGTTAAAGCATTTTTTTAGTATTATAACTCCAAACAAAGCATATTTTGGAGAAAAAGATTTTCAGCAACTACAGATTGTCAAAAAGTTAGTTGAAATTGAAAAAATGTCAGTACAAATTATTGGATGCCCGATTTATAGGGAAGAAAGTGGGTTAGCTCTGAGTTCCCGAAATAAGAGGTTAAACCAAAGACAACTCGATATATCTCCATTGATTTATTCTACTCTAAAACAAGTAAAAAAGGAGTTTGGCACAAAAAGTGTTTCCTATCTAAACAAATGGGTATCAGATCAATTCAAAAACAATAGTGAACTACAATTGGAATATTTCGAAATTGCTAAGGTATCTGATCTAAAATCCATAAAGCGAAAACAAAAAGACACAAAATACAGAGCTTTTATAGCTGTATTCGCAGGAGAAATAAGACTCATTGATAACATTGCCCTAAATTAAAAAATAACTAACTTTGTAACATGTTTGTACACGTAGTAAAATCAAAAATTCATCGCGTTAAAGTGACTGGCGCTGACCTCAATTACATCGGTAGTATAACTATTGATGAAGATCTAATGGATGCTGCTAATATTATTGAAGGAGAAAAAGTGCAGATCGTAAATAATAACAATGGTGAGCGTTTGGAAACATATGCTATTCCAGGCCCTAGAAATAGTGGTGAAATCACACTGAATGGTGCTGCTGCACGAAAAGTAGCAAAAGGAGATGTCCTCATATTAATTACCTATGCTATGATGGATATTGAAGATGCTAAAAACTTCAAGCCGCAATTACTTTTTCCGAATGAGGAAAATAATTTATTAAAGTAAATAGTGAATCCTAAACTTATAAAGTTTCTTAAAATTATACTCCCATTAGCATTGGGAGTTTTTTTAATTTGGTATTCTATCTCTTCTGCAACACCTGAAGAAAGACAAAAAACACTTCAATATATTACTCAAGCTGATCCAAAATGGATTCTTTTATCCCTTATCATGGGAATTACATCTCATCTTTCAAGAGCGTATCGATGGAAATTTTTATTAGAACCTTTAGGATTCTCAATAAAAACATCAAACAGCTTTATGGCTGTTATGATAGGATATCTTGCAAATTTAGGAATTCCTAGATCTGGTGAAATTCTTCGTGGAGGTACTATTTCTACTTATGAAAATATCCCATTCAAGAAATCTTTTGGTACTATAATTTCTGAAAGAGTGATCGATTTGATTATGCTATTATTAATTATAGGAATCACATTACTTTTTCAATCAGAACATTTATTATCCTATTTAGAAGAAAAAATTGCAAGTCCATTCATTACTCTTGCTATTTTATTAGGTTTATTAATTGTTGGTATCATCTTTCTTAAGATCATAAAGACTTCAGAAAACTCTTTTCTAGTTAAGCTTCGTGATTTTGGCTATGGCCTTCTGGAGGGTATAAAGACAATATCAAAAATGAAGCAAAAAGGCGCTTTTGTATTTCATACATTTCTTATTTGGACACTTTATCTAGCCATGTTTTATGTGATTAAATTTACCGTCCCCGAAACAGCTTCATTAACAATCGGTCCTATATTAGCAACCTTTGTTGTTGGATCGTTGGCTATGTCTACTACTAATGGAGGTATTGGCGCATTTCCATTAGCAATTGCAGCAATTTTAATGCTTTTTGATATAGAAAAACCTGCCGGAGAAGCCTTTGGTTGGATATTATGGGGGTCTCAGACCGCAATAAATATAATTATCGGAGCGTTATCCTTTTTATTTCTCCCCATTTTAAACAGAGAGAAATAAGGAAATAATTTATATATTGTCCCTTGCTTAACCGTAATCTTAACATACTTATGAAAAAAAGTGTAACTCTTATTATAGCTTTTGTTTTTGTCGCTTCCAGTTATGGACAGGTAATTTATGAGTCTTTCAGATCAATAAAACTAGATCAAAGTAGAGAGTTAAAAATTCAACTTCCTCGTAATTACAAAAAAAATGAAGATAAAATATATCCTTTGATTATTGTATTGGACGGGGATTATCTATTTGAACCCGTTGCAGGTAATGTAGATTATTTTTCTTATTGGGAAGACATGCCCGAATCGATAGTAGTTGGTGTTAATCAAAGAAAGACTAGAGAAGACGATTGTAGGTATGATACTGCAGAGTTTTTACCAGAACTTAAAGGGGCAGAATTCTTTGAATTTATAGGGCAAGAACTTGTGCCTTATATCAATCAAAACTACCGTACCGCGCAATTAAAAATAATTGTTGGCCATGATTATACAGCCAATTTCATTAATTATTTTCTATTTAAAGACAATCCTATTTTTCAAGGGTATATTTGTATAAGTCCAGAATTAGCTCCACCAATGGGTGAACGAATTAACAGTACACTTTCTACAGCTGCGGATATCTGGTATTACCTTGCCACTGCAACCAATGATGCAGATAACATCAAACAAAGTGTAGTAGCTTTGGATGAACAATTATCTACGATAGAGAACCCTGAAATGAGTTATACATTTGATAATTTTGATGAATCCTCTCATTATACATTGGTAGGAAGAGCAATTCCAAAAGCTCTAGAAGGAATTTTTGAAATGTATCGTCCGATAAGCAAAAAAACGTATAAAGAAGTGCTCCTTACTTTAGAGTCCTCTCCTTATGATTATTTGGTAGACATATATAGAACTACAGAAAAGTTATATGGTATCAAACGAAAAATAAGAATAAACGATTTTATTGCCGTATCAACAGCTATAGAAAAAAATGAGAACTGGTCAGAATTAGAACCTCTAGGTAAATTAGCGATAAAAGAACACTCTGATTTGATGTTAGGACATTATTATCTAGGTATGTTTTATGAGCAAACAGGAGAGCCTAAAAAAGCAATGAGAGCATACGAAAGTGGTTTTCAGCTTGCAGAAGTTGCTTTTTTAACCAAAGATTATATGCTGGATAAAGTAAACAAAATCAAAGAAGATTTTGGTTGGTAAACTTTACCTCATACTAAGAATAAAAAGATCCTGTTTTCAGGGTCTTTTTTGTTTATAAGGTTATCAAAATAATAGTACTTTTACATTCTTATTGATCTTTTTTATGGCCAAAATCAAAACTGTTTTTTTCTGTCAGAACTGTGGAGCACAATATGCCAAATGGCAAGGACAATGTACATCATGTAAACAATGGAATACTATTGCCGAAGAAGTAGTTCAAAAAGCATCTGCAAGCGACTGGAAAAGTGCTAGTACTACTCCAAAGACAACCAAAATAGCTAAGCCTTTAAGGATTTCAGAAATTAACACAAGTCAGGAAGCTCGTTATAATACTGATGACAGTGAACTTAATCGGGTACTTGGCGGAGGATTAGTTCCGGGTTCTTTAACATTATTAGGTGGTGAACCTGGAATAGGAAAAAGTACACTTTTATTACAAATCAGCCTTAAACTTCCATATAAGACTCTATATGTATCAGGAGAAGAAAGTCAGCAGCAGATAAAAATGCGAGCAGAACGTATAACTTCAAAAACAGATAACTGCCTAATTCTTACTGAAACCAAAACTCAAAATATATTCAGGCAAATTGAAGAAACACAACCTGATATTGTGATTATAGATTCTATACAGACATTACATAGTGATTATATAGAAAGTAGTGCGGGAAGTATTTCACAGATAAGAGAATGCACAACAGAATTGATCAAGTTTGCTAAAGAAACTGCTACACCGGTATTACTAATCGGTCATATTACAAAAGACGGAAATATTGCAGGACCCAAAATACTGGAGCATATGGTAGATACTGTATTGCAATTTGAGGGGGATCGGAATCATGTGTATCGTATCCTAAGGGCTCTAAAAAACCGTTTTGGATCTACTTCAGAACTTGGTATATACGAAATGTTAGGAAGCGGGTTACGAGAAGTCTCTAACCCCAGTGAAATTCTAATTTCAAAAAAAGACGAAGAATTAAGTGGTACTGCTATAGCTTCTACAGTAGAAGGTATGCGACCTCTTATGATAGAAATACAAGCTTTGGTTAGCACAGCCGTATACGGCACACCTCAGCGCAGTGCAACAGGATATAATCTAAAACGTCTTAATATGATCTTAGCAGTCCTGGAAAAGCGAGCCGGTTTTAGATTGGGTGCAAAAGATGTATTCCTAAATATCACAGGAGGCATCTCTGTAGATGATCCTGCAATAGATCTTGCGGTTGTCGCCGCGATATTATCTTCTAGCGAAGATATCTCTATCGCCAAAGATTTTTGCTTTGCAGCAGAAGTTGGACTAGCAGGAGAAATACGCCCCGTAACCAAAGTTGAACAACGTATACAAGAAGCAGAGAAGCTAGGCTTCTCTACTATTTTTGTCTCCAAATACAATAAAATATCCTTACAAAACACTCAAATTCAAATTCAGATGGTTACCAAAATTGAAGATGTAGTTGAGTATTTGTTTGCTTAAAAAGATTTAAATTTTCGGAATTAAATGCTTTGGTAATAAAGCTGTAATTGGTTTTATTTTTGCTTTATCATAATCATGATCAAGATTGTATTGTAAATTGTAATACAGATAAAATACTAAGACTCTATTATAATCATCTAAAGAATTGTCTTTAATCATATCTATTAACTCTGACTGTATTTTATCTTTATCTTGACTCTCTGCAATAGCTCTTCCTATCCTTCTTATACTTCCATAATAATGATTTTTACTAGGATTGTCTATTCTAAGGGTAATACCATAAATCAAAGGCGGAACATCAATATTAAGAACCTCCAATTCTTTTATGTAAGTATTTCTGCTCTTCCAGGCATAACTTCCATCAGCAGCTCTTTGAAATCTATCATTCATGATATTTAAATGCGCTCTTAAAAAAACATTCCAATTATAACTTTCTGCAGATAATTGAGCTATGTTCATCGCATGAATTCTGGGGCTTTGGTCTTGACTACACATCCCTACAACAACTCTACTTCGTTTAAGTTTTAAAGCCTTTTCTTTGGATAAATATTTTGAAATATAATCTTCAAATATGTCATTAGAATGTTGTTTTTCAAAAGCTTCTTCATAAGCCTTATTAATCAGTTCAATAAAATATGGCTGTTTAGAAAGTGAGTCTCTTATAAAATTAGAACGTAATTCTTCCCACTCTTCTTTATCTTTATTAAACGTTTTATATTCTTCCGTGGCAATCATTTCTATATAATCTTCTATTTCTGAAATTTCATCACTAAGAACAGGCTTTTCAATTTTAAATTGCTGATCTATATATTTATAAAAAGCATTTCTTTCATTTAAAATTTCGTCCCAATCATATCTTTTAAAATGTTTTTTTTCTTTCAAATGTATTCTAGTTGTAGTATCAACCATACATTCTGCATATTGAATCATTCTAGAGTACTTATATGGAAGCTTTAAGGTTTTAAATTCTTCTTGAATATAAACAACTATTACATTTTTATTTCCTCGTTGTGCTTTTACAATCCAATTTCCCATCTTTGATTTCCCCCAGTTTTCAAGTTTTATTTTGATAGAGTTTTCATCTGGCATTTCGGTAATGGAGACAATACTATTATTCTTATAATCTATATATTCTCGCTTTGTTATAAGAGATAACTCTGTATCTAAATTATCATATTTTAATTTAAAATCTTCTAGTGAAATTCCTTCTTTTATGTCCTTTACTATTTTTGTTCTACTACGATTTTTTATATTAAAGTAAAACCCCTTTGCCTGAGGTATTGAGACAAAATCTTTTGTTAAATCACATTTTCTAAATTCCTCATTTTTATCTCCAACAATTTCTTGAAGTCTATGGATTGCTTCAGGAGAGTATATAAGACTATTATCGAATTCAGGAAACTCAGATTGAGCATTTAATGATACTCCAACCAACAGAAATAAAAGTGTTTTTTTCATCTTAAAAAGTATTGATAATGCAAATTAAAAAAGGCCCAATAGTATATCAACAACTATTGAGCCAATTGTACTTTTAAGTACGCAAAACTCCTTTTTGGATTAGTAAATAAGTTAAGGTGCTGGATTAGGAGTATTCTCGTGTACAGCTTCAATTTCTTTTAGGACTGCTTCAGAAAGCGTAAGATCAATACTACCAATATTTTCTTTTAACTGGTCTAAAGAAGTTGCTCCAATAATATTACTAGTGACAAATGGACGATCATTCACAAAGGCCAACGCCATTTGAGTTAGACTTAAACCATGTTGCTTTGCTATTTCATTATATGCACGAGTCGCTTTATAACTATTCTCATTCATATAACGATTATAATTAGGAAATAGATCTACTCTGGAGTTTTTAGGAATTTCTTCTAAATATTTTCCTGTAAGCATTCCAAAACCCAATGGAGAATATGGTAAATGTCCAATGTTTTCTCGATGAAGTGCTTCAGTCAGACCAATTTCGTCTTTTCGGTTTAATAAATTATAAGGATTCTGAACCGTAATTATTTTTGGCAGCCCTTTTCGAGCTTCTTCAACATAACGCATCACACCATAAGCGGTTTCATTTGAAATTCCAATCTGTCTTATTTTTCCTTCCTTAATAAAATCTTGAAGAAAACTTAGTATTTCTGCAAAATTATCATTCCATTGTTCTGAAGTATCGTGTATATACCCTTTTACACCAAAGAAATTAGTATTTCGTTCTGGCCAATGTAATTGATATAAATCGATATAATCTGTCTGTAATCTCTGAAGACTCTTATGTATTGCATCCTCTAATTCTACTTTTGTAAACCCACCAGTTCTAATATGTTTTGCAAAATCACTTGGTCCGACAATTTTAGATGCAATAACAACATCATCTCGTTTGGCTCTTTTATTTAACCAAGTTCCGATAATTTTTTCTGTACTTCCTTGAGTCTCTTTTTTGGCTGGTACAGAATATAATTCTGCTGTGTCAATAAAATTAACCCCTTGGTCGATTGCGTAATCTAATTGTTGATGCCCTTCAATTTCTGTATTTTGTTCTCCCCAGGTCATACTACCCAGACATATTTTACTTACGTTGATGTCTGTTCCTGGTAATGTGGTGTATCTCATCTATTTATTTTGCTGTTTTAGTGGTCAGATGTACTGTTTTTGACAATTTCACTCTGTGATAGTCGTTCTAGTTGATTATTGCTTTCAAAAGTAGAAACTCTTCTATTAAACTAATGTAAAAATTATCATAATAAATCAGTCAACCATAGATTTCGTCAATATCCTTTCGCTTTTTAAATGTGAAATATATCTACATACAATAGGGGTTTCATCAACAATTACTATACTTCTAAAAAAATCATTCCATCTTTAAACACTTGACAAACAGTTCTTTGTGTTTTAGTTTGTCTTATGGAATGATTATTTCTAAATATACTATAATGTATAATTAAATGAATTGAATAGATGAAAAAGATACCTATGATCGCCTTATTATGTGCTATTGTATTTTCGATGCAAAACGTCTCTGCACAACAATCTCAAGAAGTTCTTCCTCTTGATCCAATTGAAGTAGTAGAAGTTCAGGATAACTACCAACCTCTTAAAGTTGACAGGCTTTCTGAAATTATTAAAGCTGCCGTAGAAAAGGATTTTCCCGGAGCTAGTATTGCAGAAGCATATACCGATAAAATTGGAAACTACAAATTAGTTTTAGCCATGGGAAATGATTCTAAAACTGTGTATACGAATGCCAGGGGAGAATGGTTTGATCCAGAAAAATAAGGTTATCACTGACTGCACCTTATTTAAACCAGAAAAAGAGCTTCTGTCTAGAAGCTCTTTTTTTGCTATACATCTAAAAAATAGATAGTAAACCTTAAGACAAGCCTTAATCCTCAATCTAAAGTTCTGGATATAGAACCAGATCCCACTCTACAGTGGGATAAGTTCAACTTACTATTTTGAATTTTCCGCCACTGCGGATTTTCAAAACAGAGTTTCACATAATTGAAACGGAAGCGACTACCCCTTGCCGCATCCGTTTCACACAACTAACCAACCTAAAATTAATTCCTCCAACATCCATCAAATTTCTTTTAGGAATAAACTTCTATACGCTTTATTCTATACCTTAATGTTACATTCCTCCCTTTTATTTTACTTCTTTTGATTTCTGATTCCAATTTTGACTTCTAGATTAAAACATATTATTGTTTATTGGTTTACTCAAAAATACAGGAGATCTCTATTTTATGAAATACAGATTGAGGGAAAGCTTAGTTTGATTGAGGGAAAGCTTAGTTTGAAGTATTATTCTGCTAATACAATATTTGCTTTCTGTATATAATGATCAATTAGGTAAGCAGCAAGATTAGTATTTTTTTGTGCTCTGTCCAGTATCCAAGCATCAGAACTCACCACAATATGTTTTGAATTTGCCAATTCTTTATCTGGATTATTAACCAAATCTATTGTCCAGGGAAAATGGTAGTGTTCTGCTAATTCTCGAAGTGTTGTTTTTAGTTTTCCGCTATTAGAAACCGGTGCATCAAAATACCAATGTACTAAATTGACTCCTAGCTTATGAAGTGTATTTCCTATGATTAGAATCGCTTCTTCTGTTTTTTGGACTCGTTTGTATGTCCCATGAACACTAGATACGTCACGATAATATCCATCAAGACCTTTAAAAATGTATGCTCCAGACAAAGCACTTTCGAGAATAATTAATAGATTAAATCCGTCTATTGCTATGGTTTGTCCTTTTAACATTTTTGGCAGTATCATACGTTCTTTGCGAATCGCGATTTGCTGCTCACTACAACTCATACCATGCAAAGCCTTTTGCTGTCTGGCATTAAGTTTATAGCGATTTCCTACCAATTGTACAGATGATTTTTCTGCAAAGCCACGAGAAAGGAGGTACAGCATATCTTTTGCTGCTTCTTTTAATTTTTTCTGCATTGACATCACCCCAAACAGGCGATCATCGCTGGCTTCTCTTCCTCTATTGCGGGTAGTCATTTAAATTTACTTTGATAAAACGGTAATGTATATAAACAAAAAAAGCGCTCTTAGCGCTACTTTTATGATGTCGGTAATATTTCTATTACTTTACCATAAACATTTTTGGTCCACCCATTAAGGCGTCCTCGGTTATTACCGATTAGTAATCCTCGTTTTGCATTTTTTCCTTTGACCAAATGCGTAAAACAGTTACCTCTTACTTTACAAAAAACAATATCTCCTGCTTCACAATCTTCCCAGTTTACGGGTTCAAGAACAACAGGTTGTTTTGATTTTAGAATGGGTAACATAGAATTACCGGGTTCTTTGGAGACAATCGTCTCTCCGTTCAATAGTTTTTGAATTTTCCAATTCATCATACATAGTTTTAAAAATTAAACTTCAATGTCAATCGAATTTCTAATTGACATAATTCAAGAACTATGGAGTATGGTATTACAAAGAACGTGTACTATTTGTACGATGTAAAGATAGGTATTATAAATTAAGAACAAAAAACGGCCAAATTAATAGTTGGCCGTTTATGTTTTTATAGAACAGAACTTTAATTCGTATTTAGTTAAAAACCTATTCTCGATACGATTTTTCTTCTGTCACCTCGAGCGGAGTCGAGAGGTCATTACGAAAAATCACTCGAATTGACGGTTATTATAATTCTAATTCAATTGTTCTTTTTTGATTTCGGTCATATCCTTTTGCTTCAACTTATCGATCAAGGTCTGATACATTTCTTTTGGCAACCCGCAAGCAATTAAATATTCTTTCATTAACGTTTCTTCTTCTTTTTCGATAGCGCCATCTGCTAATAATACTACAGCTGCCTGAGCCAAAATATTAATTAAGGCTTCTGATGATAACTCACTTCGTGCGCTATTGAGGAAATCAAACACCTGATTATCTTTATTAGCATTTACCTTTACATTTTTATGTATTGCCATTAACTCATCTTTCATTTCTGGGAAGCCTTCAATAGCATCCATAATCTCACGTTCTTCCTCTGGAGCAAAATTACCATCTACTACAGACATATGTGTCATAGAAGCCACTAATGCTTTTGCATAGACAGAAGTTGCCCGTTTTTGGTTTTCGCTAATCTCCTCCTGAGAGCGCTGTAATACTGTTTTTATACTTTCATTATACGCACTCTTGCAGCGATCACACTCATAAAATCGATCCACAGTATCCAATGGGATTACAGGAATAAAGAATAGGGTAAACCATCTGCGATAAAGTTTATTTACCAGATTTCCATCATTACAGTTTGGACATGAATTTGATAATACAGGACTTTCACTCACAGTGTGTTTTATCCCTCTTGTTCCGAAGATAATAAACATAATACGTAGGTTTTTAATGGATTAGGTTGCCGATAAAGATACTATAATAATCCAAAATACCTAATGATATGATTTGGATGCTATAATTACTACCTTTTTTGATTGTCATTCTAGTGTAAACCAGAATCCATGATCACCTGGTAGATTCCAGATCAAGTCTGGAATGACAACTCAAAAGAGTGCAGCATAAGATCGAGTACATAAGATGTGGTAAAAGTATATATTTAATAAGAACTCAAGCTATACTTGAACTGGAATAGCAGGAAAGCTTATGTTTTTTGCCAATATATGGAAACAGCCATACTATAACTTATTCACTTTCTTGGCTATGCCACATTTTCTGCGAGCAGCTCTTTCGGCTAAGGCTGCGGCATTTCTGGCCTGACCCTCAGAACTTCCGTCTTTAATAGCTTCATTATATATGGTTTTGTTTTCTATAAGGCCACGTAGAATACAGACAAACCCTGGGCTGTCTTTACCCTTGAAAGGATTCTTTTTTTTGGGTTTTGCGATCAACTCCCTAAACAAGCGATCTTTTAATACTATATCTTTTTGGACTTCTACTACCAAAGTAAATAGGACATTTTGATCTTCTGGATACATATCATTCACCTTATCCAAGGCATTGGAATACTCATCATTGGTGAACTTAAAATATCCATAGATGTCAAGGTAGTTGCTTTCTCCATTTTCACCCTCCTGTACCTCTTCTTCACTTTGTATTTCTTCTTCGTTCTGGTATTCTTCTTCGGTTTCTTGACTCACTCCTTTGATCACAGATACTATTAACATTACAAAAATGGGTAGCCTCTTCATTTGTTTTATAGTTTTAAATTAATTGGGTATAATAAACGTCTGGCAACGTCCTTTTGTTATCTGTCTTCTGTATTTTTGTGCTTTTATATAAAACCTGTATGCTTTTTTGCTATATGCATAATTAAGGATTTTATTTTTGTTAACTAAATCTGTGGCACACTTTTTGGTTTTTATCAATTAAATTGAGTATTTTGACTCGATTTTTAAGGTTATTTTAACAATAAAAAAAGAATTGTCTCGTTAAAGTAACCGGTGTAATTAACCTATAAACTTTTAATACATTATTAAACACCCAAACATTATGAAAAAATTATTTCTACTTGCACTTGTACTATGCGCAGGATTAACCACTCAAGCTCAAACTCATAATTGGGCTGAGCTTAGCGAACTTTATGATACTGAATTATATCCATTAGCAAAAGATGTAGCCGATATTACAGATAAGGTAATTGCTCATGGTAATGTGATTTCTATTGTAAAAAGTACAGGAACCACTTCTTTAGTAAAAGAATTAGATAAATCTGTCCCAATTGAATTCTTTAACTATAAATTACTTACTTCTACAGGAAGAGAACTTAAACTAACAGATCCTTTGATGGCTAATAAAGTAGTAGATAAATTTTTTGATGTCTTAAGACGAGTTAAAGAAAGCTCTAAGCAAGATGATAAAAAAGAAATTGAAAGCATACTTAATAGTTTATAAAACATTTAAAGTATCATCAATACAATAAAAAGAGCGACTCCAAATGGAGTCGCTCTTTTTGTTTTATACTCAACTTGATTGATTATATATCATTTAGTAATTTGGTAATCTCATCCAGTTTTGGAGTTAAGATCACTTCGATACGTCTATTTCTACTTTTACCTGCACTATTATCATTAGACGCCACAGGAGCAAACTCGCCTCTACCTGCCGCTGTAAGGTTTTGCGGGTCTATTTGCCTATTCTGTACCAAAATATTTACAATAGCAGTCGCTCTCTTTGTCGACAAATCCCAGTTACCAGATAATTGCGCATTCCCTGTGTAAGGTACATTATCAGTATGCCCTTCTATCAATACGGCGATATCAGGATTTTCGCCCAATACTTTTCCTAATTGTTTTACTGCTTTTTGTCCTTGAGCTCCAACCGCCCAACTGCCAGATTCGAAAAGGAGTTTGTTTTCCATAGAAATATACACTTTACCATTACGTTCTTCTACCGTAAGACCTTTCCCTTCAAAATTTCGCAGTGCTTTGGAAATTGCATTTTTTAGCGCTTGCATTTTTGCATCTTTGGCAGCAATTAATCCCTCTAATTCATTCACACGTTTAGAGCGCGCCTCTAGGTCACTCTGCAATTTATCCAGACGACTACGTTCTGCCGCCAAGGCACGTTCTTTTTCTTCTAATTGTCTTAATAGTTCTCTATTTTTTCTACTATTGGATGCAATAGCTGCAGAACTATTCTTTTCTAAGGCATCATAAGACTCTTTTAAGTTTTCATAATTAGCCTGTGCTGCATTATATTTTCCTTCAAGATCGTCTCTTTCTGCTTTGAGCTTTTGATACTTAGCATCTAATGCTGCTAATGCTTTCTTGTCTGCACTACTTGTTCTTTCTAACGCTCCTAATTCGTCTTTCATTTTACGATTTTCTCGTTTAAGACGGGCATACTTGCCTTCTAGCTCTTTAAATACTTTTGAAGAAACACATGATGTCATCAAGGTTCCTACCAGTACTAAGAGTGCAATTTTTCTAATCATTTTTATTGTGAGTTTTAAGGGGTTTTTAATTTTCAGTCTCAAAGAAGCAAAGTTGCAAAGAATCTAAGTTTAATATGAAATTAACTCCTCTTCAGGCTTCCAACTTCTGACCTCAGACATTTTTGTGTTGTCGGTCTAAGTCTGTCAAGGACCAATACATTCTTCGTTCAATTCTACTTCAACAACACTTCGACAAGCTCAGTGTGACATTTAAATTCTATTTAGCTTCCTTATCCTTATAGATTATATTACTCCTTCTAATTCTACCAAAATCGGACAATGGTCACTATGTTTTGCTTCTGATAGAATAACGGCTCTTTTGAGTTTATCTTGTAATGGTCGTGCCACCATACCATAGTCCAAACGCCATCCTTTATTATTCGCTCTGGCATTGGCTCTATAACTCCACCAGGAATATTGGTGTGGTTCTGTATTAAAATGCCTAAACGAATCAATAAAACCACTATCCATAAAATTACCGATCCATTCTCGCTCTACGGGTAAAAATCCAGATACATTTTTATTACGTACCGGATCATGAATATCAATTGCCTGATGGCATATGTTATAATCTCCAAGGATAACCAGATTTGGATAATCTTTCTTTACATCATTGATATACGTCTGAAAATCTGCCATATACTTCAGCTTGTGCTCTAATCGCTCTATATTTGTTCCACTTGGCAGGTATAAACTCATTACAGAAACTCCATTAAAATCTGCTCTTATGTTACGGCCTTCAAAATCCATATACTCTATTCCTGTGCCATACTCTACATGATCTGGAGCTGTTTTTGATAAAATCGCCACACCACTATATCCTTTTTTCTGAGCACTATACCAGAAATTATGAGCATATCCAGCTTCAGCAAATATGTCCAGATCCAATTGTTCTTTGTTAGCTTTTATTTCCTGAAGACAAATAACATCTGGATCGGTTTGTTTCAACCATTCTATAAATCCTTTGTTAAGCGCTGCTCTAATTCCGTTTACATTATAAGAGACGATTTTCATTGTATCTTGATTTAAAATTTTAGTAAAAATAAAACTTACTACTATTTTATCTATACTAAATACAAAACAAATATTAGCATGTTGCAAGCTTATACCAATTACACTTATATTCTAATTTTTTTTTATGATCTTTATGTATCCAATTTAAATGTACAAAAATGAGCAAGTTATATATCCTAGTTATACTTTTAAGTGTATCTAACTGTAAACCCACAAATAGTATGGGGAATAATGATAATACTTCCTCCAATACCATTGTTAAAAAAGATATTTCTAAAGAGATGATTGAAAAAGGATTTAGTAAAGGCACTATTATTAGCAGTAAATCTAAAGACTGCCCTTATATTCTAAATGTTGAGGAATATAACGATAATTTGGATCCTGTAAATCTTAGTGATTTTTTTAAAACTGAAGTTCCTGCACAAGTTTGGGTAAAATTTGCCAGTTTAAGAAGACCTAGCAGATGTAATGATGCTCGACCAGTCTCTATTTTAGAAATTAATACCCGTAAAGAGTAAATTATTGTACAACAAACTTTGTGGCATCGGCTTTTCTGCTCTTACCAAATCGAACAAAATAAACTCCAGAACTCGCAAAGGACATATCTAGTTCATATACAAATCTTCCATTAGCATCTTTAGTAATCATATTAGAAACGATCACTTGCCCCAACATATTAAAAACATAAATTCTTACTTGTGTTTCTGGTCCAGAATCTGCTTTGGTAATCAGGAATTGATTATCTGGCTCACTAATTACTATTAATCCCGTATCCAGATCCTTATTTTCGCCTATTTCAACAGTATAGTCATGAGTAGTTCCAAAATCCATAGAACCGCAAGCATCGTTTAATAAAGCCCCGTTATTTGTATTCACGTCCCCTGCACGAATTCTAAGTAAATGCCTTCCTAAAGCAGCTTGGTTGTTGATTGTTACTGTAAACTCCTGGTCGGTATCAGCTTCTTCTACAACTACATTATTTAATATAAGTTCTGATTCTTCAAAAACAGAATTGTCATTAAAATCAATCCATAAAGAGATTCGTTCTGATCGATTCTGATCTGCAAACCCGGTTTGTACTGTAAGCGTATAGGTTCCTATTGATCTATTTAAATTAATACTAAAATCATCTGAAAAATCCTCATAACCTGTATTACAGGTTATTGGAGAATTTGTAACATTTGACAACTCAAAAGATCTAATCCCGTCTCCAAACTGCGAACAATTTGAAGTTGGTCTACAAAATTCTCTTTCAATGACTCTTGTAATATTATCATTTTCAGTATTCTCATCGGTTGCTAAAGTCGTTCCTATAGTAAATTCAAAATTACCTATACCAATAAGTTCTGCTTGTGTATTGAATGTATAGGACACCTCTTCTTGAGGCTGAATGGTTCCTGTAAAGGTTTCTTCAATTCTTGTTCCATTATTTAACATATAAAAAACAGGAATATTGGTCTGTGCCACGGTTCCATAATTATATAAAGTAACTGTAACTGACTCTGGAGAAACAGAAAGTCCACTATCTAGTGAAGGAGTTATTAATTCTCCTGCACCAACATCAATAGAAAACAAATTAAGAAGTGTTTTATCACTACAATCATTCTCTGGCTTAAGATCTCCTGCCAAATTGGTTTCTGCAGTAATGGTATAGGTTCTCTCTGCAGTAAGATCTGCAGTTGTGCCAAATGAGAAGGAAGCGGTCATTCCCGGATCAATAGGACCAGCGAATAGTTCTGTTACCGCTGCTGCTCCATTAATAGAATAATTAACAGCAATATTATTTTGTGTAGTAGATCCAAAATTCTTTAGCGTTACGGTAATTGTTTCGTTATTAGTAAACGTAGCATCATCTTCTGGTACGTCAATACGTATAACTCCAACATCGGCAGTAACATCTTCAGCAATTTTAAATACTCCAACAGCATTTCTTGAATAACTAGCAGGGACATCGACAAAATATTCTGCAATATGCCAGAACGTTTGATCATCGACAGGATCAACAGTAAGTTGTGCATAATCTCCGTATCGATTTTCATCTGTTCGATCAATTCCGGTTCCCAATGCAATGGTTTCTTCTGCAAAGGTCATCGTCCCTAATGGGTCTCCTGCTAATCTACCTGTGTATCGTATTGAAGCAAAGCTATCTGCACTTGCTCCATTATCAGTAGTTCCCATGGTTGTATATGCCATGCCTATATTTCCAAAAATATCCATAGCCATACTCCCACACCATGCACTTTTACCATCTGTAGAGGTATAGGTTCCTTCTTGAAACACTGTCCAGGGTTGTCCATCCCCATTTTGTCTTAATTCATACCAACGTATTCCCGCTACATTATCTGCATCAGGATCTATATCTACTGCAAAATTGAGTACAACAGCATTATAATCACAGAACCTTCTATAGTTACTTGCATACATTACTGCTCCTTGTAGTACGTCAATATCCTGGCCTTCGGTTCCTGGTTGTGGTATATTTCCAAAAGAACCCCCATCAAAAGTAGAATCAAACATGGTTACTGCAATTTCTTCTGCTTCTGCTATAGTAGATTCAGTAGGTGAAACCCAATTTACATCTATTTTCCAGAGTTTTAACATATCCTGGGTAACTCCTTGCCAGTCATCATCCTGAAAATAAATTATTCTGGCATCCCCATCAGGAGGTAATGCATTTCCTATTGCGTTAAAGGATGCCGGACTATAAAAACCTCCTATTCTTGCACCTGGGAGAGGGAATCCTACTATTTTTACATTTTCTTCTGCTTCTCCTCTTAGCATTTTTTCCCTTTCGATCACAAAAACAACTTCACTTGTTTGTACAGACCCCTGATCTTTGTTTGCGGTTACATAATATCCATCAGACCATATAGAAAATTTGGTATAATCGGGAAAACTTCCGGTATTAAATCGATAGATATACCATCCATCATTTACAGGGTCTGGTCCTTGTCCTACTGCTACCAAAAATCCATTGGGGGTATCAGAAAACTGTGTAATTACAAATCGATCTGCAAAACTATCATAAAACACTATGGGATCTCCCAGATCTTCTCCCGGAAATATATTTTCTAAGGATGAAGAAGGAACCAGTACATTCCCACTTCTGTCGTGTATCGTAAATTCAAAGTTTTTAGCACTAACATAGTGATTAGGACCAATAGCTCCTGTTGGGTCTGAAGGTGAAAAAGAACTTGTGTTCACATCAAATGTAAGAGAAGGTGCTTTTGTTGCCCTTGTACTTCCTGCGCTTTTTCCTTTTGCCAATAAAGGGTCCATTCCTCTCGGAAAACCTTTTCCCGGAACAATTCTATTTGCACCGGTCCTTCTGGGGTTTATTTTACCTTCTCTTGGTTTACCCGGAATTAGTTTTTTACCTCCTAAAGGATCAACCGTTCTCATATATTCTGCCGAACTAATCATAGTTGCATTCATGATTTCTTTCTTCTTTTGAGAGAATCCAACAGTAACAAAAAACAGGAAAGTAATAATTACAATCTTCTTTAATAGCATGAGCAATAATTTATATATGAGACTTGGCCATTTTATATAGAAAACTCATTTTGATCAACCTTCTGCATGAAAGATAAAATTCTTTATACCATAACATTACACTAAGATGAGTTCTATGACTAAAATACAACTAAACTTCAAAATACAGCTATGATAAAGTACTTTATCCTTAGGCATAAAGAAAAAGCCTTTTGTTTTGTAGTTTAATTGTCATTTTAGAAGTAACAGTGTATCAATAATTATACCCCAATACATTCTATTCTAAAATAAAAAAGCTGCCCTGTATAAGGCAGCTTCAGCAAAAAATGTTTTACTATATTACTTTAACCAATATTCGGCATCTGTTTTTTCTGCAATAAGATTTTTTAGATCAGTGATTGGCACTCGTTTTTGCTCCATCGTATCTCGATCCCGAATAGTAACTGTATTATCATTTACAGTATCGTGATCAATAGTAATACAAAATGGAGTTCCATTGGCATCTTGTCTTCGATATCGACGTCCGATCGCATCTTTCTCATCATAGATTACATTAAATTTCCATTTTAAATCATCAACAATCTGCTGTGCGATCTCTGGCAAACCATCCTTTTTAACTAATGGAAGTATTGCAGCTTTTACCGGAGCTACAACAGCTGGCAATTTTAACACCACTCTGCTCGAACCATCTTCTAATTCTTCATCTTGTAATGCTGTAGAAAATACTGCTAGAAACATCCTATCTAACCCAATGGAGGTTTCGACTACATAAGGCACATAACTTTCTTTTAATTCTGGATCAAAAAACTGTAATTTCTTACCTGAATGTTCTTCATGCGCTTTAAGGTCAAAGTCTGTTCTGGAATGGATTCCTTCTAATTCTTTAAAGCCAAATGGGAAATTAAACTCAATATCAGCAGCAGCGTTTGCATAATGTGCTAATTTATCGTGATCGTGAAAACGATAATTTTCTTTACCCAATCCTAATGACAAATGCCAATTTAACCTGGTTTCTTTCCAGTACTCATACCATTTCATTTCTTCTCCGGGGCGCACAAAAAATTGCATTTCCATTTGTTCGAATTCACGCATTCTAAAAATAAACTGGCGCGCTACAATCTCATTCCTAAATGCTTTTCCAGTTTGAGCTATTCCAAATGGAATTTTCATTCTTCCAGTTTTTTGGACATTTAGAAAGTTAACAAAAATACCTTGAGCAGTCTCTGGCCTCAAGAACAAATCGGTTGCAGACTCTGCAGAAGCTCCTAACTTGGTTCCGAACATCAGATTAAACTGTCGAACTTCTGTCCAGTTTTTGGACCCAGTATCAGGATCTGCTATTTCTAACTCTTCTATTAATGCTTTTACATCAGCAAGGTCTTCATTTTCTAAAGATTTTGCCATACGTTGCACAACTTCTTCCTTTTTGGATAGATACTTTACTACTCTAGGATTGGTAGTTATAAATTGTGCTTCATCAAAAGAATCTCCAAAACGTTTTTTGGCTTTAGCAATCTCTTTCTGAGCCTTTTGATTTAGTTTTTCTGCATAATCCTCTATGAGTACATCGGCTCTATATCTTTTTTTAGAGTCTTTATTATCAATTAAGGGATCGTTAAATGCATCTACATGGCCAGAAGCTTTCCAGGTAGTTGGATGCATAAATATTGACGCATCTAAACCAACAATGTTTTGATGCATATTTACCATACTTTTCCACCAATATTCTCTTATGTTTTTTTTAAGTTCTACACCATTTTGACCATAGTCATATACTGCACTTAGTCCATCATAAATCTCACTAGAACCAAAAATATACCCGTACTCTTTAGCATGGGCAATAACCTTTTTAAATTTATCTTCTTGCTTTGCCATTGCGCAAAAATAATTGAATTTATCTAATTAAACACTTACAAAATTAATTTCTATCGAAAGCATAAAAAAACCGTCATATTTTTAAACAATATGACGGTTTTCTAATATTTATTTCAATACATTATTTTAACTCAAACTGTGTGTTAGAGATCATTCTTGGCCCAGAGAATAAGTTAACCACATAGTTCCCTTTTACAAGCTCTCCTTGTGCAGCATCAACCAATACACAAACATCTAAAGCTTCATTTTCATAGAATACTTTATTGCGTCCACTATAAGTAAGTACAGCATCATCAAAATTTACAGATATCTTATCTCCGATCAAGTTATTTTCTGGATTAATTACCTGAACAAAAAGATCTTTATCTCCTTTTTCTGTCAATTTATTTGGAGAAAGTGTAAAACATACTCTTACTTTTTCTGCTCTACTTGCCTTAGAAGAAGTTGATATTTTACCACTGTTACGTACACGTACTCCTTCTGCTTTGATATTTGCAGCAGTAAGTGCAGAACCTCTTTCTACGATATCAGCAAGTTTGGTGTTTTGTGTTTGTAAAGAATCAGATAAAATAATTCTTCTATTTAATGCTACAGAAGTACTATCAAGATCTGTAGCCAACTGCGTGTTAGCAGCAGTTAAACTATCTGCCAGCTTAAATAGTCTTTCACGTTCTTTTTTAAGTTTACCTACTTCTCTTCTGTAACGAGAGATCAAAGCTAGATTAGCATCATTGTCTTTTACACTATCTAATAGTACAACAATACGTTCTTTTGCCTTAAGCAAATGATCATCCATTACTTCATTAAGAGCGATAGCATTGTCATATTTTGTGATCAATTCTCCTAATTCGCTTTCAATAAGATCCTTTTCTTGTTGCAAAATTGCTTTATTTTGCTTCTCTTCGTTGTAAAACTTATACGTAAAAATCCCTAGAATAAGCAACAGTGCTCCTAGAACACCAATTAGAATTTTTAGGGTCAAGTTATTGTTTTGAGTTGTCATAATTAAAATTTATTATAATTTTTGATGGTTATTTTAATAGCTAAATATAATAATTAATGTTAATCTCCCTAATAAAATGCTAAGAGACTTAGCGTATTTACTCTATCCTATATATTGTGCTGCCTGTAACAGTCCTCTATATAAAAATGAAAGGTTACTATGTACTTCTTGTAGACACGAGCTCCCTTTAGGCAATTTCCATAACGTAAACGCAAAAAAAATTGAAAAAGTATTTTATGGTCGTGCCAAAATTGAAAATGCAACTTCTCTATTTGTTTTTCATAAGGATAGTTTGGTGCAAAACCTAATTCATAACCTTAAGTATAGGGGTAGAGAGGAAATAGGAACAGAATTAGGGCAATGGCTAGGCTCTGATTTATCACAAATATCTGAATATCAAGATATTGATATCGTAATCCCTGTTCCACTACATAAAAAAAGATTACAGGAAAGAGGGTATAATCAAGTTGAAAAATTCGGAATCGAAATTGCCAAAAAACTGAGTGCTAAGTACATTGATTCTGTATTGAAAAAAAAATCTTACAATAAAAAACAATCTAAACACGGGCGACTTAGCCGATGGATCAATACATCTGAAACATTTAAGGTTGAAAATGAGTCTTTACTTGTAAATAAACATATTTTATTGATTGATGACATTGTTACAACCGGTGCTACCATAGAAGCTTGTGTAAAGGAATTAAATACCATCCCAGGGATTAAAATTAGTATTGCAACAATGGCTATAACCGAGTAATCTAACATAAAGATGAATTAAATATAAAGTTTTAGCGTTTTTTCTAACAGAAACCTCTAAAATAGTATTTCATTATGTTTTTTGTTTTTTAAATATAGTTGTTTCTTTGTCACTTAAAATCATCTCGGAGCATATGAGCAAAAGATTAAATATGGTATTGCTTACCTTGGTATCATTACTTCTGGTAGTAAATTGTGCCAAAAAAGGTTCGATTACTGGTGGCCCTAAAGATGAGACACCTCCCGTTTTTATTAAAGCCTTACCTCCCAATTTTTCAACAAATTTTGACAGAAATGAGATTCGAATTTATTTTGATGAATATATAAAACTAAACGATGCTCAAAAACAAATCATCGTCTCACCTCCTATGGATCCTAAGCCGACAATTACACCTCTAGGAGTACCCAGCAAATACATTAAAATTAAATTTATTGATACCTTATTAGAAAACACCACCTATAGTATCAATTTTGGAGAAAGTATTGTAGATAATAATGAAGAAAACCCAAACTCTTTTTTTAGATATGTTTTTACTACAGGAGACTTTCTTGATTCTTTAAGTGTAAAAGGCACAATAAGTGACGCTTACCAAAAAGAACCCGATTCCTATATTACCGTTGCACTATATGAGGTTGATGAAAATTATTCGGATTCACTGGTTTACAAAACTGTTCCGCGATACATTACCAATACGCTAGATAGTATTGGTTTTAGTTTACATAATCTAAAAGAAGGGAAATTTAAACTTGTTGCTTTAAAAGATGTTTCAAATAATTATTTATATGAACCTAAACAGGATAAAATAGGGTTTTATGAAGAAATTATCACGCTTCCAGAGGATACAGCAAAAGTATTTAATCTTAATATTTTTAAGGAAATTCTGGATTTTAAGGCATTAAAACCAAAACAGGTATCAAAAAACGAATTTCTTTTTCCTTATGAAGGTCTTTTGGATAGTATGAATGTAAAAATGCTTAGTGATATACCGGATGACTACGATACTCATGTTTTTCCGGATAAAGAAAAAGATACATTACATTATTGGTTTAGACCATTTTTTGAAGCCGACTCATTGATTTTTGAAGTCACCAATTCTAAAAATTATCAAGATACATTAGTTGCAAGATTTAAGGATCAATATAAAGATTCACTTAAATTAATTTCATCTGTAAAATCCAGTCTTGAACCTAATAAGAACTTTACCTTTTCGGCCAATACTCCTTTGGATAGTATCAATGAGAGTTTAATCTCATTAACCGATAAGGATACATTGGATGTTCCTTTTTCTATAACATTAGATAAAGCTAAAAATGAAGCACAACTTATTTTTGAAAAAACAGAAAGTAATGCTTACAACTTAAAACTACTTCCTGATGCAATAAAAGATTTTATTGGTAATGTTAATGATACGGTACAATTTAATTTCAGAACAAAAAAAATTACCGATTATGGTACAATTTTTCTAACTCTTCAAAATGTCAAAGCCTATCCGGTAATAGTCCAGATCACAAACGATAAGGAAGAAGTAGTTTCAGAAAAAATAGCAAAAAGCCAAGAAACCCTTGTTTTTGAATACCTCAACCCTTCCAAATATTTTATTAGAGTAATTTTTGATCAAAATAATAATGGTAAATGGGATACTGGTAATTTCTTAAAAGGTATACAGCCAGAAGAAATGCGTTATTTCCTTGAGCCTATAGAACTACGAGCAAATTGGGAAATAAAACAAACCTTCACATTAGAAGAGTAACGCAAAGTATATTAGGCTCTAACTCTGTTATTCAGAAATAGGTTCAACAATATCATTTAGAGCTCTAAATAAATTCATCGGATATTCGGCTATCCTATTACATAAATACAAATACCACTCTTTACCGTATACAAAGTATAATTTTGTTGGATACCCTTGCTCTTTTAGAAGAGTTAGCTGTTCTGTTTGGATTCCAAAGAGGCTTTCAAATTCGTAAATATCCTTACTTATTTTATATTTTTGAATAAGTTTAAGTACTTCTTGCTGAATTTTGGAATGATGTGTTGCTATTGAACATTTATGATTCTGAGATAATAATTGATCTACAAAATATAAATATCTCTCGTCTAATTCTTTTCCTCTGGGAATAGAAAGGTGTGCCGGGGTCTCAAAAGCTCCTTTTACCATTCTAATTCTTCCTTCTTCTTGTATTAAATCTTTAAAATCATCCTTTGTTCTGTGAAGATATGCCTGAAGTGTTATTGAAGTATTTTTATAGGTTTTTGATATGGTTTTATATGTATTGAGCACTGCATCTGTTCTATCGATACCCTCTGCACTAATAATTACCTCAATATTAGTTTTACTGGCTTCTTTACATATTGAGATCAAATTATTTAAGCACAAATCATTTGAAATTGCCAACCCAATATGAGAAAGGTCAAGAGAAACAGTCGAATTAAGATTTTGGTTTTTAATCTCATGCACTATCCTAATAAATTCGCTTGTTGCATCATTTGCTTCTTTTTCGGTCAGTGTATTTTCTCCCATAAACTCTATTGAGCACTTGAATTTGTTTTTATTCTGGTGTTTAACCTTAAGTATTGTTTCTTCAAGTGTTTCTCCGCCGATATATCTATTAGCAGCTTTTTTAATTGTTTTAAATAGTGCTTCGTTAGAAAGAATAAAATCTTTTACCTCTTCGTTAACTGCTGCTTTTCTTAAAGCATTAGCACCCATTAAAAGTAATTCTTGTTCCATCTTTATATTTTTATTATTGATTTAAGAATTTTAGTCATCTAAAAAAATCAAAGTTCACTCCTCAATGAATTTATATAATTAAGTATTTCTTCTTCGTTTCTTTTATAATAGGTCCATTTTCCAATTCTTGTTGCAGTAAGAACATTTACTTTATGCATCATTGTAAGATAATGTGAAACGGTAGATTGAGACAGACCCGTCTTATCCTGGATATGACAAACACAGACACCATTATTAAAATCAGGTACATTGATTTGTGGAGGAAAGTTATCTTCTGGTTTTTTAAGCCAATGAAGAATATCAACTCGCACCTTATTTGACAATACCTTATTTATTTCTAAAAAATTCATGTTATAAATATACATCAATAAATCGAGATATCTCGATTTATTGATGTATAAATGAAAAAAATGATACACTATACTTAGCCAAAGTCCAGAAATCATTATATTTCTCAACAAAATATTCCAGAGTAGCTTAAGCAAGTTTCACTGAAAAGAGGGTATCATAAATAACACACTCTAATTATTTTTACTTATTATTAAACTATATATACTTGATAAAACTTGGCACATGAAGCATGTACATATTCTTTTTGTTTTAGTTGTTTTACTTCTAACAAGTTGTTCTGATGAAAAAACTGACGAAGCTTTATTACAAAAAGACAAGGAAGAACTTATTGAACAACTAGATTCTGATAAAGTATTAGCCTACAAATTTGGAAAAATATGTATCCGATCTTCTGCTGCACAAAATGATGTATCACCCGAGTTTAAGGAGTTTAAAACAAAATTTGATAAAATTTTTAACAAAGTTGTTTCCTATGATATTGAAAATTCCGAAGAGCTTTCTCTTATGGACTATATTTCAATATATCGAGATTACAGAGCAATGAAAAACTTTGTAGAAGAAACAGATGAAGACATATTTCCAACTTTAACTGAAGCATTAACCAAAGTATATGGAGATTCTATAACCAAAACAGCCCCTTTACTTAGCAATGAAGAAAAGATAGTTACGCAAAATATTGAGCACGCCTTTTTAAGTGCAATTGTTATTGCAAGCCGGGATCTTGGAAAAGAAATTTCTCTATATGAGAGCTCAAAAACAAATCCTGAGTTACTCCCTGATAGTGAAATTAAAACCTTGATGCAATATTTTAGAGGTTTTCTATTTTTCGAAAAAAAATTATATTACTTATCAGAAGATGAAATATCCCGAAATATAGTTTGGCTAAACAATAATCCAGACACAGACCTACCACTTACAAGGGCTATATTTCAATGGAGAAATCTTGACAATCAAAAAACTCATATTGGTTTACATGCACTTAATCATCTTTTTAGAGGTTTTGATAGATTGATGATGGAACGTGACATTGATCAGGAAAGAGCACTACTCGACTTTGAAGAATTCCTTAATGATGCAGAAAAAATAGGTCTTGATAACGAAATCATTTGGTCCATAGAAACCTATCTGCATCTAAAACAAGAAAACAGTGAAAAAGCGATTTCTTCCCTGGAAAAATTAAAATCCAGCATATTGCTTTCTAAAAAAGAAAAAGAATCTATCGAAGAATCGATTACTTATCTTAAAGATAGAGAACCAGACAAGGTACTTAATGGCATTTATGATAAATACTTCTTAAGTAAAATAGCTACAAAATACATGATATCAATTCTGGCAAAAGTAGATTGGAAAAAATTGATGAAAGAACAGAATATTCCATATACAGATGAGACATTTAAGATTATTGACACCTTCAATAATTTTATAGAAAACATTGACAAATATTCTAGTATGGAGAGTCTTGAAAATGCCGGAGATGAGATAAAAAATCAAGGTTCTAAGTTATGGGATAAAGCCAAAGGGCTTCTTAATGATGATGAATCAGAGGATGAATCCAAAAAAGAGTCAGATGACTAATCAATATTCACAGATATGAGATTACAGTCACATTTACAAACAAAAACTAATATAACTTAAAATCATCTCTATCCTCAAGAAAAGGCAATTTACCTCTAACTTTTTCAATATGAGATTTGTCTAAAGAAGCGTATAAAATTGCTTCTTTTTCGACTAGCTCTTCTTCTATAACAGAATGACCAAGAACATCATACACTGCAGAATGTCCATTATATTCATATCCTTTTCCATCTAAACCAATTCGATTTACACCAATACAATAACACATATTCTCGATAGCTCTGGCCTTAAGCAATGTATCCCACGCATTAATACGGGGTTTTGGCCAACTTGCTACATACAATAATACATCATAGCCTGTAGTATTTCTCGCCCAAACAGGAAATCTAAGATCATAACATACCTGCAACTTAATATTCCACCCCAAATACTCGATAATTACTTCTTCCTGACCTGATTCGAATACTTCATGCTCTTTGGCCAAGGTAAATAATTGATGTTTATCGTACCACTTGCATGTACCATCAGGTAACATAAAGATCAAACGATTGTAGTACTTATTTTCTTCTTTGACTATTATACTTCCTGTAATAGCACAACTAACCTTTTTAGCCATTGCTGCAAGCCATACCATAGTATCTCCTCGCATGGTCTCAGCAACCTCAAGGGCATTCATAGTAAACCCTGTGGTAAACATCTCCGGGAGAATAATCAAATCTACATCCTGAGTTATCGCCTCAATTTTCTGAGCAAACATTTTTCGATTCTGTACTGGGTTCTCCCATGCCAGATGAGATTGTATAAGCGCTATTTGTAAGGTTTGGTTCATTTTATAGAATACTTATTAATAATTAAATTTAAATCTTTTTCTTCTTCTAAGTATATCGGAAAATGAAATTCATCTAATTTTTTTAAGGTTTTTAACAAATTTATTTGTTCACTTTTAGATAAACAACCACTCACTGTTTTTGCAGCTTTATGAGCTTCGGCATATGCTTTTATCACATTTTCTTCTCCTATTTTGGTCAGGCGCAGTAGCTTACCTCTTTTGTCTTCTGGGTTTGGAAATTGTTCAATCAACTCATTTTTCAATAATCGTTTAATTACTTCCATTCCAGAAGATTTATCATAAGCCATTTTTCTAATCAAATCTGTTTTGCCAATAGAACCAGCTCTGTGAAGAATTGCTGTAAAGGCAAAATCCATATCAGTTGCAAAAGGTAAATCAACCAGTGCAGATTTAATATATGAATTAGAATACCTACTCATTCTACCTATGTATGCTGCTATTTCTGCTTCTATGCTATGCCCTGTAATTTCATACTCTTCAGTCGAAACCGTTTTATCCATTCGTTTAGACAACCAATCTGTAAATGATTTAATATGAATTTCACCATCTGATCTGCTTTTCACAAATTCTCCTGTTAAACTAATTAACTCTTTTATTAATTCATAAATTTTCATTAATTATAATTTTTTAACACTAAATTAAAATAATATAGTGCTATATAGTTGTTTTTTTGTTTAATATTTGTGCAAAAAAAATAAACACTTTGTTTTGTTAATCAAAAATATAGTTATAACCATTATAAGCTACACTATCATGAAAATCAAAAATACTGTTTTAATACTTTCTATACTATTTGTTTCTCATATGCATGCCCAGGTATATGGAGAACTCTCTGGAAATGTAACCGATCAAACCGGGCAATTTATTTTAGGGGCTTCAGTTTTTCTTGAAGGAACAGAAAAAGGAGCGCAAACCGATTTTGATGGAAACTACAGAATTGAAAATATAACTCCAGGATCCTATAATTTAATCGTTAGTTATGTTGGTTTTGAAACACAAACCAAATTTAATGTTATTGTAAAATCAAAAGGAACGCCCACTAACAATTTTGTTCTGAAAGAGTCTACAGAAGCATTGGATGAAGTGGTTATAAGTAATGCTAACAAAATAAGTAGACCAAAAGAAACTCCATTATCCACACAGTCATTATCTGCTGTAGAAATTGCCACCTACCCAGGAAGCAACAATGATGTAGTACAGGTTGCCCAAACACTTCCTGGTGTTTCTCCCTCTATTGGAGGTTTTCGTAATGATTTGATAATTCGAGGTGGAGCTCCTAATGAAACTGTCTATTATCTAGACGGAATAGAAGTTCCTAATATCAATCACTTTAGTACTCAAGGAAGTGCTGGAGGCCCTGTTGGACTTATTAATGTATCATTCATAGATAATGTAACACTATCTACCTCAGCTTTTGGCGCTCAGTATGACAACCCACTTTCTGGAGTATTACAGTTTAGTCAGCGCCAGGGAAACAACAGAGGTTTTAACGGTAATTTTCGTATTAGTGCTAGTGAAGCGGCACTTACACTAGAAGGACCTCTTTTTAAAGGTAAAAACGAAGAAGCAAAAACTACTTTTTTGGTATCAGCAAGACGAAGTTATCTACAATTTTTGTTTGAAGTTATTGGTCTTCCATTTAGACCCAATTACTGGGATTATCAATACAAAATAAACCATAGGATCGACACTTACAATGACATCAGTTTTATCGGTTTAGGTTCTATTGATGATTTTTCGGTAGAAGCACCAGATGATTTTGATGCAGAACAACAAGCACAACTAGATCAGGCTCCTTTTATTAATCAACGTACTAATGCTATGGGTTTATCCTGGAAACGACGTTTTAAAGATGGATCCGGTTTTATGGAAACAACTGTGAGCAACAACACTTTGGTTAATGAATTTACTCGATATGAAGATCCTGAAAATGAAACTGGAGTGATTTTTAGTAACGATGCCACCGAATCTGAAACTAAGTTACGTTACCAACTCACAAAATTCATTGATGATTGGAAACTTACCACAGGTTTTAATACACAATATTCTGATTATAGTAATGAAACCGTAAATCTAACCGATAATAGTATTTTTAACACTGAGATAGATTTCTTCAAGTATGGACTTTTTGCGAATGTAACTAAATCGTTCTTCAGTGATAAATTAGATGTATCCTTTGGTTTTAGAGTAGACGATGATACTTTTACAGAAGAGAATAATATCTTATCTACATTCTCTCCAAGATTGTCATTATCCTATGAGTTTAAAGAAAACTGGAGATTAAATGGGTCGATAGGTAGATATTACAAATTACCTCCTTATACCATTTTAGGATTCAGAAATAATAATAATGTCCTTGTAAATCAAGATGTAGATTATACTGTAAGTGATCATTATGTACTTGGCTTGCAACACTATTTTGGTCCTTCATCAAGTATTTCTTTAGAGGGGTTCTACAAACGTTATGATGATTACCCGGTTTCAGTCTTAGATGGCGTCTCTCTTGCCAATAAAGGTGCAGACTTCGAAATTTTAGGAAGTGAAGATGTCTCAACTGTTGGTAAAGGAAGAAGCTATGGAGCAGAGCTTCAATTTCAGCAAAAACTGACTAATAACTTTTATGGAATCTTTGCCTATACCTGGTTTTATAGTGAATTTACTGGCTTTGATAGAAACAACTATTTACCATCTGTATGGGATAGTCGTCATCTTATTTCATTTACAGGCGGCTATAAACTAAAGAAGAATTGGGAGATCAGTACTAGATATCGCTTTGCAGGCAACACGCCTTTTGTCCCTACTGATCTTAATGCTACTTTGGCTAATTATCCCGAAGTTATTTTGGATTATGATCGTTTAGGAGAAGAGAAACTAGATACCTTTAGTCAACTCGACCTGCGTATCGATAAAAAATGGAATTTCAAAAATCTTTCGTTAAATGTATTTATCGAAGCTCAAAATGTTTTAGGACAAGAAATCCCAGAACCTACACAGTTCGGACTTAATAGAGATACTACCGGAACAATCGTAGAACCAAGAAGTCTAGCAGCAATTGAAACAGAATCAGGTCAAATTATACCCAGTATAGGAATTGTTATAGATTTCTAAAACCAAAAAAAATCTGTATAGCATCTTAGGGTATTTTTAATGATTTTTTGCCAAAAAAAGAAAAGCTTTGTTAAAAAATCATATTTACCTAACATTTATTTTATATCACGGTATCATTTCAGGCTTCTTTTTTCCAGAAAATCCTTATTTTCGCAGACTTAATAGAAAGAACGATCAAATGAGCACGAAGTTTCCTGAATATAAAGGACTTGACTTACCTAAAGTAGCTAACGAAATACTAGACTTCTGGCAACAGAATAACATATTCGACAAAAGTATTAGTGAGCGTGATGGAGCAGAACCGTTTGTCTTTTTCGAAGGCCCTCCTTCGGCAAATGGATTACCTGGAATTCATCATGTAATGGCACGTGCTATTAAAGATATTTTTTGTCGTTATAAAACACAAAAAGGATATCAGGTACAACGTAAAGCAGGATGGGATACTCACGGACTTCCTGTTGAGCTTGGAGTAGAAAAAGAATTGGGTATTACCAAAGAAGATATTGGTAAAAAAATCACGATAGAAGAGTATAATGAAGCTTGTAAAAAAGCCGTTATGCGATATACCGATATCTGGAATGACCTTACTCAAAAAATAGGATATTGGGTAGATATGGAGGATCCATATATCACCTACAAATCCAAATACATGGAGAGTGTATGGTGGTTACTTTCACAAATTTACAATAAGGGTTTATTATATAAAGGCTATACAATACAACCTTATTCTCCTAAGGCAGGAACAGGATTAAGTTCTCATGAGCTTAATCAACCAGGAACATACCAAGATGTTACAGATACTACGGTTGTTGCTCAATTCGAAACCAAACAAGATACGTTGCCTTCTTTTCTTAAAGATATTGAAGGAACAATTTATTTTTTAGCATGGACAACAACTCCATGGACACTTCCATCAAATACAGCATTAACTGTTGGTCCAAAAATTGATTATGTTGTTGTAAAAACATTGAACCAATATACTTTTGAGCCCACTAATGTCATTCTTGCTAAAAACTTAGTAGGGAAACAATTTTCTGGAAAATTTGTTCAGGTAGAGACCGAAGAAGAAGTTAATGCTTTTAAAGAAGGAGATAAAAAAATCCCTTATTTCATTTTAAAAGAATGTAAAGGAGTTGACCTTATTGATATTCGTTATAAACAACTTATTGACTATGTACAACCCTATCATAATCCAGAAAATGCATTTAGAGTAATCGCTGGTGATTTTGTTACTACAGAAGATGGTACTGGTATTGTACACACATCTCCTACTTTTGGTGCAGATGATGCTTTTGTTGCTAAACAAGCTACTCCAGAAGTCCCTGCATTATTAGTAATGGATGAAAACGACAATCTTGTTCCTACTGTTGACTTACAAGGTCGATTCATTAAGGAAATGGGAGATCTTGGCGGTAAATATGTAAAAAATGAATATTATGACGATGGAGAAGCTCCAGAGAAATCTGTAGATGTAGAAATCGCTATCAAACTTAAAATAGAAAATAAAGCTTTTAAGGTAGAAAAATACGTACACAGTTACCCTAACTGTTGGCGTACAGATAAACCTGTATTATACTATCCTCTGGACTCGTGGTTTATAAAAGTTACTGATTTTAAAGATCGTATGCACGAACTTAATCTTGGTATCAATTGGAAGCCCAAAGCTACAGGAGAAGGGCGATTTGGTAACTGGTTAGCTAATGCGAATGACTGGAACCTTTCTCGTTCTCGTTTCTGGGGAATTCCTTTACCTATCTGGAGAACAGATGATGGTAAAGAAGAACTTATGATCGGCTCTGTAAAACAATTGAAAACAGAGATGGCAAAAGCTATAGAAGCGGGAGTAATGGAAGCTGATATTTTTGCCGATTTTGTAATTGGTGATATGAGTGAAGAAAACTATAATAAAGTAGATCTTCATAAAAATGTAGTTGATAAAATCACTTTAGTTTCTCCATCAGGAAAACCAATGAATCGCGAAAGTGACTTAATTGATGTATGGTTTGATTCTGGATCAATGCCATATGCGCAATGGCACTATCCATTTGAAAATAAAGAAAAAGTAGAATCAGGTGAAAGAAAAGCTGATTTTATTGCAGAAGGTGTGGATCAAACTCGTGGTTGGTTTTATACCTTACATGCAATAGGTACTATGATTTTTGATGATGTAGCTTATAAAAATGTAGTTTCTAATGGCTTGGTATTGGATAAGAATGGTCAGAAAATGTCTAAAAGACTTGGCAATGCTGTTGATCCTTTTGAAACTTTAAAAACCTATGGCCCTGATGCTACTCGTTGGTATATGATTAGCAATGCCAACCCTTGGGACAACTTAAAATTTGATTCTGAAGGTATTGCAGAAGTACGGCGTAAGTTTTTTGGTACACTTTATAACACCTATTCGTTCTTTACCTTATATGCTAATATCGATAATTTCTCCTATACCGAAGCTGATATAGCATTAGCCGAACGTCCAGAAATTGATCGTTGGATTTTAAGTGAGTTACACACATTAATCAAAAATGTAGATGAATATTATAATGATTATGAACCTACCAAAGCTGCAAGAGCTATTTCTGATTTTGTGCAAGAAAACTTAAGTAACTGGTTTGTAAGATTAAGTAGAAGAAGATATTGGAAAGGAGATTATCAACAAGATAAGATTTCTGCCTATCAGACATTATATACCTGTATGCTCACAATAACTAAGCTTGGAGCTCCAATCGCACCATTTTTTATGGATCGATTGTATAAGGATTTGGTAGCCGGCACTCAACAAGAAACATCAGAAAGTGTTCACCTTGCTCATTTTCCAATATATGATGAGACTTTTGTTGACAAAGCACTTGAGCATAAAATGCAAAAGGCACAAACTATTTCTTCTTTGGTGCTTTCTTTACGTCAAAAAGAAAAGATCAAAGTACGTCAACCATTACAGCGCATAATGATTCCGGTGCTAAATGAAGCTGAAAAAAAGGAGATAAATGATATTGCTGATTTGGTAAAAAGCGAAGTCAATGTTAAAGAAATAGAACTTATTGATGATGCTTCTGGGATACTAGTAAAACAAATCAAACCTAATTTCAAAGCATTAGGCCCTCGTTTCGGAAAAGATATGAAACTGATTGCCAATAAGATACAATCTTTCGATCAAGAAATCATCAAAATTCTTGAACAAACTGGCAGTTTTGATGTAGAAATTAATGATAAAATTATTACTTTAGGTACCGATGATGTAGAAATCAGTTCTCAGGATATTGAGGGTTGGTTAGTAGCAAACTCTGGTGCTTTGACTGTTGCATTAGATGTAACAATAAGTCCAGATCTTAAAAAAGAGGGAATTGCAAGAGAACTTATTAATCGTATTCAGAATATTCGTAAGGATAGTGGTCTGGAGGTAACTGATAAAATAGAAATTGTTTTTCAGGAAAATGAAGAAATCCAGGAAGCTATTGCTAGTAATGAGAATTATATTAAAAATGAAACCTTAACTGAGACAATTGAATTTGCTTCGGATGTAATAAACGGTACAGAAATTGCGTTTGACGACATTGCAACTCAATTGATAATTAAAAAACATTAAGAATATGGCAGAAGATATCAAAGTAAGGCACAGTGACGCTAATTTGGCGATGTTCAAGGAAATTATCCTTGATAAAGTGGAAAAAGCACAAAAAGATTTGGAATTACTTAGAAGTGCATATAAAAATGATGGTAATAATGGTACAGATGATACCTCTCCAACATTTAAAGCCTTCGAAGAAGGAAGTGAAACAATGTCTAAAGAAGCTAATACGCAACTTGCCATTAGACAAGAAAAATTCGTACGTGATTTAAAAAATGCACTATTACGAATCGAAAACAAAACCTATGGAATTTGTCGTGTAACGGGTAAATTAATTAATCCAGAACGGTTAAAATTAGTTCCGCATGCTACATTGAGTATTGAAGCAAAGAATATGCAGAGCTAAGAAACAAATTAAATTAGTATAACAAAAGGATGTCTATTAAGACATCCTTTTGTATTTATAAAAAGACCATTTAAAAATGTTTTAAACGATCTTAATACTTAACCTAAGTAAATAACCATCTTAGCTCTTCGTTTTCACTATTCTACCATTTAAATCTTGTGTTGGTCTATAATTTTTATGCATGATACTTTCAAACTTTTCTAATTGCTCTGTAGATGCTGTTATAGATTCCTTTACAACGAACCAAGTTACAATTTCTGAACAGCCAGGAGTTGTTAACGAGCCTCCATATGTATAAAAATCCATATCCCCTGGTAATAAATCTTCAACCTTAAATGTAGATGTATTGGTAAAATGATCACCTTTCTGTTCTGGTAAGTCATCAAGATATTCCTCTAAAACATCATTTTCTTCTCCTTCTTCAAAGAAAACACCAACTACTCCCAATAGTTTTGTAATGGGATCTTGATGTACCAAATGCATTTCCATTGGATATCTTTTACCATTAACAGTGTGTTCGCTACCCGTATGAAAATGAAACTGCAGAAGGTCATAATTAATATTATCAAGAGATGCATAACTACCCATATCATAATTGAACTGAACAGTATGTCCATTATTAATGATATCTGTTGTGCTTTCACCATAATTAATATTTATGTTATTAATACTACCGTCTTCAGTAACAGCACTAGTAATAATATTAATAGGAGATTGAGCATTACCTCCACAATCTACCCATTCATCTCCGCAAAGATTAGCCCAAAACTCAGGTCCTTCAAGACCTTCATATTCAAAATTACAATCTGTAGATGAAGATTTTCCATAGTAGATATTTGCAAGTTCCATTTCACTTACTCCACGAGTATTGCTATTGGTATTATCTACAATTGGTTCTTGTATTGTCTCTTCCCCTTCACAGGAAGTTAAAATAGATAATAGTATTATACAAAATACTACTAAAATTGATCCTTTTAAGTGTACACGATGTATACGTAACTTTGTGGTTTTCATAACAATTTAAATTTGGTTAACATTTTTATATGTCAAAATTACATTTATAAAAAAATCAACATTCACCATTAATCAATAGATCTGATGATTTTAATCAAGGCTTTTATTGATTAAAATCAATTTTTAATCAATAAAATCGCAAAATAATTTATATCTCATGTAACCTTTTTTAAAATTTAAGGTATAAGTAATAGAAGCTAACCAAAAAAGAGTAACATCTTGAAAAATCTAAATGACGAAGAATTAATGATTCTGGTATCCAATGGTAATTTGGATATGATGAGTGTTCTTTTTGACAGGTATCACATTAAGATCTTTAACTTTTTATTTAAAATGACAAGAGATAAAGAGGTTAGTCAGGATATCACACAAGAAGTTTTTTACAAAGCGATTAAGTATCGAGCTTCTTATAAAAAGGGAAAGTTTTCATCATGGATTTATACTATTGCTCGAAACATTTTTACTGATTATTATCAGCGTCAAAAAAATAAAGATGAACGATTTGATACTATTGAATACAAGATAGAACAAAAGGAGCCTGATCAAATGGATATAAAAGAAACTAATGAAGAACTAAAAAGAGCATTGAATCAACTAAGTAATGTTGATAGAGAGTTAGTCATTATGAATAGATATCAAGGCATTAAATATCAAGAGATCGCTGAGATTACAGGCTCAACTGCTGGAGCAGTTAAGACCAAAGTACATCGAGCTATTCATAAATTAAAAGATCATTATTTACAAAATATATAGAAAGTCATGGACTGTAACCACATAAAAGATCAACTCATCGATTATATAGATGGCAATTTGGATCATGAAACACATCAAAAATTTGATGCACATCTCCAAAGTTGTAAAAATTGTAGTACCGATTTACAAGAACTTCAAACTGTTTTTGAAGCTGTGGATAGTGATCCTATACAATTTCCAGACAAAAGTTTACAAATAAACTTTGAACAAATGTTGGCAAAGGAAAAAGAACTAAACAATGATCAAAAAGTCATTGTAATGAACAAAAAAAGCAAAGGTTCCTGGAAAATCGCTTTACAGATCGCTGCAACTATTGCGCTTGTTATTTCTGGGTATTTCTATGGAAAACACGAGAATACAACATCTTTCTCACAAGAAATGGCAGTACTAGAAAAAGAAAAAAAACAAATGAAGCAAACAATGACCATTTCTTTAATCGAAAATGAATCTGCAAGTAAGCGTTTACAAGCAGTGAACTACGCAGAAGAGTTTGAAAAACCGGGAAATGATATCTTAAATGCTTTAATCAATAAAATGCATTTTGACGATCATATTAATGTGCGACTAGCTGCAGCAGAAGCACTTGCAAAATTTTCGGATAACGAAATAGTTCGTAAAGCATTAATTAATGCTCTGGATAAAGAACAAGATCCAGGTATGCAAATTGAATTAATTCAAATATTAGTATCCATTCAGGAAAAACGCGCAATTCCTTCTATGGAAAAATTACTTCAGAATGAAGAAACACCTGATTATGTAAAAGATCAAGTAAAAATTGGATTACCAAGTTTAATTTAAAAATTTCAATCAGAAAACAAATAATCATGAAAAAAATAGCAATTATAGCAATCGCACTTCTAACCATAGGAACTCTAAAGGCACAAGATTATACTCAGTCTTTACAAGGTATAAAAAAGGTAAGAATCTCTTCAGAATCAGGAGTGAAAGCAAAAACCCATGACAAAAGTGAGCTTTTGATCAAAGGAGATGGAAGAAAAACACCCGAAAAAGCAAAAGGACTCAAAGCTGTCTATTCTGGTGGGAGCGATAATACGGGAATTGGCATATATGTCAAAAAGGATGGAGAAACTCTTGTTATTAGAAATCTAAAAAATATGCATAGTAAAATTTTAGAAATTTATCTTCCTAAAGATATTCATATAACAACAGAGAGCAGTAACCTGGGAAGCTTATTTTTTAACGGATTTTCCTCTGAAATAGAAGCCAGAACCAATGTAGGTGGAATCACATTAAAAGATGTCACAGGGCCTATTGTTGCCAAAACTGCAACAGGAGAGATTAATATTGTATTTAATAAGGTAAGCCAGAAATCTCCTATTTCTATTATATCTGCTACAGGAGACATCGATGTAAGTTTACCTTCGGGAACACCAGCCAATTTAGAATTAAAGACATCTATGGGAGAGATTTATACCGATTTTGATATAAAATTTCCTGCTGAAAATAATAACATGAAAGTAGTCGGGGGAAGAAGAACAATAAATACCAAAATCAATAACGGAGGAGTGGACATTGCTCTAAGGTCATCCACAGGAAGTATTTATTTAAGAAAAAAATAAAAGAGGTCATCATCAATTCATGCCGAACTTGTTTCGGCACTAATCAAAAAACAACTCATATGAAAACTGTATTAAAATTTATGGTATTGTGCCTTGTTTCATTACAAATAAATGCACAAAAAGTAATCGAAAAAGAACTTAAAACTCCTACCAGTCTAACTAAGGTAGAATTCAAATTCGCTGATAATATTATTATAAAAACCTGGGATAAGAATAATATATATTTAAAGGCAGAGGTTAGTGTTAACGGCGGCGAATTTGATGATTATTTTAATCTGAAAATAGAAAATACATCCTCTGTGCTTGATATCGAGTCAGATTATGGAGATTTATTTGACAAATGGAATAAAGAGCGAGGATCTAATCGTAATAACAATTGGAACCCTTGTAACAACTTAGACATTGATGCCAACTATACTCTTTATCTTCCAAAAAGCTCAACGTTAAGAGTAAAAAGTATTTCTGGAGATGTCGAATCTGAGAATTACCAGGGAGAGTTGATTGTTGATATTATAAGTGGAAATATTGACATCAAAAACTATAACGGAGACTTAAATCTAAAAACTATAAGTGGAGATATTGATATTAATGTAGCCAAATCAAAACTAAAAGCCGAAACTATTTCTGGAATGATTTATTCTGATAAAGATATGGAATTTGATCATGGAAAAAACCGTGTGGTAGGAAGTAAAGTAACCGGAACTTTTGGAGATGTAAAAAACGAATTACATCTTAAAACTATAAGCGGTAGTATCTTCCTGAGAAAACAATAAAATTATTTTCAAAAGTGTTAATTCAAAAACCTCACTTTACCACTGTGATTTCGATTTTAATTCAAAAGATAAAAGTGGGGTTTTATTAGTGTAATTGCTATGAAAAAGTTATCCTTTCTATTCGTTTTTATTACTTCCTTTGGTTTTTCGCAACAATGTTCTTGTGAAGATAATTTTAATTGGCTTAAAAAAACATTTGAAGAAAATGACGCTGGTTTTTCCTATGCTCTAGAACAAAAAGGAGAAAATGCATATAAAACTCATAATACAAAAACCCTGAACAGCTTAAAAGCAATCAAACAAAAAGAGGAATGTATTTCAGTACTAAATAATTGGTTGTTATTTTTTAGATCAGGACATTTAATCATCCAGGAAAATGTAGAACAAGAAAACCAAACAGAAGAAGAAATTATTAAACGGTTTAGTACTTGGGAAAAATATAAAATAGAGGAAGTGGCTTTTGAAAAATACATTTCTAAACTTAGCAAACCAGGTTATGAAGGGATCTGGGAATCCAAACCTTATAAAATAGGGGTTATTAAAACCAAAACAGGGTATGTTGGTTTTATACTTGAAGCTGATGGAATCTACTGGAGAAAAAACCAAGTGAAATTTAGAATTAAAAACACTAAAGACAACAAAAAAGAAGCTACTTTTTATATGAGAAATCATTCTGTAAGAAATTTTACAGAAGTAGAATTATTAGGAAATAATCATCTAAAAATAGGCTCTATAACCCTGAAGAGATTAAAACCAAACTTTGAAGTTGACAAAACAATCGAAGAACACTATTCTCTTATTAAAACTCCTACTCCATTAATCAAGGAATTAAGTCATAACACAATACTGTTTAGAATTCCTTCTTTTTCTCATTCTAATAAAAAAAGTATTGATAGTCTTATACTGGCGAATCACGATAAATTAACTAATAAAAAAAACCTCATCATTGACATTAGAAATAACGGTGGAGGCAGCGATATTTCTTATGAGAAAATTATTCCATATTTATACACTAACCCCATAAGAACTGTAGGGGTCAAATTGCTCTCCACTCCTCTAAATAACAGTAGAATGGAAAAATTCATGAAAGATCCAAATTGGTCAGATAAGGATAAAAAATGGGCAAAGGAAAGTTTAGAAAAACTAAATAAAAATATGGGAGAGTTTGTTAACCTTAATGATAACATAGTCAAAACAAAAAAATTAGATACCATTTATTCTTTTCCTCAAAATGTTGCAATACTGATCAACAAAGGCAATGGAAGCACTGCCGAACAATTTTTATTAGCTGCCAAACAAAGCAAAAAAGTTAAGCTTTTCGGAACCACAACCGTTGGAGTTCTAGACATTTCTAATATGCATTTAGTCGATTTTCCATGTAAAGATTTAAAGCTCGGATACAGTATATCCAAAAGCATGAGAATCCCAGAAATGACAATAGATGATAAAGGTATTCAACCTGATTATTATATCCATAAAAGCATTCCTGATCACAAATGGATCCAATATACGCAACAGATTCTTGAAGCTAAATAGTACCTATAATTTTTATCTAATAGGACAATCATTTTTTGGGTCTATCAATCCTAAAATCAAAGGGTATGGGGTATAATATTAAAATTAAAAACTCATAAAAACATAAGTATCTATAAAACAAAATAAAACACTATTTTTGTCCGTCGGTTTTAATACCCAAACAAACCAATACTTATATGTCTTTAAAGAAATCTATTTTAGTAATAATTTTAGTTCTACTGATTGACCAAATCACCAAAATCTATATTAAAACTCATTTCTCTCTTCATGAAGAGATGAAGGTATTTGATTGGTTCCGTATCATATTTGTCGAAAACAAAGGTATGGCGTGGGGTTTTGAACTTCCTGGGAGTTATGGAAAATTAGTACTTTCTTTATTTAGACTAGTAGCTATTACTGGGATTGGATACTGGCTTTATGATTCGGTTCGCAAAAATAGTCCCGCAATTCTTACTTTTTGTATAGCATTGATTTTTGCTGGGGCATTTGGAAATATTATTGATTCTATATTTTATGGTTTATTATTTAGCGAAAGCACACCAGTAACAATTGGAAGTTTTTTACCAGAAGGTGGTGGTTATGAAAGCATTTTTTATGGTAAAGTGGTTGATATGATCCAATTCACATTTTACGATGATACCCTACCAGAATGGATTCCTTTTTGGGGCGGTGATCATTTTTCATTTTTTGATCCAGTATTCAATATTGCTGATTCTGCAATAAGCGTTGGAGTTTTCTTATTGATTATCTTCAATAAAAAAGCTTTTCCAAAAAAATGATTTCAAAAAGATAATTATAATTTCCTTTTTTTATCGGTATCCTCTAACTTCTTATACCAGTAGTTTCCGCAGCAGACATAGATCAGAAAGAAAATGAGTCTAAAGGTTGGCATAACTCTTGATAAATATAGAGCTCAACTTATTCATGATAAAACCTTATGAAATCATTTAAGATGCTATTAGTATTAGCTGTATTTTTATCTATCGGCTGCGAAGATACTGTACGTTGTGTATTTGGTACTACTACAGAGCTTAGGGATAAGGAATTATCTGTAGCTAGTTATGAGGAGGATTATTTTGAATTAATTTCGGCAAAGATTCCTTTTGATCATTGTATTTCTGATGTATTTATTTTAGATCTTCCAAGAGGTTTAGATTATTATATATATGATTGTGATACTATCGAAATCTCTGGATACCCAACAGATATTGGAAATTTCACTATTGAAGTAATTATTGAGATCGAAGAAATAGAATATGATACTTTTGAAGATGTAGGTTTATGTATTGATTATGAGACATCCAAATTATACCGTTTAGTAGTTTCTCGCTTTTAAGAGATGACAACAGATATCCCTCATACCCTTTTTTAAAATACCTTCTCCTTATAAATTGTTATAACGAGGTTATATGGTAATTAGAGAAATCAATAACAAGCTCTGACTTTTATTAAATCATACTAGTATCCTTTCGAAGTCATTCAATTTGATGGGTTTTGTAAGATAGTCAGATACTACATCTATCGCTTTTGCTCGTTCTATATCTCTAGAATCTATAGAAGAACTAACCACATAAAGGTCTATTTTTTCACTAATCTTATTTCTAATCTTAGAAAATTCATTCAAAAACTCCCATCCGTCCATTATAGGCATATTGAGATCTAACAAAATTACTTGAGGAACTTCTTCTTTTTGTTCATCGCCAAGGGATTTTAGAAAAAAATCCAACGCTTCTCTACCATTATTAAAAACCAAAACTACATCTGATAGTTTTTTTAATTCAATAATTTTACGAACTAAACTTATATAAATATTGTCATCGTCTATGATGCAAACACGCTCTATATTTTGGGACATTCTAAGGGGCTACTAACAATTAAAAGTCTCGAATATAGCATAAAGTATCATAGAACACAAAAAATGTTAATTAATTCCCAAAATTATATATATCTGTTGGAGTAACGCAAACGTCGAGACCTATATCTGTAGGGATTACATTTTGAATTTCTTTTTCTGCATCAAAAAATGAAAGTCCGATCTTTAACGTATCAGAATTACATTTGGCTAAAAACTTATCATAAAAACCTTTACCATACCCTACACGATTGCCAATATGGTCAAATGCTAATAAGGGTATAAAAACTACTTCTATTTTTTTTTCTGGTATTTGGATTCCATCTACTGGTTGAGGAATTCCCCAGGAATTTACTTCTAATTTGGTTCCATCTGTTAGTAAAAAATGCTCTAGCGTATTATTTTCAAAATTACTTTTGGACACTAGTATATTTTTATCCTTTCCCTGAAGAATATGAAGAATATATTCTGTATTGATTTCTTTTTGTTTTTCTATAGGAAGAAAGATATGATAATACGATTTTTCCCAAATTGGTAATTGAAGTAATTGATTTGCGATATCTACACTTAAATTCTCAACTTCTTCATCACTTAATTGAGATCGTAATGTTTTATAATGTGTCCTTAGCTCTTTCTTATTCATTTACTAATTCCTTTGTAATGCGAAAAATAGCATCTCCTTTATATACAATAGGCGCTTCGTTTACATTAATTACATACCCCTCATTTGTAGCTTTTACAACATGCCTCATTTTACCGTAAGGATCTGTAATTGTTGCTAGAATCTCACCTTTATTGACATGTTTCCCAATAGGTATTTTAATATGTAACAAACCACTATATTTTGCTCTTATCCAAAAGCTTGTACTAATTAGCAAGGTATCAGAATCTCGAACAGGTACTTCAAATTCAGTTTTCAGCATACCCAGGTAACTTAATATCCTCATCGTTCCCTGAACCCCTTCTATGGCAATCTCTTTACTACTGTTTTGAGATTTTCCTCCTTCAAACAATAATATATTCTTTCCTTTTTTAGCGCAGGTCGACCGATAGGAGCCTTCTAGGTTTTTAGATAATAAGGTGAATGGTGCATTAAAAATTTTAGCCAATGCGACGAGGTTCTCGTTTTTGGGATCTACTCTAATATGTGGCGCATTAAACCTACTGGCTCCACCAGTGTGAAAATCTAAACAAAAATCTGCAGCAGGTAAAATATCATTTATAAATTGATACGCAAAACGACTTGCAAGAGAGCCATTTTTGGTGCCAGGAAAAACCCGATTGAGATCACGACCATCAGGAAAAAAACGATTCATATTTAAAAAACCAAATACATTAAGAACAGGAATACATATAATACTGCCTTTTGCAGGTTTATTGATTTTCTTTGCTATGATTTGTCGTACAACTTCTACTCCATTAATTTCATCACCATGGATACCGGCTGTAATAAGTACAGTTGGGCCGGGTATTTTTGATCTCTCTATAATGATTGGTATTTCTACCTTGGTAGAAGTATATAGTTTTGCTATATTAAAATTTATGGTAGTACTAATTCCGGGTAATACTTCATTTCCCAGAATACTAAGTACATTATTATTAGTTGTTTTTGTCATTGTATTACAAACTTCTTTCAATATAACGAATAATAGATTTTGCGATATCTCTTCCAGTTGCAGTTTCTATACCTTCTAACCCTGGAGAAGAGTTCACTTCTAAAATAAGAGGTCCTCTATTACTTTGTAACAGATCTACTCCTGCTACACCCATTTTTAATGCTTTTGCGGCCATAATAGCAGCCTGTTCTTCATGTCTGGTCAAATTAATTACAGATGCTGTACCTCCTCTATGTAAATTAGACCTAAACTCCCCTTCTTTACCTTGTCGCTTCATTGCTCCTACTACTTGACCATCTACAACAAAAGCTCTAACATCTGCTCCTTTTGCTTCTTTTATAAATTCCTGAACAATAACTCTAGCCTGCAATCCATTAAAAGCTTCTAAAACCGATTCTGCCGCCGTCTTAGTTTCTGCTAAAACTACACCTAAGCCTTGAGTACCTTCTAACAATTTAATAATTAATGGTGCTCCTCCCACATGAGAAATTACTTCAGAGACATCTTTAGAATAGTTAGTAAATACAGTCTTAGGAAGTCCCAAACCAGCCTTAGACAAAATTTGTAAACTTCTTAATTTATCTCTGGATTGTATCAGTGCCTGTGATTTTAAAGTAGTAAATACATTCATCATTTCAAACTGCCTAACCACAGCAGTACCATAAAAAGTAATAGAAGATCCTATTCTCGGAATTACAGCATCAACATGGTCTAATTTTCTTCCCCGATAATAAATTTCAGGTTTTTGTCTCTCAATTACAATATCACAATTTAAAGGATCTATTACCTGTACATTATGTTTACGCTTTACTGCAGCCTGAACAAGTGCATTAGTCGAATATAAATTCGCACCACGCGACAAAATCTTAATATTCATTACAATTTTTGATTATATGACTGATTTTCTGATTGAGGATCTACCAAAAATTTTCCGCTTAAAAATTTACGCCCTATCAATACAGGAAAACGCATATCGTCACGTGGAGATAATGTGAACGTTATTGGATATGTGTTACCAAATACGATAATTTGTGTTCTAATAGTGAATCGCATTTCTACTTTACCATTGCTACTTTTTACTGCAGTGATATCATAATTTTTGAATGTAAATCTTTTGCCATTATATTCTGGATGCATCGGGTCAAGAAAACTACATTGTAATGTTTGATCAATTTCCTTGATATCTATACAATGAATAGATGATGTATAAGCTCCTGTATCGATTTTAGCATCGATATTTTTCAATTCTAAAAGAGGAAAATCTGCTTTATCAGTCCTGCCAATTATTTTCTTTTCTTTTTCCAAAAGATATGATTGATATTGGGACTACTAATGTAATAAAAATCAAGATGCATTGTATGTTATCCTTCTTTTTTAATAAATGGTGTTATTTTTATACTGATTTAACAAAAATTAAATCCGCAATCTTTGTTTTACAATTACGGTAAACCCTTAACTTTACCATTGGATTATGCAAGAAGCCACTTTAGACATACAGATTAAAATACTACCAACTGGACCTGGAGTATACCAATATTATGATAAAGATGATAAATTACTCTATGTTGGAAAAGCAAAAAACTTAAAAAAAAGAGTGTCTTCTTATTTTAATAAGAATCATGATAATTATAAGACCAAAGTTCTCGTAAAAAAAATCCACTCTATAAGACACATTGTTGTAGAAACAGAGACCGATGCATTATTGTTAGAGAATAATCTCATCAAAAAACATCAGCCTCGTTTTAATGTAATGCTCAAAGATGATAAAACATATCCTTGGATATGTATTAAAAAAGAACGTTTCCCCAGAATTTTTCCCACTCGTAACTTAATCAAAGACGGTTCAGAATATTATGGCCCATACACCAATTTTAAGACTGTAAATACGCTATTAGATCTTATCAAAGGGTTATATCAACTTAGAACATGTAATTATGATTTATCTCAGGAAAAAATCAATAATGGTAAATATAAAGTGTGTCTCGAGTATCATCTAGGAAATTGCAAAGGCCCCTGTGAAGACTTGCAGGATGAGAAAGAATATATGGATAACCTTGAAGCTATTCGGCAAATTGTAAAAGGTAATTTTAAAGATTCTCTTGGTCGTTTTAAAAAGCAAATGGCAGAACATGCAGTGAAGATGGAATTTGAAGATGCACAACGGATTAAAGAAAAAATAGAAGTTTTAGAAAAATATCAAGCAAAATCTACAGTAGTTAATCCAAAAATTAGCAACGTAGATGTGTTTTCGATTATCTCAGATGAATCCTATGGATATGTAAACTTTCTTCAATTATCATATGGATCTATTATACGATCACATACTACTGAAATTAAAAAGAAACTGGACGAATCTGATGCTGAGCTTTTAGAATTAGCAATTATCGAATTACGTCAACGTTTTGGTTCTAAATCAAAAGAAATATTTGTCCCTTTTGAATTGGATTTAGGTGAAAAATTAAAAATTACAGTTCCTCAATTAGGGGACAAAAAGAAAATTTTAGATCTTTCCTTAAGGAATGCAAAATACTTTAGGCTAGAACGTTTTAAACAAATCAAAATTATTGATCCAGATAGACATGTAAAGCGTTTAATGGCACAAATGAAAAAGGATCTTCGATTACCAGTAGAGCCTGTACATATTGAATGTTTTGACAATTCGAACATCCAGGGAACCAATCCCGTTGCTGCCTGTGTAGTTTTTAAAAATGGAAAACCCAGCAAAAAAGAATATAGAAAATTTAATATAAAAACAGTAGAAGGTGCTAATGATTTTGCCTCTATGGAAGAAGTTGTTTATCGACGGTATAAACGGTTAAAAGAAGAAGAGCAACCTTTACCTCAACTTGTAATTGTGGATGGAGGAAAAGGACAACTTTCTTCTGGATTAAAAGCACTTGATGATCTTGGATTAAGAGGAAAAATTACAATTATTGGTATTGCCAAACGATTAGAAGAAATTTACTATCCAGGTGATTCTATTCCGCTCTATTTGGATAAAAAATCAGAGTCTTTAAAAGTGATACAACACTTACGTAATGAGGCACATCGATTCGGAATTACTTTTCACAGACAAAAAAGAAGCAAGGCGGCATTAGATACAGAATTAGATGTGATTCCAGGTATCGGAGAAAAAACAGTTATAGAATTACTTAAGACTTTTAGATCTGTAAAAAGAATAAGTGAAGCTTCTAAAAGTGAATTAAGTGAAGTGATAGGTGATTCTCGCGCAACCAAAGTGTTTAATTACTATCTTTCTAAAAAAGAATAAACGTGGACAGACACAACCCCTTAGAACTCTTTTTGATCAGATTGATACTTATAGTAATGACCTGCTGTCCATATATCATTCGCGGTCAAGAAAAAGAGGTTACAAGTTCTCCTAATGCTTCATCTACTCAAGAAGACATAAAAGTAGGACTGGTTTTAAGTGGTGGTGGCGCAAAAGGTCTGGCTCATATTGGTGCTTTAAAAGTAATTGAAGAAGCAGGTGTTCGCATAGATTATATAGGAGGAACTAGTATGGGAGCAATAGTGGGAGCACTATATGCTTCTGGTTATCGTCCATCAGAACTCGATTCCATATTTAGATCAGTGGATTTTAATGCATTTATACAAGACGAACTACCCAGAGATGCTAAGACTTTTTATGAACGTGAAGATTCTGAAAAATACGCGATCACCTTACCTTTTGATAAATTTAAAATTGGTTTACCTAAAGGTTTGTCTAAAGGGCAAAATTTTTACAACCAGTTTTCAAGATATACTGCTCATGTAAATGATATACATGATTTTAATGACCTCCCTATTCCTTTTTTCTGCATGTCTACTAATATTGAAACAGGAGAACAAGTACTTTTAGACAAAGGATATCTACCTGAAGCTGTAGCTGCAAGTGGAGCTTTGCCATCTATTTTTAGTCCCGTAGAGTTAAATGAAATACTAATGACTGACGGAGGAGTAACCAATAACTATCCTGTAAAGGAAATAAGAGAAAAAGGAGCAGAAATAGTTATAGGTGTTGATGTACAAGACAGTTTACTTTCTAAAGAAGAGTTAAACTCTGTAACCAATATTATGTTACAAATCAGTAATTTCAGGACTTACAATGCTATGAAAGCAAAAGTTTCTGAAACTGATGTATATATTAAACCATCTATTAAAGCGTTTTCTGTAATGTCATTTGACAAAGCCGATAAAATAATAGCCAGTGGTGAAAAAGCAGCTTTTGATAGTTTTGAAAAACTAAGAGCTATAAAAAAGCGTCAAAAACCAACTGCCCCAAGAGCTAGAATTCCTAAAAACTCTGAAACTATTGTAATTAATAGTCTCACCATATCTGGTAATAAAAAATATACCAGATCTTATATCAAGGGAAAATTAAAATTAAAAGTTCCTCGGGTCACGACCTATGAAAAACTAAACGAAGGAATAAACAATCTATCCGCTACAGGAAATTTTGATCGTGTAAGTCATCGATTAGTAGATACAAAAGAAGGCAAGCAACTCAAGCTTTCTGTTACAGAAAGTGAAAATAAAATGCTATTACGCTTTGCATTGCATTATGATGATTTATACAAAACTGCTGCTTTAGTCAATGTAACGCGAAAAGGATTGTTTTTTAATAACGATGTTCTTTCACTAGATGCTGCTTTGGGAGATAATATCCGATATAATCTGGATTATCATATCTACAAAGGGTTCTACCTAAGTCCGGGACTAAAATACAGCTATAACAATTTTAAGAAGGCATTTGATTTTGACTTTATAGGTCAATTTGGAGAAATCCCAGATTTAAATATTAATACAATTGATATCGATTATACTGATTTTAATGTTCAGGCTTATGTTGAAACACCTTTTAGACAAACATTCTCTGTAGGTCTAGGTGCCGAATATAAAAGGCTTAGGATAATTTCAGAAACATTTGGAGAAGATGAAAACCAAATCCCGAGAACTGTCTTTGATAATAGTGATTATTGGAGTGCTTTAGGATATATCAAATTAGACACCTATGACAATAAATATTTTCCAAAACGAGGAATCTTGTTCGAAGGTGATATTCATACTTATCTTTTTTCTTCTGATTTTACAAATAGTTTTGATGAATTTTCTATTGCCAAAGCAAAATTAGGGTATGCCACTACACTATACGAAAATCTCACTTTAAATTTTACGGCAGAAGCAGGAACCAAAATAGGAAACAATGCTATTAATTCACTTGACTTTCTACTTGGTGGTTTTGGAGCTAAAACCATTAATAACTTCATCCCTTTCTATGGCTATGACTTTTTAGCAATAACCGGGCAAAGTTTTGCAAAAACATTGATAACAGCTGATTACGAAATATTAAAAAACCATCATCTTAATGCATCAGCTAATTTTGCAAATGCCGGTAACAAATTATTTAGTACCGGAAGATGGTTCGAAGATCCAGAATATTCTGGATATGCCTTAGGGTATGGTCTGGATACTTTTGCCGGCCCAATACAAGTAAAATATACGTATTCTCCAGAATTAGATGAAAGTCTATGGTTCTTTAGTGTTGGTTTTTGGTTTTAAATGGATGATACTAATAGCTTAAATCACAGAAATATTTACGATATTTGTAATATTATGAACTTGTTTTGGCAGGATTTACTATTATTATTACACTACCTTATTAAGCGCAATCCCGAATAAGGTAGACTTGCTATTTATTGTCTTATTAGAAAATAGTTAATACCTTAAACTTGCAACATCATGCCTTTTTATCACACCCTGGGAAAAATACCCCCCAAACGCCATACTATCTTTAAAAAACCAGATGGTAGTCTTTACTACGAACAATTATTCGGAACAATAGGTTTTGACGGAATGTCAACTAATCTATACCATTGTCAAAGGCCAACACAAGTAAAAGAAATTAAAGGAAGTTATAGCGTAGCTCCCAAAATAGCAATTAATAACAATATTAAATCCTATCGATTTCATGGATTTAAAATAAATCCTGAAAAAGATTATTTACAAAGCAGAAAAAATGTCCTGACTAATAGTGATGCGAGTATCATTTTATCTGCACCTCAAGAATCTACATCTGATTACTTCTATAAGAATACAGATGCAGATGAATTGATTTTTGTACACCGAGGAAGTGGTAAATTTCGTAGTCATTTAGGAAATCTCGATTTTAAGTACGGTGATTATATTGTTATTCCAAGAGGAACAATTTATAAACTTGATTTTGACTCTACTGATAATCGTTTATTTATAGTCGAGTCCAGAAGACCTATTTACACTCCAAAAAGATATCGTAACTGGTTTGGTCAATTATTAGAACATTCTCCATACTGCGAACGAGATCTTAGAGCTCCTTATGAATTAGAAACAAATGATGAAAAAGGGGACTTTTTGATCAAAGTAAAAAAGCAAGATGAGATTTTTGATATGATATATGCTTCACATCCATTTGATGTTGTAGGGTATGATGGTTTTAATTTTCCATATGCTTTTTCAATACATGATTTTGAACCAATAACAGGAAGAATTCATCAACCACCGCCAGTTCATCAAACTTTTGAAACAGATGCTTTTGTAGTTTGTTCATTTGTACCTAGATTATATGATTATCACCCAGACAGTATCCCTGCTCCCTATAACCATAGTAATATTGATAGTGATGAAGTATTGTATTATGTAGATGGTGATTTTATGAGCAGAAACGATATTGATGCTGGTCATATTTCTTTACATCCAGCAGGAATACCACATGGGCCTCACCCAGGAGCAGCAGAACGAAGCATTGGTAAAACAAAAACCGATGAATTAGCTGTTATGGTCGACACATTTAAACCTTTAATGGTTACCGAAGAGGCCATGAAAATAGCTGATGAAGAGTATCATAAATCATGGTTAGAGTAAACCATTAGAAAATGAATAATGAAAGAATTTAAACAATCTGAATGATGCTAAATTATAGAAAAGACATTACAGCCCACCTTAGAGCTATGTGGTAAGTTTTGACTAAAAACAACCAGCGCACAGTACAATTTTCTCATTATCTAATTAAAAAAAACAAAAAATATGTCGACTAATATAACACCTCAGGATTTAGAAAAAGTAGTTCCTCAAGCAGAAGATTTCCTACCGCTACTTGGAACAGATTATGTAGAACTTTATGTTGGTAATGCCAAGCAAGCTGCTTATTATTACCAATCGGCCTGGGGATTTCAACCAGTAGCCTACGCCGGTTTAGAAACTGGTAGAAAAGACAAAGTATCATATGTGATGCAACAGGATAAAATACGATTAGTCCTTACCTCTCCTTTACAACCAGATGGTGACATCAATAAACACATCAATGCACATGGTGACGGAGTAAAAGTAGTGGCTCTTTGGGTGGATGATGCTACTAAAAGCTATGAAGAAACCATTAAACGAGGAGCAAAATCGTACATGAAACCCAAGGTAGAGGAAGATGAAAATGGTAGCGTTGTATTTTCAGGGATCCACACCTATGGAGAAACAGTTCACATTTTTGTAGAGCGAAAAAATTACCATGGAGCATTCTTACCCGGTTATATGCCATGGAATAAACCATATACAACAGAATCTACAGGTTTAAAATTTATCGATCATATGGTAGGTAATGTTGGTTGGAATGAAATGAATAAGTGGTGTGAGTTCTATGCCAAAGTAATGGGGTTTGCACAACTAGTCTCTTTTGATGACAAAGATATTTCTACAGAATATACTGCTCTAATGAGTAAAGTGATGAGTAATGGTAATGGACGAATCAAGTTTCCTATCAATGAACCTGCAGAAGGTAGAAAAAAATCTCAAATCGAAGAATATATTGATTTCTATAATGGTGCAGGAGTACAACATATGGCATTAGCAACAGACAATATCATTGAGACTGTTTCTGCATTACAAAATCGCGGAGTTGAATTTCTTACTGTTCCCGCGGGTTATTATGAAACAGTACTGGATCGAGTTGGTGAAATAGATGAAGATCTTGCCCCATTAAAAGAATTGGGAATCTTAATTGATCGTGATGATGAAGGATATCTTCTTCAAATTTTTACCAAACCTGTTTTAGATCGTCCTACAATGTTCTTTGAAATCATACAACGTAAAGGAGCTCAATCCTTTGGAAAAGGTAATTTCAAAGCTCTATTTGAGGCCATAGAAAGAGAGCAACAACAAAGAGGTACTTTATAAAAAACATCGAATATATTCCTTTTTATGGATTAAAACCACTTTTGTTAAATTTTGAGGAATATGCAATTTTTAGACGACTTACTATAAATTTTTGTTAAAACTCATAATAAAAAAACGTTTTCGTTTGATAATTATGCAAAAAAAGTTCATTTTTGTAATCATAGGTGGAGTGGTTACCACTTATATCTAAAACAATAATTATTCTCATAATTTAAGTTTTTAGTTGGTTAATAAAAGTAAAAAGGAGAGCTGTGGTGGCTCTCTTTTTTTGTTCATATTTTTACATTTGATAACAGTATTCATTTTTATCTCTTCACATTAAATAGTACTTTTGGAATGGATATTGTATTTACATCACCAATTTAGCATGTATATCAAATTCAACAATACCCTAAACTATGAAAAAGTATATCACAATTTGCCTTTTGGTTATAATCGCTCTTCCCGCAATAGCTCAGGAAAGCCATAAAGCCTTTGATGCAGGTGAATGGTTTAGATTCAGGATCCATTATGGAGTTTTTACAGCAAGCTATGCAACACTAGAAGTTAAAGATGATATTATCAATAACAAGCCTGTTCATCATGTAGTAGGCACTGGTAAATCTACTGGTCTTTTAAGTGTGTTTTTTAAAGTTGAGGATTATTATGAAACCTATATCGATAAAAATGAAGTTAAACCCTACAGGTTTATTCGAAAAATCAATGAAGGAGGGCATACTAAGGATATAGAAATTAATTTTGATCACAACCAAAGCGAAGCTTTAGTATTTAACAAAAAATATAACACCAAAAAATCTTTCCCTGTAAAGTCTAATGTGCAGGATATGATGTCTTCTTTTTATTATTTGCGTAATAATATCAATACAACTTCATTAAAAAAAGGAGATGAACAATATGTAAACATGTTTTTTGATAACGAAAACTACCGATTTAAGTTAAAATTCTTAGGAAGAGAGATCATTAAAACTAAAATGGGTAAAATTGCATGTTTAAAGTTCAGGCCTTATGTACAAGCTGATAGAATCTTTAAAGAAGAAGAAAGTATGACTGTATGGGTAAGTGATGATGACAACCGAATGCCAGTGAGAATAAAAGCTGACATCCTTGTTGGCTCAATAAAAGCTGACCTGGATGCATTTAAAGGACTCAAACACCCATTCAAAATTGTAATAGATCAATGAGTGAAATCATCAAACCCGAAATTGCTGAGAAAATAAAGCAATTAGAAAAAAAATTTAAAAACTCTGGTCAAGATTTAGGATCATATCTAGATGGTCTTCTTCATGATCGTTATCTTACCTATTGGGATTACATACATCTTGACACGCTATTAAGCTTACAAATACCCAGAACACATTTCCCCGACGAAGAAATATTCATCACTTATCATCAGATTACAGAACTCTATTTTAAACTCATTATACATGAATTAAAGCAAATTATTGATGATAAATTACAAACTGCAGAGTTCTTTACTGCCAAAATCAATCGGGTAAATCGATATTTTAGAGTTTTAATCAACTCTTTTGATGTCATGATAAAAGGAATGGATAGAGATCAATTTCTTAAATACAGAATGTCACTTCTTCCTGCCAGTGGATTTCAATCTGTACAATTCAGACTTATTGAAATTTACTCCACTCCTTTATCAAATCTTGTAAATACAAAGGAGAGAACCCAATTTTCAGAAAAAGACCCTCTTGGGGAAGTATTTGAGCATTTATACTGGAAATCTGGTGCAACTGATAAAGAAACAGGTGAAAAAACACTTACTCTTAAACAATTCGAATATCGGTATACTCCCAGAATGATGCGTATTGCTAAACAAGTACAACATAGCACAATATTCCATAAATATCTCGAACTACCAGAAAAAGAGCAAAATAATGTGCACCTTATCGAAGCATTACGTACTTTTGACACCAATGTGAATATTAATTGGTTATTAATGCATATGGGTGCCGCCTTTAGATACCTTAATAAAGATAAAGGCGAAGTTTTGGCCACGGGAGGAACAAACTGGAAAAGTTTCTTACCTCCTAGCTTTCAAAGAATTATGTTTTTCCCTAATCTTTGGAATGAAGAAGAAAAAGAAAACTGGGGTCAACAATGGGTTACTCATCAATTTAATACCGCAAAATAAAATAGTCGTCAGTTGAAACAAATAGGTTACTTACTACTAATTGTGGTAGTATTATTTTCATGTCAAAAAGAAAAAAAAGAAACTAAAGTCACTATTCCAGAGGTAGTTGAAGAAAAAAAGACACCTCCTGTAATTAAGGAATTTGGCTATGTTCTAGATAATTTTAATGTTGTGAAAGACACCATTAGACCCGGTGATAGTTTTGGAGCTATTATGGATACTCATGGCATAAGTAGAACTAAAGTATTCGAAATTACAAATAAGATTAAAGACACATTTAATGTAGCAAGAATTATGGCTGGAAAACCATATATGCTCCTTAAATCAAAAGATACTACAGAAAAAGCGCAGGTATTTGTATATCAGAACAATAAAATCGATTACACTGTAATTGATTTTAGAGATAGTATAATTGCCAAAAAAAGAAAAAAACCGGTAAAACTTGTAGAAAAAACTGCATCTGGGATTATTAATAGTAGCCTAATGCAAACATTTGATGATTTAGATCTCAATTTTCTGGTTGCATACAATATGGCAGATATTTACGCCTGGACTATAGATTTTACAAGATTACAAGCAGGCGATAGGTTTAAAGTCATTTATGTTGAAAAGTTTATTGATGATACCATTCCTGCAGGGGTTGATCAAATCAAAGCTTCTTATTTTGAGCATATCAACAAACCCATTTATGCATTTAGATTTAAAGATGATTCGATAACAGGGGGAGTAGATTATTTTGACGAAGAAGCTAACAATTTACGACGAGCATTTCTTACCGCTCCTGTAAAATTCAGTAGAATTTCTTCAAGATATAACCTTAGACGAAGAATCAAATACTATGGAAATAAAATAAGACCTCACAGGGGAACAGATTTTGCTGCACCTATAGGAACTCCTATATTAGCCACGGCAGACGGAATTGTTACCAAATCAGAACGCAGAGGAGGCAATGGAAAATATGTAAAAATAAGACATAATGCAACCTATGATACTCAATATCTGCATATGAGCAGACAAGCAGTAAAAGTAGGTGAATTTGTAAGACAAGGAGATGTTATTGGTTATATAGGTATGACTGGTAACACAGGAGGGCCTCACGTTTGCTATCGATTTTGGAAAAATGGTAAAGAAGTCGACCCTTTCAAACAAGACCTCCCTGCTTCAAAACCATTGTCAGATAGTCTTCGCCCTAAGTTTTTTACTTTTATAGAACCCATAAAAGCTACATTAGACAGCATACAATTTAAACCACAAGAAATTTTATAAACACAATGACATTACCAACTATTAATCCCACCACCACAAAAGCCTGGGAAGCACTTAAATCTCATTATGAGACCATAAAAGACACACACTTAAAGGATTTGTTTCTGGAACACCCAGACAGAGCGCAAGCTTTTTCTATTGCCTGGGAAGATTTTTATATCGATTATTCTAAAAACAGAATTGATCAAACCACCAGAGCCCTGCTACTTGAACTTGCAAAAGAGGTTAAATTAGAAGAAGCAATACATAACTACTTTGGCGGAGGTATTATTAATGAAACTGAAAATAGAGCTGTATTACATACTGCACTTAGAACGCCTTCAACAAACACAGTTACTGTTGATGGAAAAAATATAATTCCCGAAGTTGATACCGTTAAAGAAAAAATAAAGGCATTCAGTAATGAAATTATTTCTGGAAGTCGCACTGGATACAAAGGCAAAGCTTTTACCGATATTGTAAACATCGGTATTGGAGGCTCTGATCTTGGTCCAGCCATGATTACTGAATCTCTTGCTTATTACAAAAATCACCTTAACGTTCATTTTATCTCTAATGTTGATGGAGATCATGTACATCAAAGCTTAAAAAATTTAGACCCCGAAACAACGCTATTTGTAGTTGTTTCTAAAACTTTTTCTACTCAGGAAACTTTATCCAATGCTACAACTGCAAGAAACTGGTTTACACAACATGCTCCAATAGAAGCTGTAGGTAAGCATTTTGTAGCAGTATCTAGTAATATTGAGAATGTTACTAATTTTGGTATTGATTCTTCAAATATTTTTCCCTTATGGGATTGGGTTGGCGGACGTTTTTCTCTTTGGAGCGCTGTCGGATTATCGATAAGTCTTTCTGTAGGCTACAAACATTTTGAAGCATTACTCGCCGGTGCCCATGAAATGGATGAACATTTTAAAACCACACCATTTGAAAAAAATATTCCTGTTATTTTAGGTATGTTAAGTATATGGTATAACAACTTTTTTAATGCAGAAAGTGAAGCTATTATTCCTTATTCTCAATACCTACATAGATTACCTGCCTATTTACAACAAGGTATTATGGAAAGTAATGGTAAGAGTGTAGATCGTAATGGAGAACCTGTAACTTATCAAACAGGTACTATTATATGGGGAGAGCCAGGCACCAACGCTCAACATGCTTTTTTTCAATTGATCCATCAGGGAACCAAATTAATTCCTGCAGAATTTATAGGTTTTAAAAATGCTTTGTTTGGAGATCAAGATCATCAGGATAAGTTAATGGCAAACTTCTTTGCGCAGACAGAAGCCTTAATGAATGGTAAAACCAAGACTGAAGTTTCAAAGGAGTTAAGCTCAACATCTTTATCTCAAGAAAAAATAGAACAATTACTCCCTTTTAAAATCTTTGCAGGTAACAAGCCTACGACCACAATATTAGTAAACAAACTTACTCCTAAAAGTCTGGGGGCATTAGTAGCCATGTACGAACAACGTATTTTTGTTCAAGGAGTAGTCTGGAATATTTTTAGTTATGATCAATGGGGCGTAGAATTAGGAAAACAACTAGCTAGTACTATCTTATCAGAAATTAATACAAAACAAATCTCTGAGCATGATTCTTCAACAAATACACTTTTAAAACGGTATTTAGAAAAATCTAATTCATAAACATATTAACATTTTCCCTTTCTTACGTAAGAAAGGGAAAATGTTAAAACACGTATCAAAACACAACACATCTCTTATTCTAACCGCTTTTTTATCTTATTGTTGCAACTTTAGAAACATAATTAATTAACATTTTTTTAGTTAATAACTTTTTATATCTTCAAATACCTGAAAGCCAACATAATTAGAAATTCCTTTTACTTTTAATCTGTAGTTTTTTTGTTAAAAACTCTTAACATTAAGGTAAACTTAGTTTGCATAAAGATTCGTTCTTTTGCGGCGATTATTAACTCAATAATTTATTTTGAAACCATATACGATTTAAGCAGTTTTTGAAATACTTAAAAGTATAGGAATTTTTAATCGTTAAAGGTTTCGTAGCGTAATTAAAAATAATTAAAACACACTCATGAAAAAGATTACATTTTTATTTGTTGTAATCCTTATGGCAGTCGTTGGGGAGACGTTTGCACAAGGAGTAGTAACAGGAACGATATTCGATTCCGAATCAAATGGTCCATTACCTGGAGCAAACATTGTTGAATTAAGAACTTCTAATGGAACAACATCTGATTTTGATGGTAAATTTTCTATTACAGTAACTAAACCTACAGGAACAATTAATGTTTCTTATGTTGGATTTGGAGCTAAAAACATCGCTTATGATGTAACTAATGGTAATCAAGACCTTGGAACAATTAGTTTAAGTCTTGATAACTCTCTGGAAGAGATTGTAATTGTTGGTACAGGAGTTGTCGATTTGGCTGAAGATAGAAAAACACCTATCGCCGTTTCTACAATCAAAGCAAAAGATATTCAACAAAAAATTGGTACTGGTGATGTAACCACTGCTTTAATAAATACACCTTCTGTGTATGTAGCTGGTCAATCTGGTGGATTTGGAGATTCTAGAATTATCGTTAGAGGTTTTGATGATACCAATACTGCTTTCCTATTAAACGGACAGCCAATTAACAGTATGGAAGATGGTAGAATGTTCTGGTCCAACTGGTCTGGAATGTCTGATATTGCAAACGTAATACAAATTCAACGTGGTTTAGGTTCTTCTAAATTGGCAATCTCTTCCGTTGGTGGAACAGTGAATTTTGTTACTAGAGCTACAGATAAAAGAGAAGGTGGATTTGTATCTCTTGGAGTTGCTAATAACAATTATTTAAAAACAACTGCAGCATATAACACAGGAATAAGCGAAAATGGATTTGGAACAAGTGTTATGTTATCGCACTGGCAAGGTGATGGATATAATGAAGGTAACTTTGGTGAAGGTCAAACATACTTCATCTCTTTTGGATATAAGCCAAATGACAACCATAACTTTAACTTCTTAATTACAGGAGCTCCACAGTTTCACGATCAGAACTTCTCTAAAAGTATTTCTAGCTATTTAGAATTTGGAAGACGATACAATAATAACTGGGGAACTTTAGGTGGTAACTATTTAACTGAAAGAAGAAACTTCTACCATAAGCCAGTTGCTAACTTAAACTGGGATTGGAACATAAGTGAGAAATCTACATTATCATCTGTACTTTATGCCTCTTGGGGTCGAGGTGGTGGAACTGGAAACAGAGGGAACCGTGTTAGAACAGCTGAAGGAAGAGTTGATTTTGATGCAATTGTAGCAAACAACAATGCTGTTTCTGATGGAATAGGTTCTTTTGGTAACGATGCATATATTATTAGAGCCTCTATAAATAGTCATAACTGGTATGGTTTAGTAACTAATTTTAATCACCAGGTAAATGATAACTTAAGTTTTAATGTTGGTGCAGACTTTAGAACGTATAATGGAACACATTATAGACAAGCTACTGATTTCTTAGGGCTAGATGGATGGACTGAAGATCGTCGTTTAATAGGTCCAAACGGAACAAGAACTGGAGAAACAATCCCCGTAACTATCAATGAAAGTTTACCTGCTCAAGCATGGAGAGCAACTTTTGAAAATGTTGATGAAGATCAAAGAATTGCTTGGGATTATGAAGAAACCATAAGTTATGGTGGATTCTTTGGACAAGTAGAATATGCTACAGATAAATTTTCTACTTTCTTACAAGCAGCTGCTTCTCTTCAGTCTCATGACAGAACCGATAGATTCCAATATTTACCAGGAAATCAGGACTCAGAAAACGTAACTAACGAAGGATTTAATATAAAGGCTGGTGGTAGTTACAATATCAATGAGCAAAATCAAATATTCGTAAATGCAGGATATTATGATCGTCAGCCGTATCATGATAATATTTTCTTAAATTTTACAAACTTTGTAAACCCTCTAACTAAGAATGAAAAAATCCTTGGTATAGAAGCTGGTTATCAGTTTAGAAGTAGATTATTTTCTGCTAATGTAAATGCATATAGAACTTCTTGGAAAGATAGAGTAACTACAGAAATTGATAGTGACGAAACCACTGGTGATCAAATCTTTATTACCAATGAAGGCGTAGAACAATTACATACAGGTGTAGAAATAGATTTTACCGCAAAACCATTTCCTCAATTAGGAATTAATGGTTTCGCATCATTCGGAAACTGGGAGTATGTAGACAATGTAAGGGTTACTACAAGAGACGAGGAATTGAATGTTCTTTCTGTAGATGATACTGATGTAGACGGCGGAAAAGTTGGAGATGCTGCACAATTTACTGTTGGATTAGGGTTAAAATATCAAATCATTGAGAGATTATCTATCGATGCAGACTGGAGATTATATAACGATCTTTATTCTGACAGAACATTAAAAGATAATCTTGAATTACCAAGTTATGATGTTGTAGATGCTGGTATTTCTTATAAAATGTTATTAGGTAAAGACAAGTTAAGTTCTATTGATTTTAGAGTTAACGTAAACAACCTTTTCTATGAGGTTTATTTATCAGAATTAACTACTGCGAACCAAGTAGAAGATGGAGACGAAACTTTTAATGGTATCAATGTAAGTAATAGAGGATATTTTGGTCTAGGAAGAACCTGGAACGCAAGTATCAGATATAACTTCTAAATATATATAAAAATTATATTTTACAAAAAGCCTCATACGTTCAGCGTATGAGGCTTTTATATACAGTATTAAAAGAAGCCCCATAAGTAGAGAATATCTACTCAATTATGACTTTGGATGTTTTGATTTTAGCCTTCAACACCAAGCTTGATAGCGCAGAATTAAAAATAGTTCTCATTTCGTAACTTCAAATCCTTCATGTTTTTGTAGTATCATGGAAACGCAGACCATGAAAAAATTTAAGCAATTTTCTGCATTATTTATAGTAATCGTTCATAAAATTTCTTATTAAAACAATAGAACATTTTTATTAACTTAAGCTCGAATTAACATTTAGGTTTCAAAATTCTCTTCATATAAGTTGTCTTTCAAAAAATAAACCTAAAGAAAAGAAAATATGGATATTAATTTAATAATTGAAAAATTTGTTCAAAAATGGAAATCCGAAAAAAATGTAGAAGGAATACTTCTTACAGGAAGTTACGCTACTGGCTTGCAAATGAAAGATTCTGACATCGACTTTAGAATCATTTTAAATAATAATGGTCAAAAATTTATAAAAGGAGTTGAAATTATTGAAGAAAAGCAAATTTCATTTTTAGGGAGTTCAATAGATGATGTTTACAAAATGTTTGATAATCAATTATATCTTTTTTCTAAATTCCAAGCAAGAATTTTTTGTACCGGGAAAATTCTTTTTGATAAAAGCGGAAAACTAGAGTTATTAAAAAATGAAGCCAAAGATATAATGTCAAAACCATTTAGAAAATTAAGTGAAACAGAAATTAAAATGGAACTATACGCTACTTGTAAACTTAAGGACGAGTTGCTTAAAAATAAAGGATATCAATTCGATTTGAACTATTATCTATTTTTAAACAAAATCTTTTTAGTATATTCAAAAATACTTAAAATTGAAATTATTCATCCTGGTTGTTTTAAATTAGATTCTTATTTTTTTGATTCTAATTTTAGAAATAAATATATGATAAATAAGTTTCCTGATAAAAATTTTATTTCAATTTACGTCAATGCTTTAAAGCAAAAGACAACAAAAGAAAAGAGAAATTCTTTAAAGTCGTTGTGGGATTTATTACAAAAAAACAACAAAACTGATTTTAATAATTTTTTGATTGTAAAATAATATACTCCTTTAGCTTCGTCTTTAGAGTATTTGTAAAAGAAATATCATACAATCATCAAACATTCATACCAGTTACTTTTAAAACCTGATAAATGAAAAATAATTGCTAAACCAATACTAGCTATTGTAGTAAGACAATCTGTTTCATTTTCCTAAATATTCTTTGCTGGATTCCACTACTTATACCCTACAAGATCATCCTCAAACGTGGACATACTCATTCCCATATTTATCCAATAACTAGCTGTTTCTTCAAATAATTCTTCATTAGTTTCCCTAAAGAGTCGATTAAAAATTTGAGCAATTCCATAGGTCCCATTACAAATACCTGCATCTTTAACTAAAGTTTGCTCCAGTGATTTTCTATTAGCAATGTATCTCAGTATTTGTAAAGCTTTTTTAATTGAGTTTCCAATTCTTTTTCATAATTGAATATGATTTTCGTTTTTGTCAGATTTTAGCATTTTAAAATCTCTTAAAATTAAATTTTAGGTGTTTTTGTGTTTAGTTTAACTTTATATTTTAAAAATACTCCTTATTTAATTTATATTTTTAGATAAACTTTTAAAACTAAAAACATGAAAAAAAAAGCATTTAATCGGTCCTTAAAATTTAACAAAGCGACAATTACCAAATTGAACGAAAAGGCTTTAGAAAATATCAAAGCGGGTGATGATTACAATGGTTCGAGAGGCCAATGCACAGATAAAACAGATTTTTTGGGTTGCGAGCCTTATCTAACTCACTACCCCTATTGCTCTTAAAAATTTCTATAAAGTATATATAGGAATAGATAGAACTGGAAACGTAAATTTGAATTATAAATTCTAATAAAAACTTTTTATATTTTGTACAACCTCATTCAATATTGAATGAGGTTTTTTTATTCATTATATGTACCTTTGGATAAACTAAACACATCGATGTATTATGTACGAAGCTATTCAAATCGTTCACTCCTATTGGGCTTATCTTGTTCTTCTAGTGGTTACCCTTGCAACTATTAATGCACTTGCCGGATTTTTTACTAAAAGAGAATATGCTCCAAAAGATTTTAGAATCTCTTTATTCGCCTTAATTGTTTCTCATATTCAACTCTTAATAGGAATTATAATTTTCTTTGTATCTCCATTAGTAGTTTGGTTCTCAGGCACTCATTCTATGGGAGAAATTATGAAAAATGCAACGCTACGTCTATATAATGTAGAACACCCAATGGTAATGATACTCACTATTGTTTTTATTACAATGGGGTATTCAAAACATAAAAAGAAACTTACTTCTACTCCAAAATTTAAAATGCTCGCTATTTTTTATACCATCGGATGGATTCTTATGTTATCTAGAATCCCCTGGGCGCAGTGGTTTTAAAACCAAACAGAATTTAGAATACTATCTATATTGATGTATTCAAAAAAATGATCCTGGATTTCGTCCGGGATTTGTTTTTTTGAACCGCTGTTAAACACCCATTATTTCTAGTTTCCATAAGCTGTAATCACTAGTTTCCTCGAACCTCCATAATTTCTATGTTCGCAAAGATAAATCCCTTGCCAGGTGCCTAGGTTTAATTTTCCGTTTGTAATAGGTATCTGCACAGAAGCTCCCATTAGCGATGCTTTAATATGAGCTGGCATATCATCTGATCCTTCATAGGTATGAATATAATACGGAGCGTCTTCGGGAACCATAACATTCATATGGCTTTCAAAATCCTGTCGTACTGTAGGATCTGCATTTTCGTTTATTGTAAGACTCGCAGAGGTATGTTTTATAAATACCTGTAATTGACCAATATTGATCTCTTTTAATTCTGGAATTTTTGATACAACTTCGGTTGTAATCAAGTGAAAACCTCTAGCGAACGCTTGCAACTTCACTTCTTTTTGAAAAAATTTCATACACTTTGTCATTCCAGTGTAGGCTGGAATCTATTTTTTATAACTAAAACAAACATACAGTTTTATTAATCATTGTGATTCACTATTTGGATTACAGCCTTTAGTTGATCATGAGTTGGGTCGAAAGGCTGGAATAACAAGAAGTTTTACTAATTTAATACAAATTTCACAGTCATAACATATTCTATTTCTCTTAACAATATACCTTTGCTACTTAAAATTTATCATTGCTATGGATTTATCTCACATCAAAATGGTTGCTACCGATATGGATGGAACACTTCTTAATACAAAAGGAGAAGTAAGCCGTCACTTCTTCGAACTTTTTGAAGAATTAAACGATCTCGGAGTAACTTTTGTTGCTGCTAGTGGTCGCCAATATTATAGTATTATTGATAAGTTAAAGCCCATCAAAGATGATATTTATGTAATTGCCGAAAATGGAGCGCTTACTATGCATCAGGATCGGGAGCTTCAGACTACAGAAATTGATCGAGAAACTTATCTTGAACTTCTTGATATCACTAAAACACTACAAGGCTCGCAAGTGATCCTTTGCGGAAGAAAAAAAGGATATATCGAAGATTATGGACAAGATTTTGTCGATATGTTCACAGAATATTATGGCCGATATGAAATCGTACAAGACTTGTCTCAAGTTGTAGACGATCAATATCTTAAAATTGCTATTTGCAATCAAAAAGGCTCAGAACAATATCTTTATCCAGCATTAAAACATCTCGAGAATAGGTTAAAAGTAAAAGTATCTGGAGAAATCTGGTTAGACTTATCTCATAACCTTGCCAATAAAGGTCATGCGCTTCAGCAGTTACAGGAAAAAAATAATATACTTCCTGAAGAAACGATGGTTTTTGGAGATTATAACAATGATCTAGAAATGATGACTAGAGCAAAATATAGTTTTGCTATGGAAAATGCACATCCCAATGTAAAAGCTATTGCCAACTACTCAACAAAGAGTAATAATGATAATGGAGTAGAACATATGTTGATCAAAATGATTGAAGCTAAAAAAGCTCGTTAAAAATTATTATATCCTTACTCTCCAGAATATAATTTTACAGGTTTTTTGATTTGTGAATTCTAGTTTGTATTAACTCATCTAAATCAATTCTAAACACTCCCGACGATGGTTCTTTTGAAAATCTATCTTCCTCGAACCCTCCTAATACATAAAGTGTATTATCTGCACAATGTAATCTAGATTCTTTCAAAAACAAATTGATTAAATATTCATTCAGTACTTTGGTATTTACATTATATGTACATAATTTCCCTTCTTCAAAAAAATAAATGATCCCTTCTTTATAGACGATTCCGGCATTATCAATTCTCAGAGGTAATTCCCCTTCATTTTCCCATTTTCCAGAAATCAAATCATACGTTTTAATTTCTGAAACAGCTTTTACTTTATGCTTCCTTATCAAATATATTTTATGGTTAACCAGAATACCTTTCATTTTTTCAGCACCTGGCATATCTTCTAACTTATACCAAAAACCTGTTTCTAAATTATATAAATGTACTTTATTCGTATATATTTTAGTTCCGTCTTTTTTAGCTTTAGTAGCCCCCCCATTACAATAATGTGGTTCTTATAGGTAAAAGACATAAAATCTATAGCTTGATGAGGATTGGTATCATCAATACTGATTATATTCTTTTTGATGTCAAATACTTCGATTTTATTATCCAGATATTCATACTTCCTATTATCAGATAAATATTTGCCTCCCAAGACATAAATCTTACCATTGTGGTAGTTAAGATTATGATATGCTCTTTTTCTAAACTTTAGTGAAGACTCTTTCCAGGTATCCAATGTTATATCATAGATCGACAGTTTTCCATTATAATTCTTCCATAAAGAATTTGTACTAATCCTTGTTTGTTCCAAAAAATCTTTAAACGTTGCACCTGGCATGTTTAATTCGGGATGATCATTCAAAGTTTTTAAAGCAACATCTGCCTCAGATGAAGCATCACCTCCAATTATATAGATTTTATTATCTATTAATAAGGATCCAAAAGAGTAAAGTCCACTTTTTAGAGAAGCTAGTTTTGTAAACTGAATTTTGGGTTTTAATTTTTTATCAGAAATAAGAGTAACTTCATTCAGTTTCTCAAGATCATTAACAAGATAAATAGTGTCTTTTTTCTTAAGCTCCAAAAATAGCAACTTCTTCGTTTTATACCCTAAGTGAGAGAAATATAGTGTATCTTTTTTTTTGACTTTAGAGTCAAGTTTAAGATAAAAAGCCCCTTTCTCATTTGTAATCGTCCCTTCTTTTACTTTTTCCAGGTAGACATTTACGGTTTGAATAGGTTTTTTCGTTTTCTGATCGACAACTACACCACTAACACTTTGGGAAAATACATAAACCGGAACAAGCAATAAAAACAATGTTAACTTCTTCAAAATCGAGTTTTTAATTATTACATATTAACTCTCAAATTAAAAATCTTCAACAAAAATTACTTGCTATCGACACAACTGTCGACCGTATCAATCATTCAATTTCAATACTGCCATAAATGCTTCCTGAGGAATCTCAACATTTCCTACCTGGCGCATACGTTTTTTACCTTTTTTCTGCTTTTCTAATAACTTTCGCTTACGTGAAATATCACCACCATAACATTTGGCCGTTACATCTTTACGAAGTGCTTTTACGGTTTCACGAGCTATAAACTTTGCTCCAATTGCCGCCTGGATCGGAATATCAAATTGTTGACGCGGGATCAACTCTTTTAACTTTTCACAGATTTTTTTCCCAATATCATAGGCATTATCTTTATGCAATAATGCAGACAACGCATCCACAATATTTCCATTCAGTAATATATCGACTTTTACGAGTTTAGAAGAACGCATACCAATCGGGGCATAATCAAAAGAAGCATATCCTTTTGACACCGTTTTTAAACGATCATAGAAATCAAAAACAATCTCTGCTAATGGCATGTCAAATGTTAGTTCTACTCGTTCTGTAGTAAGATAAGTCTGATTGGTAATCTCCCCACGTTTTTCGATACACAATGACATTACCGAACCTACAAAATCAGACTTGGTAATGATCGATGCTTTAATATAGGGTTCTTCTACACGATTCATAGAAGAAGGATCAGGTAAATCTGATGGATTGTTTACAATAATGATATCATCAGGATGCTTGTGAGTAAACGCATGATAAGACACATTAGGTACTGTAGTAATTACAGTCATATTAAACTCTCGTTCGAGTCGTTCCTGTATAATTTCCATGTGAAGCATTCCTAAGAATCCACATCGAAATCCAAAACCTAAAGCAGCAGAACTCTCTGGTACAAAAACCAATGAAGCATCATTAAGCTGTAGTTTTTCCATCGAAGCCCTCAATTCTTCATAATCTTCTGTATCTACAGGATAAATTCCTGCAAATACCATAGGCTTCACATCTTCAAAACCTTCAATAGCATTTTGAGTAGGAGTTTTAGCATCTGTAATAGTATCTCCTACTTTTACTTCGCGAGCATCTTTAATCCCTGTGATTAAATATCCAACATCTCCTGTCTTAATCACCTTTTTAGGAACCTGATTAAGTTTTAAGGTACCTACCTCATCTGCAGAATAATCCTTCCCCGTTGCAACAAATTTAATTTGTTGCCCCTTCTTAATCTCTCCATTTATGACTCTAAAATATGTTTCTACTCCTCTAAACGGATTATATACTGAGTCAAAAATCAATGCCTGTAAAGGTTCTTCAGGATTCCCTTCTGGAGCAGGAATACGTTCTATAATAGCAGAAAGAATTTCTTCAATTCCGATACCGGTTTTGGCACTGGCGGGAATTACATCTTCTGCATCACAACCTAATAAATCTACAATATCATCGGTCACTTCTTCTGGATTAGCACTTGGCAAATCCACTTTATTGAGTACCGGTATAATTTCCAGGTCATTTTCTAATGCCAGATATAGATTAGAAATCGTTTGTGCTTGTATACTTTGTGCAGCATCGACAATCAATAGTGCGCCTTCGCATGCCGCGATAGAACGAGATACCTCATAAGAAAAATCTACATGCCCGGGAGTATCGATAAGATTGAGGATATATTCCTCTCCTTTATACGTATATTCCATCTGGATCGCGTGACTCTTTATAGTTATTCCACGTTCACGCTCCAGATCCATACTATCCAGCAATTGTGCTTGTGCTTCACGAGCAGTTACCGATCCTGTAAAATCTAATAATCGATCCGCAAGTGTACTCTTACCGTGATCAATATGCGCAATAATGCAAAAATTTCTAATCTTTTTCATTCTTCTTTTTCAAATAATTATGCGGGCTGAACCGGGCTATTCGTTATATCTTTTTATTTGTATACTTCGATAGGCTCAGCATACAAATAAAAAGGATGCCACTACTATCCCTGCCCGATGAGTTCAATTCAACTGAATTAAAATCATTTAGTCTGCAAATATAATCGATTTTAGAAGCTTTATACTATCCCTTACCGTATTTTTAGACTAATCCTATTTACTCAAAACAAGAGCTCTATAAACATACATTACACTTATTTTTTCTCTAGAAAAAGTAATAAAAGTTATCATGATCATCTATGTAATACACTTATTTCAAATTCAGTTTCTATTACTAACCTTTCTTTTTTGTATATTTATCTTATCCCATTTCTTCTTATTTCAAGAGCCTCAATTAAAAATATATTAATCTACTTCTGTCCCCAGAATCATTAATTTATTGCATAAAATAACCTAAAAAACAATAGTGATGAAAAATATACTACTACTTCCATTTTTATTTTTATCATTGTACACATATGGCCAAACATGGGAAGAGATCAACCAAGGTAATGTAAGCGATATTTCTGGATATGGCGATACCTTACACATGGTAGGAAATCAAGTTAATAATGGAAATACTAATTACTTTTATGGGATTTCTACTGATGGTGGAAGCACTTGGAATAAAACAACTCTTAACCCTTTTATGAGTGTTGAAGGGGTGCCTATCTCTGTTGGTTTTTTTAATAATACTGATGGTATCATCGGAATCAAAGGAAGTTTTACCGAAGAATATTTAAAAACTTCTGATGGCGGATTAACATGGCAAAAATTTAACCCATCAACAAGTCAAGGTATTTTTCAACCATATGATATCATAATTCTTGATGAATCTACTGCTATAATTACAGCATTCCAATCTGGAAAATACATCATTACCTATGATAAAGGAAATACCTGGAGTTGTCAATGTCAATTTTCTACTGCATGGATACCCAATTTTGAAGTTATAAATAGCTCATTATTTTTTAATTACGATTCAAATACCGGCATCTATAAGAGTACCGATGGAGGTATGAATTGGTCAGTCATTTTAAATACAAGAGATATAACTGCGTTTTCAATGGAAAATGAAAATAGCGGATATGCTATTGTTCCTCAAAATAGCATTGACAATAACGGAAACACGGTTACTACCCCTAATTTATATAAAACTACCGATGGCTGGGGTTCTTATGAAATTATCCCATTAATTATGCTACAAGATAAGTATATAGGAGCCTTTACTTTTGTTAATTCTCAAGAGTTTTATTTTTTTAACAACGATGACATATATTATTCTGGTGACGGGGGACAGACTATACGATTATTACAAACCATAGATTTTGATCCTTTTAGAATAAACAAAATCCAGGATGCTATATTTGCAACTGGACGGGGACTAGCCAAACTCGATCCTAATGGTGTGATAAGTAATATTCTAGAAGATGACTCTATAAATGAAGAGTTAATCATTTATCCTAACCCTATTACCGAAAATCAAATTTCTATAAACAGTGATGAATTTACTTCTTACTCATTGTATGATTTAACGGGACGTTTTGTAGAATCAGGAGTGATAAATAATGGTGTAATTGAATTAAAACCTCTGAGTAAACAATTCTATTTTTTATCTCTGGAAAATATAGATACCATTAAAACTTTAAAGATTGTTGTAGAGTAAGTAAATTAAAAGAAAACTACCTTATTCTTAACACTACGAATAGTGCAAGAAATTGAGATTAAAGAATAGTAGTCTTAAGATTTGTTATTATTCGTATTTTTGTCAAAAAAATTAATTGCTGTGGCCAAAATAGGAGATATAGATGTAGGGGAATTCCCGTTGTTATTAGCCCCGATGGAAGATGTAAGTGATCCACCTTTTCGCGCGTTGTGTAAAGAACAAGGTGCAGATGTTGTATATACAGAATTTATCTCTAGCGAAGGCTTAATTCGAGATGCTGCCAAAAGTGTAATCAAGCTTGATATTTACGAAAAAGAACGTCCTGTAGGGATTCAGATTTTTGGAGCCAATCTGGATTCTATGCTTAAATCGGTAGAAATCGTAGAGGCATCAGGACCGGATATCATTGATATTAATTTTGGATGTCCTGTAAAAAAAGTAGTAAGTAAAGGTGCTGGTGCCGGAATATTAAAAGATATTGACCTTATGGTCTCCCTTACCGAGGCCATGGTTAAACATACTAAACTCCCCATAACGGTAAAAACGAGATTGGGTTGGGATCATGATTCGATCAGAATTGTAGAAGTAGCAGAGCGATTACAAGATATAGGAGCAAAGGCTATTTCTATCCATGGGCGTACCCGTGCACAAATGTATAAGGGTAATGCCGACTGGAAACCGATTGCCGAGGTAAAAAACAATCCTAGAATGCACATCCCTGTATTTGGTAATGGTGATGTTAATACTCCCGAACGTGCTATGGAAATGAGAGATCAGTATGGCCTTGATGGTGCTATGATTGGTCGTGCCAGTATTGGATATCCCTGGTTTTTTAGAGAAGTGAAACATTATTTTGAAACCGGTAAGCACTTACCTCCCCCAACATTGGATGAACGTGTGATTGCTGCACGCAGGCATTTACAAATGGCTATTGACTGGAAAGGAGAAAAATTAGGTGTTTTTGAAACCCGAAGACATTATACCAATTATTTTAAAGGGATACCTCATTTTAAAGAATATCGAACCAAAATGGTTACCAGTGACCATCCTGAAGATGTATTTGCAACCTTTGACGAAGTACAAAAAACATTTACAGGATTTGAGTTTGTTTAATATTGATTAAAATACTTCTTTACCCATAATTATCTGTGCGTACTACTGGCGTTGGATCGTTCTCTTTAATTCTAGTTCTGCATTTCTTTTCGATATCGAAGACGTTATCGATTTGAGAAATATAAATAATATCAGGTACAAAATGATTTGAACCATTCTTTCTATTTCTCATTTTTCCGGTTCTTAATTCTAATTCGAGATTACCAGAATTTCTGTTCTTCTTAATCTGTATATTCCCCGAAAACTGCTCCCAATCTTTTATTTCTATAGTTCCTTTTCTATATTTTATTAATCTATTTTCGGTTCCTACAAAGTATCCTCCTTTTTGAAAAAGCATAAACATTCCCCAAATCAACATTGCTATACCAATTATAACAAACAAACCAATAATTAGTCCTGGAAATAATAAGGGTTCTAAATTATCGAGGCTCCCTACCATTGCAGTCCCGTTAGATGTAAAATGAACTTCTTCTTTTTTAAATAATGGTCCAAAAAAAGCAACTACAAAAATACTTACAAACCCATTCCAGAAAAGAGAAAACAACAAAATTGCGATCGACTTTTTTATAGGATGATTCCTTTTACTTTTTACCAAAAAGTCTACTTGTTCTGAGTCTATAACCGTTTTAAGATCCCTGGGAATGCTACTTAAATTCATATTAAATTTTGTTTTCTACACCCAATATTACTACAAAATTGGTATTAATTACTCTAATATGTACCTAAATGACCAATAATGTTACGATACTTCTAAATATCAATGTAAACGACATAAATTCTTTACTATCCTATATGCTATAATTGCGTTAGGGATAGGAACAAGCTACCGTGTAGCGTGAATAGCCCGCTCGAACGCCCAAATCTTATCATAAACCTAAAAGATTACATCATAATTAATAGAGTTGTCACTCTGGTGTAGACCAGAATCTATGATTTATGCTCTTAAGTAAATTCTACATACGTTGGAATGACAGGTCTTATCAATCTAGAACTTGATGATGTATTAAAAGTGTTATTATCGAATACACTTCGACAAAAACTCAGCATAGCAATAGATGAACCGTTAACTTACCAGTTTCTGATTAATTCTACTTGATGCCAGTAATGAAGCAATAAAACCAATAATGGTAATCGTGAAAAACACTACTACAAAACTAATCCCAGTAATGCGGGTTGGATAAGGTAAAGACGGAGTAATCATCAATAAGCCGAACTGTTGTTGTAGTACAATGATTATAAACCCTAGAAGTAGCCCCAGCAACGCTCCTAAAATAGTCATAAGGGAACCTTGAAACAAAAATATTTTTCTGATCCCCGCCAAGGATGCCCCTACATTGTATAGTGTTTTTACATTACTTTTCTTATCGATAATCATCATGATAATAGCTCCTGCTACATTAAACAAGGCTATGATGGCAATCAAAGTAATCACCAGGTATGAAACCAAATTTTCGGTATTCAACATTCTGTAAAGGGTCTCATTAAGCTGAATCCTGTTTTTTACAATCACCTTATGATCAAAAATAGCTTCTAACTCCTGTACTACTTTTGCTTCATCGGCTTGAGGTGCCAATTTAAGTTCGATATGGGTTACTTTATCTTGCGGTAATTCTAATAATTTGCGTGCCAAACCAGTAGTCGTAAATATGTATTTCTTATCAAGCTCATCATTAAGGCTATAAATACCAATATTTACAGCTTTTTCTGAGCTAAATGCTTTTGATGGGTCATTAGGGATGCCTTTACCTGGTTTTGGCACGTATATACTCAACAGATTGGTATAGGTCTGTTCGACCCCCATGCTCAATTCTCTACTAATTCCATTACCGGCAACTACCTGAAAATCGTTATTGGTGAGCCATTCTCCATACACCAAAATACTATCAGTCTGGATGACCTCATGGTAATTACTATCAACACCTTTGATATATGCTGTTTTTTGTTTTTCTCTAAATTCTAAAAATACACGTTCCTCTACAATTTCGGAGAAGTTGATCACTCCTTCGAGTTTTGACAGTTTTTCTTTTTGGGTATCGGTAAAGGTAAATGTCTTTCCGCTTTCTGGAAAAATCTTAAGATCAGGATCAAAATAAGAAGAAAACTGAAGACTAAAATCTTTAAGACCTGCAAAACCCGATAACACCAGGAATAACGCCATAGCTCCTATCACCACTCCTGCTGCTGCAATAATCGTTATAATATTAATTGCATTACTACTTCCTGGAGAAAATAAATATCGCTTGGCGATGTATAATGAAAAATTCAATTCGCTATGATGATCATTAAGTTGTGAATACCTATAATGAGTATCAACTCAAAAAAGGGATACTATATTTGATTTGGGAATAAAGATAAGAGAATAAAGAGAAATGAAAATGTTATTTCTGTTACTTACCATGAATTTCCTAAAAAAGAGCACTAAAAAATTAGTTTTGATACTTAACGAACCTTTATTAAAGAATCTTTTTATTTCTTTTTACGTTTTTCCAGAAGATCAGGATTCAAAAGTGGGTTCTCTTCTCCTTTGACTGCTTTTTCTATATTAGAGATATACTCCAGAGAATCATCAATATAATAAGACACCTCTGGCATACGACGCAACTGATTTTTGGTTCGTTGTGCTACCTGGTGTTTGATTTGTGATTTTACTGCATTTACTTCTTTTAGTACTTTTTCACCTTCCTGATGCGGAAAAACACTCATATATACTTTTGCGATAGAAAGATCTGTAGTTACTGTTACTTTGGTTACGGAAACCAAAATCCCCTGTACTCCCGCTTCACGCAATGCCAGTTGTATCACATCGGCAACATCGCGCTGTAATACTCCTGCTATTTTTTTCTGTCTGTTTGTTTCCATGGTGCAAAAATACATATTAATTGTACTTTTACCAACGTAGTTATAAATGTATATTATGAACCATATTAATAAAATAGAACATCTGGGTATTGCCGTTAAGGATATCGAACAAGCCAATACTTTATACGAAAAGCTTTTGGGCGTTCCTCCATATAAACAGGAAGCTGTAGAAAGTGAAGCTGTCATTACTTCTTTTTTTAAGGTAGGTGATAGCAAAATAGAATTGCTGGCCAGTACACAGGATGATGGTCCCATCGGAAAATTTATTGCCAAAAAAGGAGAAGGCATTCATCATATTGCTTTTGATGTAGATGATATTGTACTCGAATTGGAACGATTAGAGCAAGAAGGATTTCAGATCCTTAATAAAACGCCCAAGAAAGGAGCTGATAATAAGTTAGTCGCTTTTATTCATCCAAAAACCACTAATGGAGTTTTGGTAGAATTGTGCCAGGAAGTTCCAAAATAAGATGCTCTCATACCCTATATAACAAGCGGTTACTACAAATAAATAGTACAAGAATATAGAATACTTAAAATAATAGAAAAAAATGTTTGGCGTGTTTATATCAAATCCTTAAATTTGCCCTCCGTTTTAGGTCCCATAGCTCAGCTGGTTAGAGCACCTGACTCATAATCAGGGGGTCCTTGGTTCGAGCCCAAGTGGGACCACATAGTTTAAAAAAGCTGTTTCTAATAGTAGAAGCAGCTTTTTTTATGCCGTATAGTGAACTTAATGGTCTTAGTGATTGTTCATAATACTTAGCACGGATTTGAAATCTGCGGTATTGGTTTTTTATATAAGATCAACTTAATATTAGTAATTTTTCAGCTTCTTTTATATCGGGTTCATTTTTTAATTTTAAAATACTAGCCATAACCTCTAACCAATGTCCCTTATCATGACTTTTATGAAATGAAGCTCCATACAATGAAGCTAAGGAAGGATAAGTAGGTAACTTTTTTTCTTTTGCAATTTTAGAAAAGATGATTGCTAAATTTTCCTTATTGAGCTCTAAAGATTGAAATTTTTCGGGTAAAATACCAGTAGTACAAAATAATGTTAAACATAAATTTGACAATTCTCTATAGTCAATATCACTTGGGAGAGATTGATTTAGATAAGAAAAAAGATCTTTTAAATTATCGTCCATAATTATATTCCGATCGCGAGGATTTGCAATCCCTGTCAATAATATCTATAGCAAATGTAAAACTAACTAGTTTCATTTTTTGAAACCAAGCAATTAATTTTACATTAATGATCTTTCAATCTGACTCCATTTCCAATTTCTAGGTCAGCATCAACATTAAAAGTTTCAAAGAAGTACTCATATTTATCAAAATCAAAAGAAAAATCAATCGTATTAGCTATACAGTTTGCCATTCTCTTATTTATATCATATTGTTCATAAAGCAAAGGGGCTTTTTTAGAAGCTTTAAATATTCTTTTTAGTTCTATTAATGGAAAATCTTCTTCTAACAAAATTCGTTCACCAATAAACGTCTCACTACTTTTTTCATAAAAAGTGATACATCTTTGTATTTTGAAATCTTTCTTCATTTTTTATAACTTTTTGTCAGTTCTTCTAACTGATCATATGGATTTGAAATCCGTGCTTTCAATAATACTCTAATGAAAATTGGGATCAATCCTTATTTTCCCAAGCTTTTACCTTACCAACATTTCTATTCTCTAAAATAAGATTAAAACTCACTGTATCTGTTAGAACATTCCGTTCTATGGGAATAAATGGACTGTACTTATTATATTTTTCTCCTGAAAAAACAGATAGTTTTCCAAATTTTTGATCTTTTTTAAATGAAACTACAACTTGAAATGGAAGTTTTGGAGTATTTCTTACCAGTGAATCATCTTTTTCTAATTTAACTATCTCATCAGATGAATTTCTCCAACGATATCCTTTCTCAATAAATACATTTAGAATTTCAACACTATCTGTATTAGCTTTATAATTCAATTTCTTTATAAAAACTTTTCTTTCTTTTGACTCTCGAACAGTTTTTGAAAACCTTCTATAACTATCTTTATTATATCCATGATATCCGATATAAGAATTAAAGTATCCTAAACCGATTATTGCAACAATTAAAATGATTATTGAAACAATAATTATACCTCTAAATTTTCTCATAAGGTCATTTCTCAACAATTTAATTCAAAATGGTTTTCTCTATTTTACTTTTTTATAAGCTACTTTTAAAAGCATTATAAATACCCAAATCAAACAACTATAAATTACAAATCCTAATAATTGGCCTAAAACGAAAAACAAGTCTGAATCATAAATATAATTACCAATAAATCTAGCCATTATGCCAAAAAGTTTTGCTGGTCGGATAATAGAATAACCTAAATCATCTTGTATATTATCAAAATACAGAGATATGCTCCTCCTACTAAAGTAATCATAGGTTCCTAGCAATATAAATAGCCCTGAAATAATTAAGGATGCTAGAATACATGTTTTTCTCATTACTTACTTTTATTAATAGCGATAGCGCGGATTTGTAATCATAAGTGTTCGAAACCTTTATGTTGAGTTTATTATTTCATTAATTTTATTAGGATCTCCGCCACATTTTAGGATGATATCTTTGATTATTAATACTTCCAGTTCATTTGTAAATTTTAATTTTGGA
>NZ_OMPF01000033.1:0-15621 GCF_900312735.1 Aquimarina sp. AU119 | reverse complement strand
ACGATTTGCTAACATTATATATGAAATCAGAGCAATTTAAGGCTAGATCAAAAGGTCATTTCCTTTTTGCAGTGGCGCTAGATTTTTATAAATTAAACAAGAAATAAAAATGCGCAGATAGATCGATCGGTTTAGGTATGCTTGCCTTGCTCCGATTCAATATATTTGGCGTTGTGTGTCATTAAAACAAAATTTATGGGAACTTGGGGAACGGCAATATTTTCAGATGATTTAGCTTCAGACATTAAATCAGAATTCAGAAATAAAATAGGCTTAGGAAAAACTTCTCAAGAAGCTACCAATGAAATTTTGGACGATTACGTGGAAGAAATAAATGATCAAGATGATTCCTCGGTTTTTTGGTTATCTCTAGCATCCACGCAATGGAATTTGGGTAGGTTGTTGGATAGTGTAAAAGTGAAAGCTCTGGAGATTATTGAAAGCGGTCAAGATTTAAAAAGATGGAAAGAAGATGACAAAGAACTAAAAAAAAGAAAATTAGTTCTCGAAAAATTAAAAATTCAACTTCTTAGTGAACAGCCAAAGCCTAAAAAGATAGCTAAACCTTTCATTAGGGAAACTACATTCGAGAAAGGAGATCTAATTTCGTATCAATTAAAAAACGACAAATTTATAATCCTAAAAGTTATTCAAATAAGACAAGATCAATGTGGAGATAGATATCCATTAATCGAAACTTTGGACTTTTATGAAAATACAATTCCTGAATTGATTGAATTGGACAATTTGGAACTTAAAAATTTAGATTCGGATGGTGGAATCGATGATGGATTTCTAAAAATTGAACCATCAGGGCAATTTTATTTATCACCATATGGAAAGAGAGATGCTGAACCTAAAGAGAGGTTAAAAGTATTAAGAAAAAATATTGCTGTACAATCAAAAAAAGGAACAAGTCCAATGTATTGGTGGAAAGATTTTGATAATCTTGTTATCGGATTATTTGAAAATTAATAACGTCACACAACATGATATATGTGATCATAGCAGCTAATTGATCAATCGATTGGTTATTGTATTTTTGGTATAGTGCAATGCTTGCAGAAAATAAAAGTTAGCAACCAATGCGCGGAAAAACCGAAAAACAAGGTAACAATTTGCCCTGCTACGACACATATATTAAACGTTGTGCAACATATAAGAACTGAATACTTGAAAATTAAAATTGGAATATTATTAACACTTCTGTGCAATCTTTTAAATGCACAGCAATCTGAAATGAGCGTAAATCAAAATAACTACAATTCTGATTTTACTGCTAACGCTGAATTAGCCAAACAATGCGAATCCAAATTAAAAAGCGACGAGGAATTTAAACTGATTGCATCACCAAACGCTGACGGAAAAATTTCAGTTTATATTCAAAATAATACTTCTGACACAATTTCAATTTCTCATCAGGATTACAAAATTCACATTCTACAAGAAGCAATGGATAAAGAAGGAATTTGGAAACCAATAGAATATTGGGAAAGCTCTGATTGTGGAAACAGTTTTGGGGAAATAAAAATTGAGCCGAATGGAGTAATTGAGACTAAATCGACAAAGTATAATGGAGATTTTAAAACCAAAATTCGATTTAAGTTAAGTGAGAACAATAAAGTGTATTATTCAAATGTAATTGAGGGAAATATCAATCTGAATAAATTTATTATGCCAACTGATTTTAGTTTTACTTGGCCTCTAGAAATTATTAGTAACCTAGGCAAGAAAACACCAATCGGATTACAAAAGAAAGTGGTTTTTCTGGAACCAAACGGAATGGAAGAATTTAATCAGTTTTTGGAAAATTCATTACGCAATAAAAACTAAAAAAGAATACATTGCACAACAACATATATGTGCCATAGCAGCAAAGTGATCAATCGATTGGTTCGTGTATCTTTATGAAGGCGCAATGCTTGCAAAATGGAAAAGTTAGCAATCACTACGCAGAAAAATCAAAAAGCAGGGTAACATTTTGCTCTGCTACGACACATATATTAAACGTTGTACGTAATATGAAAAACTATTTAACAATAATATTTTTATTTATCTTGACAATTTTCACACAAAATATTCAGGCAACTGGTCAATATCCTGATAAAATATTTATTGATGGAATAGAATATATATTCAAAGGCAATCCTTTAGAACCATATTTTGAAAAATATCCTGAAAAAAAACCAAAAACAAATATAACATCTAGCGCTCTTCACAGAGGCTATATTGCAACCTTTAATTTAATAAACGACAAATTATATTTAATCGATATAAAAATTAATATAAAGAAAGAAAACTCTGGTAAGAGTTTGAAAACAGAAATGATATCTGTATTCAATAAGGTTTTCCCTAATGAAGATAAAATATTGATGGATTTGTATTCTGGGGTTTTGATAGTACATATAGATTTAGAGGAATCATATAAAAATAGAAATCGATTATTAATTGAGGTTCAGGATGGAATAGAGCATGAAAGAAGAATATATGGAAATGAAAAGTATAAGGAGTTTATGGATGAACAATTTGAACTTTACAAAAAGACTAAAAAATATAAAAGTGAATTCCTTGAATTAATGAAAGATGAAGAAGATAATGAAAAGTATTTTGAAAATGAACAACAGAAAAAACAATTCATGGAAAATCTAATACGAACTTATACTCCTAACTTTACATCAAAACTTATTGATTAAAATACTACGTACAACACTGTGTATATTACATTTGGTAAATAGTTTGTCTTCGCTATCGCTGCGCAAACGATTATCACCAAACAAAACATACACTTAACGTTGTACCGCATTATGAATATGCAAAAACTTGTAATTATAATTGGAGTTTTAATAACCTTAGCTTCTTGCTCTGGAAAACCTGATATGGAAAACATTATTCTCTATGCGGACAGGGAAGCTCCTCTTGGATGGATACATCTGACAATATATAAGGATAGTACATTTGAATATCAATCTCGTGGAATTGGAACATCGAAAATATGGAAAGGAAAAGCACAGATAAAAAAAGACTCTATCCAGTTTGAATATCAAGATTCAATTCCAATAGTTGGTGAAAGAGCGTATTTTACGGACAAATATATTGACTATCTGGACGTAGATGGAAATGGAAAAATTGAAATAAAGTTTAGTAAGTTGAAAACTGAATAAAAAACGCTGTACAACACTATATATCTGATCATAGCAGCAAAGTGATCAATCGATTGGTTTGTGTATATTTATGAAGGCGCAATGCTCACAGAATGGAAAAGTTAGCGATCAGTGCGCAGAAAAGTCGAAAAAAATGGTAGCATTTTGCCCTGCTACGACACATATATTAAACGTTGTACAGCATTGTAAAAAATATGAATCTACACGAAAGATATTTAAATGGAGAAACCAAAGCTGTCTATGATGACATTTATAAACTAGGTTCTAATGCATTTGATGATTCTCATATAAAAGAGATTGAAAAAGTAATGAAGGAAACTTTCGAAAGAGTTTTATTCAATCTTAATATCATCTATAAAGAACTTATTGAGATTGGTTATCTCTTTAAAACTGATTTTGAATTCAATTTTGAAAAACCATTACATTTGCCACTTGAAAATACTGAATGGTTAATTAAGGAATTAGAATTTGCTGTTAAAGATTTTGGTTTTGTTCCAATATCATTAAAATATTTTTATCAAATAGTTGGCGGGGTAAATTTTATTTGGGATTTTGAAACAAATGATAAATTTATATGGGAAATGGCAGACCCTATTCAAATTTCTAGTCTTGATAGTCTTGTAGAAGAAGTAACATCTGAATATTGGAAAGAGGATATTCAACGATACGCAGATGATGATGAATTTGGATGTGCATTCCTTAATTTATCGGCAGATAATTTACATAAAGACAATGTTAGTGGTGGACAACCTTATGCCATAGAAATAACAAGAAAACCAACTATTGATGCAAAATTTATGAATGAACCAAACGAAACATCATTTATAAATTATTTAAGAATATGTTTTGATAACTGTGGATTTCCAGGAATAACAAGAATGGATACTAATAACGATTACAAAGTATTCTTTAACAAGGTAAAGCCGCAATTGAAAAAAATATAAAAACGCTGTACAACAATTTGTATAGTACATATGCACCCTGCGGGATGCAAACATACCATACAAGAGCCGTTATAACTAATTCAAGATAATGAGTAGAGAAATTTCAAGAGCTATGTTTCTGGGAGATATTGAAAAATTTGATTTCCTAATCCAAAATGGATATGATATTCATAGCGTTACTGAGAAAGAGCGTTGGAATTTACTTCATAGGGCATTAGTATCTGTTACTTTAGAACCCAAAATAGAGATGATTACTCATTTAATTAAAAATGGGGTTGATATAAACGGTATAGATTGCTATGGATATTCACCGCTACATTACGCAGCAAGAACGAAAAATAAAAAAGTAGCTAAATGCTTACTTGACGCGGGCGCAGAAATTAATACTGTAAGTAATGAAGGAGATACTCCACTACGTTTAGTATTTGAAATTAAACCTTATGACATCGAAATAGTGAATTTACTCTTATTGAGAGGAGCTGACATGGATCATTCAAATATGGGGGGAGCATCTATACATGAATTGGTTAAAATAATTTGTTGGGAAAAAGACGACCTTCCAATTATTGAAATTTTCGATAGATATAGAAAAGGGAAAACAAGTTATAACAAAAAATAAAAAGCATTAAAACGACTTTTTATTTCAACCGTCACCACACATTTTAAAAAAACGATACTAACAATATTATTTACACTAATGATTTTAGCATTTGTCACTTTATCAATGAGAGCTGGACACGGAACAAATTTATTTGCTAAAATATTTTATCCGTTCACAATGATAATTGCAATTTTGTCTAAAAACGGAATTGGAATTTTCCCAACAATATTAGCAATTGTTCAAATTCCCATTTATGCTCTAATTATGACTAAAAGACCTAAATGGAAATATTACCTAATTGGAATTCATATAATTTCAGCAATTATCTATCTGTATTTACCAACGGAAACTTTTAGTGGATAAAATGAAAAAAGGAATTTTAAAAACATTGCTGTTTTACGGAATAGGATTTGGAATTGCAGGAATTGCTTACACGATTATTGAAAACCCATACATTCACGCACCTGGATTTCATCATCTAATCTTATTTTTGACGTTAGTTGTTGGACTTATTTGGACATTGACAAGCGCTGGAATTTTCTTTTTTAAGGAAAGAACTGATAAGTTAAAAGGTATAATAATTTCTAATAGCTTAATTATAACCTGCTGTTTTTTATATGTAGCAATTCCAATTTATTTAGACTCAAACAAAAAGACATTTATTGAATCTGACTTTGTTCGGACTGAAGTCAAAGGAGATACAACAGAATTATATAATAATGATAATCTGATTTATATAAAAGTTAAGGACTCAGTGATTTTAGATTTTAGATAAAACAAAAGGAATAAAAAACATGTGGTAACAACACCTATGCAATAATGCGGATTTGAGATTGACCGAAAGGTTGTTGCCTATTTGGTTTGTCGCCAAAGTATTAAATTTAGTATTTTAGAAAAAGATAAAAACAAAACATAAACTTTGGCTAAGTGATAGCTCGAAAATCAATGATTTTCTGCTTCCGCACTACGCATAGCTAAACGTTAGCAAGCATTTTAATGAATGAAAATACTATATAACGGTCAATACTTAGGACAAACTATAAAATCCTATGAAACTGATATGATTTCGGTTAAAAGTACGCTACACGAGATGTCTAAATCTAAATTCCACGCCCATAGTAATTCCTATCTAAGTATTCTACTCTCTGGGCTTTATTCTGAGGTAACCCCTGTTTCGCAAAAAATCATTTATCCGAGTAATATCTTATATAGACCTGCATATTACAACCATAAAAACCAATTTATAACAGACAAGACTAAGTGTTTGAATATAGAGTTTCGCCCTGAGTGGTTTGACAAACTGGATATAAATTCTCAGGAGATAAAACCATACATTAAAAATATTCAAAACCATCCTTTGATATTACATCTGCTTATTGACTTTTTGAAGCATCATCAAATTGATTTTTTTGAAGAGTTGTTACAAAACATAATAATAAACGAGGACAGAGTAAATACACCATTAAGAAAACCCTGGTTGAGTAAATTGATTAGAATCTTAAACAATGAAACAGAAGAAAATCACTCTTTGAAGTCTTTATCAGAACGTGTTTTTGTTCACCCAAATTATATGTCCAGAGTTTTTAAGGAACATTTTGGGGTTACTATAGGACAATATCAGATGGATAAAAAAGTAAAAAGTGCTACAAAAAAACTATTTATTGATAGAGATTCCATTGTGCAAATAGCCTCAGATTGTGGCTTTTTTGATGAATCTCATTTTATAAAGACATTCAAAGCTTTTAATAAGATTACACCACATCAATTTAGGATGCTTTTAAAATAGTTAATCTGGTACAATTTTAACTTGTCCTTCAGGTTTAATTTGGTCATCTAATTGTTCATAGAACATAAAAAATAAAACCAAGATGAGGCGATTACTCTTTTTAGCACTCTTATTTTCAATACATTCGACAACTAAGGGACAAGAGAATACAATAGCATCTTCGGATGCAGCTTATGACCATTTCAACTTGAAAGCGTCACATGTCATATTAGAATCTATCCTAACCAGCAATATGATTCAGGATGAACAAAAGTGTAAAGCATTAAGAAGATTGGCACTCCAGGACTGGAAATATTATCAAAATTATGCTTTAGCAAAAGAAAGATTACTAAAAGCTGATTCCATTGGCAGTGAAAAACACCAAACTTGGATGCTTATCAGTAGAATTGAAAGAGAATCACAACATTTCAATGATGCGTTACATGCTGCATTAAAAGCTAGAGCGTTTGCACAATCAGAAAATGAAGTAAATAAAGCAAATACCGAATATGCAAATGTAGTATACACTTATTCGGTAGATCAACTAATTATCAGGGCGTCAATCGATTCAAGCTTACTAACGAAAACTACTGAATTACTTTCTAAGACTTTAGAAACTGATGCGGGTTTACCTGTCCCTTCTAAACTCTTACTAGGTATTGCTTTATTAAATAATGATGGTGATAATATAATAAAAGCGTGGCAATCTTATTTTCAAATTCATGATATCCAACAGGTTAGTCCATATTTAAAAAGCTCGGCTAGTAAGCTACATCAAGTTTGTAAAAATTGGAACGGAAATAAATTATCTGTTTCAAATCAGGAAGTGTTAATTGATGCGCTATCATCATCGAGGTTTTATGAATTTATACCGGCTTATATCAATAATAATTATGAAACGGGCTACAATTCAAAAACAAGAGATGTAATTACATACGCACAATTTCTGGATGAAGTTGAAAAAAAGACCAATGAATATTATCGCTTGATTGCTATTGGGCAAGAAGAAGAAACTATCTATATAGAATGGTTAAGTAATAAAAGAAAAGAACTTTGGGATAAACTCTCATTTACAGCACAGAATGAATATAGCGAAGATGATTTTTTAAAAGAAACCGAAGAACATTATGGGGCTAGAGGTTTTACAGGTGGAACTGGAAATTATAGTGGTTATGTTTTAGCGCTTGGTCACATAGTAAATCAAGAAAGAGCAAAAGTGGAACAATATGGTTATAAGCCTGAATTTACTTATACTCAAATAGACATGATGGTTTCAAATGGTTTTTCAAGCTGGTTTTGGGAACATAAAGCTATTGGTGGATGGGCTACGGATAATGAGATAATACGGGTAAGGGAGGCGTACTTGAGTGAACCTATCAATGCTTGGAAAATGGTTACAGATTCTATTGAACGGACTAAGACAGAAAAAGTAATCAATGAGTTTTTGAATAATTCCACTGAAAATCGGTTAGAAGTGTCAAAGGGTTTAGCTAAAAAATTAAGATTCGATGCTATTAATGATTTATATAGCGACCTTGTCTCAAAAGGATTATCAGGAAAGGATTTAAAATTAGCATTCTTGTCTAAATACGAGCAATATAGAACTGAAGCTTCCATGCTTGCACATGAAGGTAGACACAGCATTGATCAGAAATATATGCCAAAAGCATTTGAAGGTTGGAGCAATGAAATACGAGAATTTCGAGGAAAACTTTCACAAATTATTTTCGCACCCGAGCCTAGATTAGAGCTACCCGCAATGGTAACCAGTATTACCGGCGATTATGGGCATATCAAAGCAAATAAGAGGATTGTAGATGTGGCTATTAAATGGATAAAGGAGAATAAAGAAGATATTTCAGGATATTCCGATAAAAAGTCGGCCTTTGCCCAGATTTATCTATTGACCAATAATCAGATAAAGGAATGTTATAAACAATCAGACCCATTAAGTAAATAAAAACGTTTGCTAACATTGTATAAGAAAACATTAGGCTTTTGTGCTTAATCGTAAGGTCTGTGTCTATTTGCAAAGTCGCCAAATATAAAATTTGGCATTTACGAAAAATGATAAAAGCAAAATATTTATATTTGGCTTAGTACCAACCCGAAACGTATTGCTTATCAACTGCCCTACGTTTCTTATACGAGACGTTATAACTAATTCAAGATAATGAGTAGAGAAATTTCAAGAGCTATGTTTCTGGGAGATATTGAAAAATTTGATTTCCTAATCCAAAATGGATATGATATTCATAGCGTTACTGAGAAAGAGCGTTGGAATTTACTTCATAGGGCATTAGTATCCGTTACTTTAGAACCCAAAATAGAGATGATTACTCATTTAATTAAAAATGGGGTTGATATAAACGGTATAGATTGCTATGGATATTCACCGCTACATTACGCAGCAAGAACGAAAAATAAAAAAGTAGCTAAATGCTTACTTGACGCGGGCGCAGAAATTAATACTGTAAGTAATGAAGGAGATACTCCACTACGTTTAGTATTTGAAATTAAACCTTATGACATCGAAATAGTGAATTTACTCTTATTGAGAGGAGCTGACATGGATCATTCAAATATGGGGGGAGCATCTATACATGAATTGGTTAAAATAATTTGTTGGGAAAAAGACGACCTTCCAATTATTGAAATTTTCGATAGATATAGAAAAGGGAAAACAAGTTATAACAAAAAATAAAAAGCATTAAAACGACTTTTTATTTCAACCGTTGTCGATAATTATCAGTCAAAATGAGAATTAAACTATTACTCTTTCTATTAATAATTACAACTCTATTAGGTTGCAATAACTCGGTAAAAAATAAAGATTTCCCAATACTACTTCAGGAAACTCCTGTTCAATGTGGACCAGTTTGTTTAAAAATGATTAGTCAATATTATGGTAAAGATGTTGAAATAAATGAATTGGAAAAATTATCAGGAATGGAAAGTAATGGAACCTCATTACTTGGTTTAAGCGAAGCTGCCGAAAGTATCGGATTAAAAAACCTTGGGGTAAAAATTTCTTTTGAGCAATTAGTAAATGAAGCACCATTACCAGCAATAGTTCATTGGAATAGTAATCATTATGTAGTGGTATATGAAGTAAATCTAGATTCTGTTTCGATTGCGGATCCTGCTCACGGAAAAATTAAATACTCAAAAAAGGAATTTTGTGATGGATGGTTAAAAGGAGAAATGACGACCTTGACTGAAGGAGTAGCCTTACTACTTGAAAAAACTACTAATTTTTAAAATTAAAACAATCGACAACACTATATATGTGATGATAGCAGCAAAGTGATAAATCGAGAGGTTCTTGTATATTTGGTAAGGCGCAATGCTTGCAAAAAGTAAAAGTTAGCAACCAATGCGCAGAAAAATCGAAAAGCTAGGTAACATTTTGCCCAGCTACGACACATATATTAACCTTTATGCTTAATTAAATGAAAGTCCTAAAAAGCACCATATTGAAAAAACGAAAGTGTGAATTCGGTAATTTCGTATTGGTACCAGAACTTGGATGGAAAATTTCTCAGTCATTTATTGATTTTGAATCTGGATTACTTGTTATTTCGACAAGTGACGAGAATGAATCAAATTGGAAAGATACCGGATTTGGAAGCAGAATAATTCCAACCAAAGAATACATTATTGACCCCAATAATGGTGACATATTACCCCGAGAGAAATGGTCCAAATTCTTTTCTTATGAACCTAATGAATTGATAAGTAAAGATGGTAAATACAAATTAGTTACGACCAGAGTCCACAATGAAGAGAGAGATTCTGATTCAATTAAGGAGGAGTTAATGGATTTATCTTCAGGTAAAACTCTTTCTTCTGGAAAAGGAATAGCGTTTCAAAAAGAAAAAAGAGAAACAGCACTTGAGAGACTTTACAGAGAAAAAGAAGAACTAGAGAAAAGAAAAGCCGAACTTGATGCAATGCCAACTCTTAAAGAATTCCTTGCACTAGAACTAGATAAATTAGAAGATGGAGATATTATACTAGAATACTACAACTCGGAGGATATTTTCAAACTTATCTATAGTGATTCAGTTTTTCAATTGCTAAAAGTGTCAGTAAGTTTTAGATATGACTTAGAGTGGAATTCTCTTAATTATTCTCTCGAAAAATCATTTAGTTCAATACAGGATTTTGTTTCCGAATTTCTTACTGATAAAATGTGGTTTTTAAATCACTCAACTTTTAATAGTAAAAGAGATGGTTCAAAATCTAATCAGCTGCTTAAAAAGTTTGTTGTTGAGTTTTTTAATGAACTTAGAAAAAATCACGATTTCTCTTTTGATGAGTACAATAAAATACAACAGTGGGAAAATCATTTTTATGAACGTGACAGTGTAAAGCCAAAAGAATACAAGCAATTCTGTTCAAATTGTAAGAGTCCAGTTTCTTATTATCCAAGATACCCTAAATATATATGTAGCAACTGTTCTGCAAAAAAAATCACAGATGAAAGTGGCCTTGAACTTTCTTTTTCAAATATTGGAATGTCTGGTGGTCTAAGAATAACCTACAAAAAAGACGGCGAGATAGTTAAAGAAGATACTAGCCAATGGCAAAAGCTTTGTTTTATTGAAGGAAAGCGCTTTATTGCTACAGAAGCCAGATTTGGAGGAATCGTAATACAAACAGAAAAATAAGCATAACAATGTGTAAAGTGCATAGCTTCCTATCGTCAGCTACGATACCTTACACTAACCGTTGTACCTCATTATAAATATGCAAAAACTTGTAATTATAATTGGAGTTTTAATAACCTTAGCTTCTTGCTCTGGAAAACCTGATATGGAAAACATTATTCTCTATGCGGACAGGGAAGCTCCTCTTGGATGGATACATCTGACAATATATAAGGATAGTACATTTGAATATCAATCTCGTGGAATTGGAACATCGAAAATATGGAAAGGAAAAGCACAGATAAAAAAAGACTCTATCCAGTTTGAATATCAAGATTCAATTCCAATAGTTGGTGAAAGAGCGTATTTTACGGACAAATATATTGACTATCTGGACGTAGATGGAAATGGAAAAATTGAAATAAAGTTTAGTAAGTTGAAAACTGAATAAAAAACGCTGTACAACATATGAAAAAGACTCTAATAACATTTTTAATTTTATTCTGTTCTATTGTCATAAATGCGCAAGAAAATAAACTCTTGACTGAATTAAATAAAATCGATGCTGGAGATAATCAGGTGTTTCACATAATCAAAAATCCTATTTCGAATTTAGAGGAAAATGATTTAATACAGAATTTAAAAAAGAAACTTAAATCTGAATTAAATACTATCTATTCCTGTATGGATTCATATGCTAACAGTAAAGAGTTAAGACTGAATAAAAATGAAACATCTGAACTGAAAAGACGCATTGAACACATATCATCTGAGTTCTATAAATCAAAAAAATACGCTTTAGTAAAAACATCTGGTGGAATTGCACCTATTTATGGAGTTGGAATGGATACAATTTTGAATAAAAAAGTTGCAATTGTCTATTTGGGAGGAGATTGTAGTATGACCGAAATTGATATGAAATGGGATGAAATTACTTTAATTTTTAATGAAAAAATGAAATCCCTATTAAGTAAATAAAAAGTTGTATAACAACATTTAACCAAAATGAGAATACTCAATTTTTTAAAGAAAAAAAAGAACAATTTGGATAGCAATCAAATTGAAAAATCAGATTTAAGCTCTGAAAACGAATTGGAAATAGAAATAACACCCGATTCTGAATTTGAATATGTACATGTGGAAGAAGATGGTAGTGTAAGAGAGTTGAGCAGAGAAGAAAGAGGGTATTTGAGAGAAGAGTTTTCTCCAATGGATGGAGCAAGACCTTATGTAAAATTTAAGTATAAAAGCAAAACACCAGATGGGAAATTATGGGGGTTTCTTTATAGAAAAGATGTTCCCAAAAATATGGAAATAAACACCTTGAAATTAAATAGGGAAACTTGGCGAAGGAATTGGGTTTTAATGATGAAAGATTTAACCAATTTAGAATATCAAAAAAAGACTTGGCTTGATTTAAATAACACAAATCCATACTATTCCTTTATTGAATTTATTTGCTCCTACTTTGATGATTTGGATTTATCCGATGGATATGAGAACCACATAAAATCTGAATTGGTGACAAAAGCAGAATATGAAGTGATTTCCGAATGGCACAAATTGCTTTCTGAATACGAATCACCAGATAATAATGATCATAATAATCAAGCAGTTTTGAATGATAAAAACTGGTTAAGAATCATTTACTTAGGAAAAAAATCAATAAAATCTCTAAAACCGCATTTGAATAAATTTGAAAGAAGTTTATTAATATAAAAAACGTTGTACAACAGTTTGTTTGTATATTGCATATGCTGCCTTCGACAAGCAAACGCAACATACAAGGGACGTTGTGTGTAATTGAAACAGATACTTAAAATATAAATGAAACAGAAAAAAAGGAGTTTAGTAATATTTATCTCATTCATTTCTCTTCTATTAACATTTTCCTGTTCCACAGACATTAATGATACTAAGTATAGAAATGCTAATTATATTTTTTATAAAGAAAAAGGTAAAAAAGGGTATTGGCAAAAAGTGATTACGAATTCGAATTTTAAATATAAGCAAGGCAAACTAACATACTTTTTTGATAATGGAAATCGATTCGGCGAAATTGAGGTAATTGATAGTTTTCCAAATAGGACCGAAAAATTTTACGACAAAGATTCTGATAAACTAATCAAAACAGTACTGAGAAAAGCAGACTCTGTCATAGAATCAAAATATGAAAACGGATACTATAAAGGTTATTATTCTAATAATGGAATTCTAACCAAAGAAGGAGTTATAGAAAATAATCTTGAGCAGGGTCTATGGAAAAAATATAGAAAGGAAGATGGCTCATTAAGACAAAAAATTGAACTTAAAGATGGAATAGAACACGGAAAAAGAGAAAACTATTGGGAAAACGGTAAATTAAAGAGTGTTTCTTATTGGGAAATGGGTGAACAAATTGGAGAAGGCATAATTTATTTTAAAAATGGGAATCTCGAAGAAAAAAATTTTATAAAAAATGGAGAACTCCATGGCATAGCCAAAGAATACTATGAAAATGGCAACTTAAAATCATCTGACAAATATTGGTACGGAAAAAAATGTGATACAAGCAAGACATTTTATGAAAATGGAAATATTAAAAAATTGCAATTGATCGATTTTGATTCTATAACAGATAATATAACTGGAAAGGAATTTCGATATTACCTAAATGGAAAATTAAAAGTTGAAGTCGAGTTCAATAATTTTAAAGCAAATGGTGATCTAATAATGTATAATGAAAACGGAGTTGTTATTGAGAGATCAAAAAAAGTAAATAATAAGCATCATGGAGATTTTACTATATACTACGATTCTGGAGTTAAAAAAATTGAAGGAAATGTAAGGAATGATTACTATCAAGATACATTAAAATATTACAAAGAAAATGGAAGTTTAGAAAAATGGATTTTATATGATGATGGGACTGCAAAAGATTCTATAACATACTAAAAAACAGCACACAACAGTTTGTATATTGCATATGCCGCCTTCAGCAAGCAAACGCACCATACACAAACACGTTAGCGGTAATATCTAAAAGTATGGAACGATTATTTTTTATTACATTCTTGTTTATAAGTCCCAACGTAAATTGTCAAAACAATGAACTTGAAAATTTTACCAATCAAGTTTTGGAACAAGTTTTACCAAAAGGAGATAGTTATTATAATATATTAGACAAAAGCTTTATTCTAACGAATAATGACTATGAATTACAGAATCATGAAAAAATTGAACTTTTAAGATTTGATTCAGAGTTTCCGTTGAATTTAATGACCAATCTGCCTAAAAATAAAGAAATAATTAATTGGACAGACTTTAAAATATCTAAAGCTAAGTACATTTCTAAAAAAGAATGTCGTTCTATATTACGGAATGAAAAACCCGGAAACAAAGTTTACTACGGGATCTCAACACCTATTTTCTCAAATAACAAAGATTATGGAGCAATAACCATATCGACACATTATTTGAAAAAGTCAGAAGATGTTACATATGTATTAAGGTTTGAGCAAAACCGATGGAAAGTAAAATTTCACTATATAGTAGGTGGAGCTATTACTAGTATCTACCATTAAAATAAAAACCGCTAACATTATATATAAAATCAGAGCAAAGTTTAGTGCTAGATCGAAAGGTCATTTCCTTTTTGCAATGGCGCTAGATTTTTATAAATTGAATAAGAAATAAAAATGCGCAGATTGATCGATTGGTTTAGGCTTACTTTTACCTTGCTACGACACATATATTAACCGTTACAGCACATATGATTAAAAAAGACGTAATTCCATTACTAATTTGTATACTTCTACTACTCTACTCTATTGGAGCTAAATTCCTGAATGAATACATAATGAATTATAAACACTATTTAGGAATTACTTTAATTGGAATTTCAATAATACTTTATTTTAAGAATAAAAAACTGTTTGTTTATGTATTCGTATTGTCGTTGATACTTGGAATTATAAACTTAATTGATATTTATTATTGGAATATTGTATTCGGCATTGGCCCCATTAATTTCAATCCAATGTTTTTGGCTTTATTAATTATATTTCTTGTTTTAAATAAAAAGCAACTAAACAAAATGTTTCCCGAAAAAAAGTTGACGGAACAGGATCTCATAAATAAGAATGTAGAAACGGAAAAACTGATTGAGAGTTATCAACGAAAGTTCCAATCAAAACCTGAATCGGAATTGAAAAGTATAGCACATAAAAATAGCGGTTATGTGAACGAAGCAAAAACTGCAGCACAACGCATTTTAGAAACAAAAAACGTACTGTAACACCATATATGTGATCATAGCAGCTAAGTGATAAATCGAGAGGTTCTTGTATATTTGGTAAGGCGCAATGCTTGCAAAAAGTAAAAGTTAGCAACCAATGCGCAGAAAAATCGAAAAGCACGGTAACATTTTGTCCTGCTACGACACATATATTAAACGTTAGGCAACATAAAAACAAACGATATTGACAAATAGAAAAACTAATTTCAAAACCATTTGGCA
>NZ_OMPF01000036.1:0-237888 GCF_900312735.1 Aquimarina sp. AU119 | reverse complement strand
TTAATTGCAGTATCAAATAAGTTATTGAAACAGGCTTTTGCAATAGCAAAAAGTGGATTGCCTTATGATGAAAATTATATTTCAAGATTAAACTAAAAAGACTTGCTTTTTAACTCAGTTCTTTGTTACATATAGTTTTATTTTATTTCAATTTCAAATAATAAAATTTCATTTTGAGAATCATCTTCTCGATAATAAAATTTCAAAATAGAGCTTTTGTTCTTAAACGCTAAAACTTGTACATCAGTAGTTTTTATATCGAAATCATAATTGCTTTTTAGATTTTCAATTTTTTTGATTTCCATTTCATTTTTAGTCTTGATTGTTAAACTTCCATTGCAATCATGACAAGGAGTATCATCAAAGTATTTTACATTTAATGTGTCAATAGCTCTAATTTTTCCTTTCTTTAAAATGATCTTGGAATTTTTACTAAAAATATCACCTTCTTTTATAAGTTTCCCTCCATTATAAACTTTCCAAAAAGATATAGTGTCCGTAGCAATTTTCAGTTTTGCAAACCCTACTACTGAAAAAAATAAGAATAATAGTGTCAGGTACTTTTTCATTTTTAATCAATTATACACAAGAATTATACAAAGAATATAGTATGGTGTTTTTTTAATATAAAAGGATAGCTATCAGCAATAAAGTTAGATAAAATAGGTATACGATACTAAAGCATTTTGTGAAACCTGTCAGCAAGACGTATTTCTATATATTTTACAATCTCTGTATCAGAACGATCTGTTTGAAACATTTCAAACACTTTAGCAGCGTAATTTTTTTTAAAATTCCTCATTTCTTCTTTGGGATGTTTGATATGCTCAAGTTTAAGATTCCATGATATTAAGGAGTTTAACAGCTCTTTATGAGCTTCATATCTTTTTTGCAATATGGTTTGTTGTATTAAATCTTCTGGATCTTTGTCATCAGCGCTATTAATTTTTGCGCTTAAAATTATGTATTCATCTCTGATTTGTCTATCTATTTGTTGAGCTTCTTCTACCAGTTTTAGATAAGATTCATACAATTTTTGATTATAAAAATCTATAAAATCAAAATAGGAGTCCATTTCCTTAAGATAACTTAAGGCCACTTCTTTATATACTTTTTTATCTTTTTCCTGAGTTTCAATCAACTGATTGGTAAGTGTGCTAAGTCTTTGTTTTTTTCCTTTGATTAGATGAGCAAATCCTTCTTTTTCTGGGATTAAGGTTAAGTTTGGAGTGATCTCTTTAGGAAGTCCTTCAAAAAAATATTGCTTATATCTTATCTTAATAGAATCACTACGATTTCTTTCTTTTCTATTGATTTTAATTTTTGGTTTTTTAAATCCAAAAGCATAGTGATATCCAAAAGTGACTGTAAACTCATTAAAATTATCTTTTTGATCCACAGACTTAAATAATTGTATTGCGTTTAAACTAAAATTGTGCTTTTCGAATGCTACATACCCAAGATTGAGTCTAAAATTAGTGATTTTTGAGTTTCCTGATATTCCGCTGGATTGGTTGTATGATCCTCCCAGGCGAGAGGTTAAGGTTTTATTAAAAAAACGTTTGCCGATGCTTAGCGTTGGCCCCCAAGTCGTAGATTCTTCTCTACCTACAGTATTATAGGTTGCATTGATTGCTGTACTTATCGAAATGTTATTTTTAGGAATATTTATGCTATGCGCACAGCTTAAATTATGAAAACTTGAAACGTCTCCGATTCTTACATTTCCATCCTGCTCATTTGCTACATCATTTAAGACATAATTCACTGCTAGATTTTGAATTGATGTCTTCTTATTAGAAAGTATATAATTCATCGATACAGTAGCGTTCCTGGATAATTGTCTATAGTTTAATTCTTCTACTTGCTCATCTAATACATCAGCATCATTTACATCATCAAACTGATTAGGACGGGTATTGGTATAGGTTGTGAAATTAGAAAATGACCCTGTAAGACTTAATCTTTCTGATAAGGTAGCTTGTGCATTGATTGATCCTATGGTGCGATTTGTACTGTTTGCTTTTGCGTTGTTTAAGTTATCTCTTTGATAACCAATATTTAAAGAAAGTGATAATTTGTTTTTGAAAAATGTGTTAGCAAGGTCAAGGGTTATGTTTTCAAAATCATTATTAAAAAAGTACGCCCCTAATGTTTCATATCCGGGATCGATACGTTCATAACCTATCCCCAGATTGATTGATTTTTGAGTATATCCAAAACGAGTTTTGATCGCATTATGATATTCTGTAGAGATACGATTATTAAAAAAGACTCCTGTAAGAGAAAAGTCATTTGTTTTTAAGGGGGTAGCCCTTATATCTTGTGATATTGCAGTAGAAGCATATTCTGTTTGTAATGTATAGTTTTTTCCCATTTTTATTTCACCTTCAATACTAAGGACTAAATTCTCTTTAGGCAGTATATTTCTGGCCTCTGGGATAAAGTCAATAGAGTTTTCATCATCTTTTGCATAAAAACCTGTAACTCCAAGACTATATTTTCCTTTCTTAAGTTGTGCTTTAATACCATATCCCATACGACTATACGACGGAGTTGTTCTGGGATTACCATCATCATGGATTGCTTTTCGAAGTTCACCGCTCATAGCGTTAATCGTTAGAGATTTTGAAGGAGTTAAATCAACACCTCCTCCTACAAACTGATGACCGTTCATAGTATATGGAGAAAAACTCATATTTACTGTTCCGATATGTGCAGTTACCCATTTGTATGTTGGATGTAGACTAAGTGAATTATATTCGAAAGGGAGTTTGTAATCCAGGTTTTCTCCCTGATTAGAAAAACTATATTCTATAGGCATTGAAAAACTATATATACTTACATTAAGCATTCCTTGAAGAAAATAGGTAAATGGACTTCTACCTGAGTTCTTATTTGCATTATAATATATACTATTAGCAGAGATTTGACCGTTTATTTCGACTGGTTTACTCTTTATAATATTAGTAATAGACTGGTTATCTATATTTTGCGAAAAAGAAAATATAGGAAACATTAAAAATAGGAATATCTTTTTCAAATCGTCACTATTTTTTTATCCCATTTAAATGCACCCATACAAGTGTGTAAAAAGATATCGTCATACTAATGGCACTATTTACTAGTATTGACAACACCATCAATTAATTGGTATTCAGTATTGATTCTGACATTATTAAAGTCAACCATAATTTTTGCATCTCTCATATAAGGTACCGTGATGTATCCCTTGCCGCTAAAAACGCCATTACCACCGCTCACTTCTTCTAAGGTTACATCAAAGTCTCCTGCTGTAAAACCTTTGCCTGGATCTAATGTTGAAAGAGGCTCTTGATTAGTGATTTTTATATCTGGTGCTATACCACAGTTGTAATTAGAAACCATATTATCCACAGCGGCTATACTGGTGGTAAATTCTGAAATTGCTGAATATACATAAGGGCCATTATTTATACATTGCCCTCCAATCCTGTATTCATAAGTAGTACCTGGTTCGAGATCATATATCGTTATTGTACCTACCGTAGTATTTCCTTTGAACCAATCATTTTCTGACCCTTTTTTTCGATATTCAGCTTGGTACTGTATATGATCTGAAACTTCCCAGGTAATACTTTCCTTGGTCATACCTTCTGATTCTGCTAATATATATTTAGGTTCTTCGCAAGTATCGTTATATGTAAAATGATAGATTTCACTATAACCATCATTCTTAAATACAGAAGTTTTACTAATCCCATCGCTTACATAAGCTCTAACTCGCCAGCCGTATGTTTTATTTGGTAAGAGTTGTGTTTCTCCAGGTCCATATAATAATGCTGTGGCACGAGTTGTGGTTTCAAATAGGGGAGGACTTTTTAAAAAGTCGGTTTGTGGATTTGTATTTCGATCCCATAATTCCTTTAGGGTAAATTCATATTCTACGTTGGTTGCATTAAGATGTCTGGGAGTCCATGTGAAAAATATATTTTGCGGGTTCTTGACAACCACTTGTTCTCCTCGTGAAGGCAAATTTAGTAAAGGAGGATCATTAAGTACAAGGTATACTGTAGTACAATCTTTTCTGGATATTTTCTTACCTGATATAATATCATAAACTTCGAAGCAGAAACGATATAAACCCTCGGGTAAAGTAGTGTTGTATTGTTGTGGAGTAATTCCTTGCAAGTTATTCAATTCGAAATAAGGTTGTAAATCGAGATTACCTAATCTTGTCGGAATTCCACCTTCTAAGGTAATTGGAGATGCTCCTGTAACCAGGTCTCTGCTCTGTATAGATAATCCGGCACTATTTTCTATAAACATCTTAAGTCTAACCTGTATAGTAGGTTCGAGAACATCAATTAATACGATATTTAGAAATATTTTGTCTAAAGTAGCAGTACTATAATCTGATAATTTTAAACTATAAGGCGGTATTAACTGTGTAGTAGATTGAACCGGTAATATTTGTGCATATATAGATGTTATTAAAAACAATGATATCACTAAACAAGGTGTGATTTTTTCTTTCATCAGTTCCGTTATTGCTTTTTTTGGGGTTATCCTTCGACTTAGCTCAGTACATGTATAGAATTTGCTATTCAACATTTTCTATTTGTATTATTGTAGTTATGGCTCATATTTTCAGGTGCTTATCTTATTTTTTTCTGTGTTTTTATATCTGCCAGGATGTATGAATTTTCTCCATCTTTTCTGAACTCCTTAATTTTAATAGCCCCTTTTTTACCTTCTTGTGTTTTAAATAGTATAATTCTAGGGGTAGTAGAATTATCAAAATATAGATTGTCATCTGTGTCAATAGTAAGATTTCTAAGTAGCGTATCATCTTTCATTTCATCAAACTGTTTATCTGTTAATGAAGCTGAACAACCACATAATTCTTGTGTATTTATAAATACAGTTGTTTTTGGGTCCCGGATATCGTCAAATGGAGTACCAGATAGTTTGTTAGGGCTTACAAATTGATTTCTTTGATATGTGCTGTTTAATCCATAAAAAACTAAGTCGATTGTTTTGCTAATCTCTGGGGTTATTTGTTGCTTGGTATACACTTCTCGTGTTGAAATACTGAAAAAACTACCTATAGTATTATTTTTATGGGCTGTATTGATTCCCAACTTTACATTTTTAAACTCTCGTAAATTAGTATTCTTATACAATGTAATCCTTTGAGTTGTTGTGTTACTTTCTTTACCGTTAGTGGCTGTAAGGGTAATTTTTTGTTCACCAACGGTATTAAATACTACCTCTATATCTTTGTCTTTTGAAGTGGTGATATCCGCACCTTCAATATTCCATGTATAGTCGGTTGCACTAATCGATGTGTTTTTGAAATTAACTTTTGCGGGTATTTGATAATCATCATCTTCAAAAGCAATGGTGTAATCAAAGTCAGTAATTAGGTATGGTGCTACCTTAATAGATGTGCTTTTTATATAGGTTTCTCTACCATTACTAATCTCTAATGATATGATGTGCTCTCCTGGTTCTTTAAATACGACCTCTCCGGGATCTTGATCAGTAGAACTTGACGGAGTGCCTCCTTCAAATATCCATGTATAGGTATCTGCTCCCTGGGATAAGTTTTTAATAGTATAGGTGGCAGGAGAAAAAGTATTGATCAAGCTAGTGGCCGTAAAATCAATTGTTACCGGGTTGTCAATTTTAATACCTAAGGCTTTGGTGTCTTCAGAACCATCTATATTAGTAGCAGTAAGTGTTATTGTATAGATTCCTTTTGTATTGAATTTAATGATACCCGGGTTTCTATCTATAGATCTTGAAAGATTTGCTCCTTCAAAACGCCACTCATATTGATCTGCCCCTTCTGTTCTATTAAAGAAAATGACACTTACCGGAATAGAATAGTCGTTTTCAAGAACCTTATATTCAAAATCTGCCAGTACAGGTACAGCTTCTTCCTTAAGACAAGACCAAAACAATAGTAAGAGTAGAATATGACCTATTTTTTTCATGTTCTTTTGGGTTCTGTTTTTTTTGAACTAGTCTATTCGATTACAAGTTTTCGCCTTGATGATCCTTGAGGGGTTTCTAGAAGTACTAAATATACTCCCGAAGGAAATGAAACAGAATAGTCTAATAAGAAGTCTGTATTATTTTGTCCTATTTTTTCACTGAGAACAGCTCCAGAGGATAGATTAATGATCTTAACCGAAATATCAGAAGCTTTTTCTAATGCTATTTTAGATTGAAATGCTCCTGTGTTGGGATTAGGAAATAGGATGAATTCTTTTATAAAGCTATCGTTATCAGACGGTTTGTAGGTCTCTATGGCCGGTTGTACTATGATTTTTTTAGCAAAATCTTCAAAACAATCTCCCATGTGAGATCGTAAATTAATTTCATAAGTACCTTCTTTATCAAAGATTACAGTAAGTTCGTTTTTATCTTCTTTAATTATATTAACCTCTTCAGAGATACTCCATTCCACTTTTTCTCCAACTGGATCACTAATATTAATCAGAGTCACTTCCTGATCTACATAAGCTTGTGTAGCGATTAAATAATGGGCATCGATTGCAGTATCAAAAACAACTACTTTAATGGTTGCCTGGTTACTACATCCTAGACCATTGGTTACTGTAGCTGTGTATAATCCAGTTTGATCAATCAGTATTGTACCACTGTTACTTGTAAACCCATTGTTGGCAGACCATGAATAAGTAGCCTTAGGGTCATTGATTGTAACATCCAGAGATAAGGTTTGTCCATCACATAGAGATTTTTTCTCGTTTAAGTTGATGACTATAGGTTCAGGGTCTTTTACAACTTTCTCATAAAATGCTTTACACCCTTTACTATCTGTGACCTGCAAAATATATGTACCCGCTGTTAAGTCTTTTATTTCGGTAGAAGTGTTACCTGTATTCCACAAGTAGCTATATGGAGGGTTGCCTCCTTTTACTGTTATCTGTATACTTCCATTGTTACCTTGATGACAAGTAGGCTCTGTAATATTTATAGGTTGGATTTCTAATCCATTAGGTTGGTCAATGCTAATAATGCCTTCAATTGTGCAGCCTTTACTGTCTGTAACATAAATTGAATGCTTACCTGCTTTTAAGTTATTGGCAAAGGCACTATTTGCTCCGTTGCTCCAATAATAAGAATATGGTGGTGTACCTCCTTTTACTATTGCTCTGGCAGTAGCATCGGCGCCACTAAAGCAACTTATAATAGTTTTTTCAAAAGTGATCTCTAGTTTAGTTGGTTGTGTTAAATACATTGTACTATCTATAGCTGTAGCCAAGATGTATTCTAATTCATCATCACTATTTTTTATAGAAATATAGTTTCCTAATACAATTCCATTTTTATCCGTAATGTTTAGCGCATAATCTCCAAAACTTTGATGATTAATTATACTATCGTTTACTGGTATTTCTGTCCAGACATTATTTATTTTCTTTTTCCAATGATAATAGTATGGAAGCTGATTTCCTTTTTGGTTACGAGGTACATTGATCGTTGGGCTAACAATAGCATCTGTGTTATAACGAACTCCTCCAGTAACATGAGCCACAAGTTCACCATCCTGAAACTGATCTGGAATATTTAAAGGTGGTTCAAAATCCCTACCATTATTATATTCATTATTTATATTACATGAAATAGGATTTACAATTTCAAAAGCTACTTTAATAGGGTTGGGTTGTTTTAAGTTGAATGTTATGTTTTCTTCAAAACAGCCTGTCGTATATGTAGCTTCATTATAATTTTTATCTGTAACCTTTAGTGTATATATGTCGGCTCCAATAGAATGAAGAGTGATTACAGATCCTTCGTCATCGGGCAGAAATTCGGTGTGTACAGTGTTTAGAACAGTTCCTTGTGAATCTTTCCATTCATATGTATATGTTCCATCATCAAAAGGAGTCCCTCCTGTTATTAGATATCTAATTTTACCATCTTCAAAACCAAATGCAGTGGGTTCTTTATAAAACACATTATCCACCTTTAAGGTTGTGGTAGGCTCTTTGATGAAGTTTATTGCAATTATTGCAGAAACATCATCTTTAAGATATCCGTTACAATAGATGTTTCCAACTTTTTTTCGTACCCGAATTTTATAAAGATCAGGTTGAAGATTTTCGACTATGTGACTATCATTATTTTCAAAGTTATACCAACTCAAAAGATTCGTATTACTTACACTTTGAATCGAGTATTGATAAACACCATCACGACCTCCTTCTGCAGTAATGGTAATTTTTCCGTCATTATTATTATCAGGATCATCATCACCATCATTACAGCTAGAATCTTTAATATTAGTGCTAAAAAGAACTTGTGTAGGATCTACAATATTTATCGGATCTTTAGGATCTCTAACTACTGTACTTAGTATCTGGCCTCCGATTGTCATATTTCCTCCTGCAAACTCTATGTTATATTCTCCAGCTTTTACTCCTGTAAATGTATAGCTGTATTTATTATTATCTTGTGTGAAAGAAGTATGAATACCACTGGAATGTATTACGCCTAAACTATTGGTAAGATTGATGGTTAACTTTTCTTGTACTGAATTATTCAGGTTTCTACTAAAGGATATTTTAACTTCACCATCGCCTCTATAACAAATAGGGTCAACAGTTTCAATTTTTGTAACGTGTGGAGCAGATGGATAATAAGTAAAAGATATAGGATTTGAAACTCCGCAACCTGCATCTAATTCTAATCTTACTCTTTTACCATATGCGGCAGGGGTTAAAAATTCTTTTCCTTTTATGCGTAGTACTTTTTTACCATTTTCTACATTGACATATCGCGATGAAATCGATCTATGACGGTCATTACCTACTTTGTATTTCCAATAGTAGGAATAATTCTCTATAAAACTATCAGGAACCGCAACGGTTATATATTCATCATCTCCTAAGTATAAAGGTTCGCTTGGGGTTTTTAATTCTATTATGGGATCAGATTTCACTTCAAGATCTCGCATATAAACATAAGCAGCATGATAGTAAAATATATCTCCATAATTTCTCCCATCCGGACTCCAAAATCCAGTATACCCTTGGGGGTAACACGCTCTATTATATTCTACTTTTATAACATCCATGCCTCTATTCCTAAAATCATCGGTATACCAACTCTGAGGAAAATCATAAATAGCAAACCCTTTACATAAAAGCCTGTCTACAAAATCACTATCTATATGAATTTGAATAGGGAATTGGTCTTTTGTAAATTCATGATCACCGGTATTATACGAGAATACACCCGTTTTTCCATTGGTGCCAACGGTTTTAACCTTCTGGTTGTTTTTATCAAGAAAACGGATTTCTTTAATTCCTTTATCACATACTGTGGTGCCAAAAAACCAAGGGCCATCAGAATAGGATCTGTTTCCCGAAACTGTAAGTTTATAATAAGCTTTATTACCTTCGGTTAAAGTGATACCTTCTTGACCAGATATGTTTGAGATTGTTCCTGTTATAAGTACTAGTAGTATGATTATTTTTCTCATGATGGTGTACGTTGCTAGTAAATGACTTCTACTGTTTCGGTCTGGGGTATTGACCCTTCAAAAATGGTTTTAAGAATATAGGTATAGGTGTTGTCAGGGTTTATCCTTGTATCTACTATTTTATTAATATGTGACGGTATTTGTTTCCATAACATGGGAGCTTCTTTATTTTTAGATCGATACACTAATATTTCTGCTACTTGATCAGGCATTTTTCGCCATGAAAGGGTTATATTTTTTGTTTCTCTATCTGCTATAGCATTAAACCCTTTTATAATATTACTTCTGTGCATCATATTAGCAGTAATAGTTAATGGGGTAGAAGGTTCAGATTTTAATTGGCTATCATCTACTGCAAAGATTGCATATCGATATTTAGTACCCGATTTTATAGTATTATCAGTATAATGTGCAATAGTATCGGTTTCAAAAATGTGTTGCCAATCATTTTCTTCTTCAAGTTCTTTTCTGTATAAATGATGAGAGATCACATCTTCACTACTACTATTGATCCAATGTAAAGAAATTCCTTTTTCTGTAACTTTATAATCTTTAAACACAGGTGGAGTTGGTGCTATTATATCAGGTTTTTTCAACTCTAATTTTTCAGAACGATCTGATTGATTATAGCGCTTATCCAAAGCGATAACTTGATAATAAACTTTTGAATTTAATGTTTCTATGTTTATTGTATCTGTAAAGCTATTTGTAGTGATAAGTTCAGCATTAGAAGGTATCGTATTTTCTTGCTTTAAGTTTGCTCTAAAAACCGTGTATCCCAATATGTCTTTTTCAATATTAGCTTGCCACGATAAATTAACTATCCCCAAAGAATCTATAGTGCCTGTAAGGTCAACCGGCGCATGTGGTGGTATTGAATCTATGGGTTGTACAAAATGCATCAACGAGGTAGCTTTTTGATGACTTATCCCAAGAGCATTAATTTTATAATAATTAGAAGCCTCTACTTTTTGAATTGTTGCGGATCTTGTATGATTGGGAATATTCGTTTTTATTGTGGTGTATGGGCCATCATGTTTTGACGCCCAATCAATTGAAAAACCTTTAATTTGTTTTTCGGCTTCTTTGTCAAATTCCCAATTCAAGAGTACCTGATCAAGAGATTCAACTTTATGAGATACAACTTTAGGAGTAGTTGTGAGTTTTGAGATGCCTTTTGCAGATAATATTTTTGATGGTGGACTTTTTTCTCCAAAGGCAGAAATTCCTATAAGTCTGTAATAATACTTTTTATAATTTTCGGTAATACTATCTGTAAAGAACATTTGTTTATTTAATGATCCTTCATGATTAAAATTGACATATGGGGTATCTCCATTTATTCTATCGAAATTTAAGCCGTCTTCAGATTTTTCAAGGTGATATGCTGTATAAATTGACTTATAGATTTCCTTATCCCATGTTAATGTAATTTTTTTATCTTCTGGTAAAGCAAAAAGATCTATTGGAGCTGGTAATATTTCTTCTTTTTCAACATCTATTAGTTTTAGCCCAGTTTTTATTTTAATTTTTGGAGCTAAACTCTTTACACGATACAGGTATACAACATTTTTTTCAATACTAGTATCCATATATCCTAAACCAGCCATTGTGGCTGCCTCAAAATCCATATCTGCAGACAATAACACATATGAATATTTATTATCAACACTTTTCTTTGTTTTTAGAATATTCTGAATTGGATTTTCTACGGCTTCAATACTGTTTTTACCATATATCAATTGGGCTATAACCAAGGCATAATTATTAGTATCTGCCAATGCTTTAAATTCTTCTAAAGGTTTTGGAGCCACGGTATCAAGTATTTTTTTTTCATAAGACGGAGGCATCAGTTTTCCATTTTTTTTAACTGTAATTCGCTCTATCTCATATCCGTACTTGTTTAATTTCAACCATGCTATAGAAGATGTAGGCCCCCAACGTAACTTAATATGATTGCCTCTTTTAAGAGCCAACACCTTAATCTCAGCAGTTTCTTGCTGAGAAAATAGTAGTTGAGGTACTCCTAAGAATAAAGTAAAAACTAAATATATCGTTATTTTTTTCATCTTAAAATTAACTAATACTCAAATTCAAACATTGCATATGACTTGCGAATACCTCCAGGCAATACATAACTAAGACGTGTTTTGTATTTACCTTCTCTCATAAATCCAAATCTATTATCAAGAAATTGTAGCGCATTATCTCCTCCACTCAAAACACCATCATGATAGTCATTGCTAATGCGAACCATGATATCTTCATAATCATCTCTATACGCTTTTGGTAACATGTATTTGTAAGGAAAGCTTCTTAGACGCCACTCTGTATCTGTATTGTTTTTTAAACTAGCGAGATAATTTGTTCTTACAGAAATTGCTTTTGAAGGTGCAATGCCAAGAACATTAGTATCACGACTAAAACTATACTTTCCTGCAATTGGATAATTATTATATAAGAGGGGAGCAATATCTTTTTTAAAATACTCATCTTCCAAAGTAGAATTAGCTATTATTAAAGGTTTATTGCCAGAGTATTTAGTTCCTTCTAATTCTAAGACATCGAACCCTTCTTCATGAGCTGCTATGGTAGATGATAAATAAACTGCATCAACATATACTTTACCTACAAAATTGTTATTAATATTGATGGACTGCATTTTGTTTCGGAACGTGTTATAATTACTAGAGCTAAAATCATAGGTCAATCGTTCAATCTCACTATCTTCTCTAACAACTGCTTGTGCTTTATTTTTTCTAACATTAATAGCTGTGCCTTCACTATTATAATTATTTACACTATAATCATTACCTGAAAACCCTTGACTGGTATTTACATTCGTTTTAGGCGCACTGACCATCTTGATAGTGTAGTCTGTTTTCTTTTCAACCTTAGGGATATTGTAAGACAATTGATTACTGGTATTATTGTATTGAAGTTGAGTTTCTTTTGTAGTATTTGTTACTACATTAATGTATTTTACATTAGTTTCCCATTGCGAATTTTCAAATAAATAATCTTGTCCTTTTTTAAGTTTTAAGTATCCGGTCGGGTGTTCATTTCTATAAAACAATTTTTGACCTACCACTGGATAAGCGTATTCTATATTCTCTAAAGGAATATAACTTGGTGCATCTCCTGTTGTGAAATTTATATTTCTCTCTTCAACATACTCTTCTCCATTTACCTTAAATGTGCGAAAAATGCCATCAATTTTTTCTTGTAAAACAACTTCTACTTTAGCTTTAAGTTCTTGATTAGGAGGTAATATATCCATCGACTCAAAAGTTACTCTATCATTTTCTGGATTCCATTTTTGTTCCCCCAAAATCTTATTTCCATTACTATCTGTAATCGTAAATGTTTTGACTTTTATTTTATATGTCTTTATTTCATCATTTGTATTTGGTAACTCTATAGGTGTATTAGCAGCCATAGTCAATGCTAATTGGGGTGATGTAAACACGTCTATATTTGTATCTTTATCTGAAGGAGTGAAATCTGATATTATTTCTATATTTAATCCATTATCCGGGACTGGATTACATACCTCTCCATATTGTATATCTTCATTAACTTTTATTTTAACCATTCCTCCTAACAAGCTAAGATTTGCCGCAAATCTAGCTTGAAACCAAAACGGATTTGGGCCTCCCATCCTTCCTAAAAATGCACCACCACCTTTTATAATTGGAAATCTTCTATAATCCCCAAAGAATTTGAAACCTATTCCTAATTCTCCTTGCATATAGGCATAAAATTGTCCTGTAGCATAAAAACCATTACTACCTATTGGAGATATACCATTACAGGTCATCGTGTTATTATATTTTTTTATCATTGCATCAAATCCGATTCCGGCTGTAAATCGTGCATATAAAGGGCCAAAGTTTAAATTCCCTGTATCGAATTCTAACCCAACCCCAAACGCGGCCCCTTGACCGGCAGAAATACTATGATCATTTCTATTTTGTTCGGCTTCCAAAGTTCTAAGTTTATCTCCCAAAATATTGGCTACTCTGTATGGAGGTGGAGTAGCCTTAGGAAGATTTTGTCCCATCATGGCATAACCACCAATATCCACTCTTAAATCACCAAACCCAGCAGAAAACCCATTCCTATTTACAGGATTACCTAGATGCGCATACCATTCATCTTTATTAATTATCATAATACCTTCACCCGCTTTTTTTGCTCGACCTTTTCCAATAATTATACCTTTTGCTATATCTACATATATGTCTAAATACGAGTAAAATGCGCTATTTTGAAAATCAATTTGACCTATAATGTATGCATCTACACCATCAGCATCTGGCATAGACTGGATATCATTAGATTCGGTACCCGTTTCTTCTTGAGCTATTTTTTCTGATAGTGATCGATCATCTCTAATTTCGCCTTTAGTGACACGATCATACTGTTCTCTAACCGGTTTTGATTCTATTTGTGTTCGCATTTCATAAATAGGTTTACCACTAGAATTTGTCATAAGGTTTCCATCTTCATCTTTTTTCTGGATTTTCTTTCCATTCTCATCTCTTTTAACAACTTTCAATCCTTTGTCTTTTTTAACAGTATTGTTGCCATCTGCGTCTTTTTCATAGACTTGTTTAGATAGCTTCTTTTTAAAAGGAAAATTTGGATTATCCACTTTATTTAATCCTCTAAGTTGTCCTACAAGTGAAATACTATTGATGCCTCCTGATTTATTAATATTCAGTTCTAATCCAGCACCTGCCCTTAAAAACTCCTTTTTTATAGAATATCCAAATAGCATCATTTTAAATCCAAAAGATCCAGGGGAGGGTTCATAAGAAAATCCTGAAGGAGATACTTTTGCACTAGCATAGCTAGGATCCATTCTACGTCTCATATTGTTATAAAACCCTATACTGAAACCATTCAACATTAAATTAGGCGCCACGTTGATTCCCACTGGTAGCTCTACTGAGCCATCTGCAAACCAATAAGAAGCAACATCATCTCTTGAAAAAATAAGTTTTGTTTTAATTCGAATATTCGTCTCGCTATTATCTTCATCTTCATCCTCGCCAGCAGATTCAGAAGTGGATTTAAAATCCCATTTTCCTTCGGCATCAACTGCCACAGCATTGCCATAAACCGGATCATCATATAATACTCTGCCAATTCCTTTAAATTTCAACTTAAATATTCTACCCTTGACAGCAATTTTTGCAACTCGTAAAGCTTTATATTTATATTGCACCTCACTATCTTCGGTGATTACACTCTCTGAAACAATATCGAGGCTACCCATGGCTTGAATAAGTAATGATTCTTTACGTGCTTCCTTTTTACGTATAGTATCTTTGGCTCTTCGATTCGACAATTCAAAACTAATATCAAATCCAAGAATATCTTCATTCTTTTCGGGATTGGTTTTATAGGTAATTCCATCTAATAATACTTGCATCCCTTTAGTTCCAAAAGACAACCCTTCGGTATACCCAAAGTATTTGATATCCATATACTTTTTGGTAGTTTTCATTTTAAGTCCTTTGAAGGTGATCCCATGAAATCGAACCATATCAGTCTCATCTTCGGTTTTTCCTAGATCTGTATCATATGAATATGTTGCATTTTCTGAAGCTTCTCTCTGTCTTTTTGAAGAAATAATGGTAGTCATTATTCCATTTAGATTGGTCTCTGGTCTAAAATTAACATTGCCTGCATCATCTTTTTCTACCGGCATTTTTATATAAGATCCTGCTCTCATTTTTACTGAAGCCAAAAATGCAGGAATTTTCATTTCATTGAGCGCCGTTATATTGGTACTATATTCGTCATCAGAAATCATTCCTTCATATTCTAAAAGAGAAGTATCTTTATCTTCAGGCAAAATACCATTATCATCATTATATGAAGTAAAATCTATTTCACTAGTGTTTCTACTTAAATCCTCAAAAATAGGAAGACGCATTCCTCCTGAAAATTTAGACTCTACAATGCTATTGTTTAGTAACTCTAAACTAATTTCTGAAACAGACATGGACCAACCTACAGGTTCTGAAGTGATGCCATCTTCTATAGAAATTACATTTTCTGCAAAAAAATTGCCAGAAACACCGTTGTTGTCAATCACAAGATCAGTTGCATCAAAATACACCCTATCATTAGCTTGTATACTTTGTTTTGATTTAAATACTTTAGGCAATCCTATTTGTAAAGATTTGATATGAATACCTCTCCATGTATTTTCGTCTGGTAGTAATACACCTTGATCTTGATATTGTTGTGGAAAAGTGATGCCTTCTGGATTTCTACCGTCACTAAAATCAAAAATAGCTTCATTACTGGTAAACATAAATCGATCTTCCTGATTAGCTAATACAAAAGGAGGGAGGTCAATATCTACGATTAAATCATTCCAAGATGCGGCCGTAGTGGTAAAAGTTCCACTTACCCTATCGGTTTCATTTTGTGTTAGTTGTCCGTTAGATTGCACTGGGATTAATAAACTTCGAGAAATGTGAACTTCACCATCAATACTCATTCCCGTTATTCCATTACAATCTATAGATACATATGATGTGTTTTGTGTCGTAGCGTTAGTATAGTGTGGGCTACCTTTTAAGGATAATACCCAATTTGATACATGAAAAGCAATTTGTGTATTCCCTAATAATATAAGATTTGCGTTTCCTGTTGTATTGCTATTACCAATAAGACCTCCTTGCTTAGACAGTTTTACGTTATCGGCTCCAAAAAAAAGCTCGATAGGTTTTCCATCTTTGTCAGATTGAGGTAATACTACTTTCACAAAGACTTTAAAGACAGTTTCTATTCCGAATTGAGCTTCTGCGAATGCTAATTGGTATTCGACTTCATTTACAATCTGCTTTATTCCTGCCGGTAACATCAATCCATTATTATTTGAAAATGAAGAGATCCAATTTTCTGAATCCTCAATTTTTTCGAATATAGATTGTGCTTCAGCTATAGCACTTTCAACTTCAATAGAGGTTGGAGATTTTTTATTGAACTTGTCAACGTAAACTTCTTCAGTTTTATTTTTTAGACTTTCATTTTGTATAGTATTCTTTAGAGATAAAGAATCTGAATCATTAAAGTTGTCGCGACTCTCAACTATAAAACACGATAAACAACTTAGCAATAAGGACAAGAGTTTAGTCTTTTTTGTAAGCACTTTTGGGGTATTTAGGTTGATGATTAGTGATGTTTTTTTCAGTTGATGAAAGTAAAATTCTTGTCGATAAACTCTATGTTTTTTTCATTATCATATGTTAATGTTTGTATTACTTCCTTATTAATTTTTCAAAAACATAAATCATACTTAATAAAAAGTTTTACTTTAAGAAACTCTTTCGAATCTCCTGATTTTACATTCAATCTTCCTTTGATAATCTTATAGAGGATTTGTTTTATTAAAATATAACCTTTAATGATTTTAGTTTTTTAATAACTTTTTGTTAACATGTAATAAAAAGACGAATTTCTACTTCTAGCCTGTGAAAGAAGTAAATCCCAATTCTTATTTTCGATTTTTATAGAGGTACTTATAGCTAATAAAAGGGATGAAAGGCTAGGGGTTCATTATGAAAAACTAAAGAAAAAGTATCAAGAAATTAAAACTAAAATAAACAATCAGGAATAGTAATAGCTGATAGATTTGTACAATACCTGTTGAGATAGTATTTAGATTTTAGAATTGATTTTACGATTAGTTTTAAACCCGGTTTCTCATAGAAAGGGATTGATTTATTTTAAATCCAGCGAGTGAACGATAATTTGATTTTGATTTATATATTATTAAATATTTTCACCAACTCCTTATCAGAAAAATTTGCAGTCAAATTGAAATTAGTTTTAAGAGTGTTAATCCACTTCGAACCATATTTAATTTGCTTTTTTTCAACAATTTCAATTCCTTCTCGTATGGACATTTGATTGTTGAAAAGACCTATTCTTCCAGTTTTGGTAAATTTTCCTATAAAATTGTCTTTTTTAAAGTGTGAATTAGGATGTGTTGACATGTAGTGGTTTGACATAGTAATATCTTCTGTGCTAATTAAAGTATTCTCAAAACTATATTGATTTTCCCAAATACCCTTTACCTCGCGCTGTATCATATATTGATGAGTATCGAGTGGCAATACTCTAACAATACCATCATTGTCATTTACTTGATGTTTGTCATTAATATTTAAAGGAATTCTTGTTGTTAGCCCTCCAAAGCCAACATCTGTGATAAATGTTGCTCCATTTAATTTAACCAAATGCGCTAAGTGATTTCTTGGGGGTGTTTTAGTTGGATTTCTAAGCCATACTCTTCCCAATACAGGTTGTATGGAGAATCCTAATGACTTTAAAAGTGATGCATACAATAAATTGAGTTCAAAACAATAACCACCACGATATTTCATGACAATCTTTTCAAAAAGGTGATCATTGTCTAAATGTATAGGCCTGCCTACTACAACATCTAAATTTTCAAATGGGATGCATTCCATATGATTTTGCTGTAACTTAATTAAACTTTCTATATCATGATTACAATCTGATAGTTCAATTCTATTTAAATAGTTGTCAATTTGAATATCTTTCATATTTACTATTCCTTATATTAATTTTTCATCCATTCAAACCATGGAGCTTATCTTCCAATTATTTTTTTATTCTAATAAATTGGATTGTTTTCAATCCTTTAGATTCAAAATATATACCATTGATATTAAATATATACTGGTTCAAAGCTAAAAAAAAACATAAAAAGAGTATTTGATATACACCAATTTCTTCGAGTAGATATATTATAATATTTGTAGGTGTCAATCACAATAGAATATAATTAAGTCAATGAGATATATTTATTGCTTAAAAATGAAAACGACTGATTTTTACAATTTTCAATCATAAAAAGTAAATAGATTGCGATTTAAAAATCTAAGCTCAATGATATTACCAATTATGAAGTTAAAATTCAGATTTATTACTAAAGTGAGTGATTTAAAAGATAGAAGAAAACTAAAGTAAAATACTTTAACGCAAAGAAATCATTTCGATAGTGGATAAACTACTATATAACCCAGGGGAGTAAATTGCAAAAACAAATGTTTCTTGAGATTAGAAACAACGAACTATTTGATCAAGTCCAAGACTATACGTTAGCATACCTATAATACAATTTTCGAAAGAAATATTTACCCTGCCGAAGAAGATATTTCTAGAACAATAGCTTCTTTTCAAAGAGCTTTGAGCATAATTCAAAATAAAAAATAGAAATCAAAAACTAATGAGAAAAAAAATCAAAATAACGACAATAGCGTTTTTATCACTTCTACTCTTAGGATTTATCTATCTTTTTACCCATGTTCCAAAATTGTCTGATAAACATGGAGTGGTTGAAACAAAATTATATCTTGGAAATTCTGATAAGCAACCTTTATTTGTAGGCTTTGGTGGCGGTGGTGGCGGAAATGATTGGGTTAGAAACTACTTAAAAGGCAAACGAGATAGTTTAAATCAAAAAGGGTATGCGGTACTTGCTATTGGCTATTTTAAATCGGTAGGCGCACCAGACCATTTAGATAGAATTTCGCTAGATGCTATAAGAGATACTATTGTATCTATAGCGAAACACCCTAAAATAGATGGATCAAAAATTATCTTATTTGGAGGGTCTCGAGGTGGAGAGTTGGTTTTAAATTTAGCGAGTAGATATAAAGATTTTAATGGCGTTATAGCAGGTTCTACATCTAATGTTAGCTTTCCTGCCATTACTATATACGCTAACACATCGTCATGGATTTATAAAAATAACGAAGTCCCTTACGTTCCTGCTCCATTAAAAACTATCATACCAGCCATAAAGGGGGACTTATACACGGCACATGCTATGATGCTCGAAGATAAAGATGCTGTTAAAGAGGCTGAAATTCCAGTAGAAAATATTAATGGTTCGGTTCTAATTATTTCAGGTAAAGATGATGACCAATGGCCAGCTCCAGAAATGTCTGAACAAATTATAAAACGTCTTAAAAAAAATAATTATAAACATTATTACAAACATATACAACTCGATGGCGGACATGCTGCTCCATTAGAACATTTTAATCTAGTATATGATTTTCTGGAACAACATTTTAAAGTAGAGTAGGTGATTAACAATTTGAATTAAAATATACACGTTTTATTCTCAATAGAAAATCCAATATGTATTGATACAATAAATATAAAATTTAGTTTAGTTATAGATTAGAAGGATATAGTTCATGCTTATCTTAAGCTTATACGCTACATCCATAGTGAATCTAGTATTCCTATGTTATTGCATAAAAGTTTTGTGCAATTCTGAAAATTAATAGAGTATAATCAAATGAATTTTAAAAAAATAAACTTATATTTTGATTAATATTATTTGTTGGTTTTCTAGTAACAGGATAGTATATGAAGGAATACTTTTAAACCCGAAAATATTAACAGTAAAGTTGTGAGAATGCAAATAAGAGCAAATCACATATATATATACTATTTATTTCGTTGTTAAATGTAGTGTCATTCAAATGTGAATTAAAAACGAAATATAATCTATCAAAATATCTAGATATTTTATTTAGAATATTAATATTGGCTGCTGGAGTAATTGCTGTTATTGCTTTTCTTGAAAAACATACAAGGAATTTAAACGTAAGAATTTGGACACTTTCTACTGTAATTCTATCTTTAGTATCGGTTGGAATAATGTAAATAAATGAATTACTAAATATTGTAATAAAAAAGGAATAGCATATAAAACGAGTAAAATTAATTGCTTTGGTATCTTCTCAACAGAAATTTACTATCATTAATTATTTTTGTTAACTACAGAATGTCTCGCTTAAACTTATTCCGCAACTATGCATTTACTAAATATTTTAAATGATTTATACTCAACAACAAGCACATAAAGACCTTAAAGATTATATAAGATGCTATTGGAAAGTTGAAAATAAGACTAAGGCATCTCAATCTTACACCATTTTTCCAGATGGCTTTTTTGATGTATTAATTTGTTATCAAAATAATAATCTTAAAGGTGTGTTTTTAACAGGTTTATGGAATAAAAAAACCAATGTAGTTATTTCACCAAAAACAACAATATACGGAATACAGTTTAGGTTATTAGCAGTAGAATATATTATTAAAGACAGTATTGCTCCATTACTTAATAAAATAAATAGAATAGAAAAATCGTATTTAGGGCTAAATCAATTTAGTAAACAAAGCGATGCTTTTATGTTTCAATACTTAAACGAATGTCTAATAGCCCATCTTAATGAGCAGGACTTAACGCATTCTAAAAAAAGTATCCTTCTAAAAACAATTAATCAAACAAAAGGCAATGAAACTGTTGAGTACTATTCTCAAAAAGCCCATTGGTCGCAACGCCAAATAAATCGCTATTTCCAATCTACTTTTGGATTCTCTTTAAAAAGCTACTGTAATATTAGAAAAGGAGCTTCTACCTATAGCCAAATAAAAAATGGACAGTTATATCCGCTAGAAGGCTATTTCGATCAATCTCATTTTATAAAAGAAATAAAGAAAATAACAGAATACACACCAAAAATATTATTAAAGAATGAAAACGACCGATTTTTACAATTTTCAATCATAAAAAGTAAATAGATTGCAGTTTTAAAATCTAATTACTATGATACTACAAATTATTAAGCTAAAATCTGATCTGCCAGAAGATGAATTATTAAAAAGAGCCGAAGAAAGAGTAATTAACTTTAAATCGATTCCTGGGCTTTTACAAAAATATTATATAAAAACAAGTAATGAAGGAGAATACGGAGGTGTATATCTTTGGGAATCTGAGCAATCTCTAAAAAAATACCAAGAATCTGAATTAGCTAAAAGTATACCTTCTGCCTACGCAATTAATCAAACTCCAGATATTGAAATTCTAGATGTTATTTTTCAATTGAGAAACGAGTAAACCAATCAATTTTTACATTGGAGATTACTAATTAATACCCCAGCCATGGGTTTAATATCTATAAATTGAGTCCAAATATCGAAGTATGATAAAAAAAGAAGTAATTGATATCCTAGAGCAGAAACACCAGATACTCTATGAATGGTTAAAAAATCGTCCAGATGAAAACTGGGTAAAAGGTCCTGAAGGTAAGTGGAATACTGGAGAACATATAGTTCATTTAATTCAAAGTGAAAATTACTTAAACAAAGCGTTGCGGACCCCAAAATTTTATTTAAAATATAAGTTTGGAACTAATAATAGAGAGAATCGCACATACTCGCAGATAGTTAAAAAATATCAAGATAAGTTGAAAAACAATCCAGGTGTTGTTGCCAATATTTCCAAGAACATGCCAATAATCAAACATTCAGATAAAATTTCTTACCTCTCTAAATTAGACAAAGAAAAAAAGGTGCTAATTAAGAAATTTCAAAAGTGGACTGAGCATGATTTAGATATTTATCTGCTTCCGCATCCTCTTATGGGAAGAATGACTATTAGAGAAATAGTAATTTGGACAGCTTATCATACTGAGCATCATTACAATATTTTGAAAATGAACCATTAAGAGAGATAAAGTATTAAAAAAAATTAAAAATAAAGACTATTGAATTCAAAAATCAAAATGACTAACAAATCTTACGGAATAATAGGAATTACAGCAACCATAATCTTTTTAGTGACTTACGTAATAATGTCATCAATGCGTCCTGAATATTCAATGTTTACCAAAGCTATTAGTGAACTTGGTTCAATCGACGCGCCCAATAGATGGATATGGAATAGTTTCGGTTATATTATGTCAGGATTGTTTATAGCAATTTATGCTTTTGGTCTGTATAAAAATATAGTGATTGAGAAATCTAGTAAACTACCTCTATATGGCATGTTTTTGAGTGGTGTTTTTATGGCGATATCAGGTATATTTCCTGGTGATTTTGATAACAAACAGTCAACTACAATGCTTTTGCACACCATTGGGAGTTTTGGAAGTTATATTTTCTTTTTGATTGGAGCTTTTACCTATCCAAGATTAATGGATAAAACAGATTATTGGAAAAGAGTTAAAAAGCCAACATTAATCTTTACATACTTAACTATTATATTTGGTGCTTGGGCCTTTGTCTTTCCAAACATGCCTGCTCTCGGTCAAAGAATTGTTTTCTTCTTTTATTTTTTATGGATATTTTACACAGCCATTAAACTTTTAAACTATAATGAGTTATGACTTCTCTGATATCGACATTGTATTTGTAATTTTTCTATCTACAAAATTTGGAATTTCTATATTACTTACTGCTATTACTTTTACCATTTCTAAAAAGGTAAATAATATAGCCAATAAATGGTTAACTGTATTTATTTTTGGGCTTAGCCTTGTTTTTTTAATTGATATCTTAGGGGAATTTAACTCTAATATTTCTCATTATTTATTGTTTTTTTGTAAAGAAATTATCGTTTTTCTAATCCCTATTTCTCTTTATCTGGCAGTCCACTCCTTTGTAAAACCTATCAAAAATCTAACTAGGAATGATGTTATTTTATTTATTCCCTGGATAGTCGATATCCTATTGAAATCTTTTTCTTTTTTTGGTAAAAAAGTATTCATCACCGAAAATGAATTGTACCAACCATGGTACGATATCCTTTTCATTGCATTCTGTATTTTTATTCTTATAAAATCATCATTGATTATATCGAGACATCAAAAATCTATTAAATATCTATCAGCTGATGTTTATAGGATTGATTTAAAATGGTTACTCTATTTACTATTAGCTCCAACGATACTAATTTTTACCGAGATTATATTTAGTTTTAGTAGCTCTTATACACTTATTAGCATAGCTGATATTATAGAGTTTTTATTGTTGTTTTATATGGGTTATCATATTGTACTTCAGAAAGAAATTTTCCCTTATGAAAAAACGCAATTAGAAAATATTGATAAAGTAATAAAACATAAATATCAACCGGACACAGAAAATTTGAGGTTATCTCCTTTAAAAATTGAGGAAACTAAAAGTTTTATTTTGCAATATATGATAGAAAAACAGCCTTACCTAGAAAGTGATATCACGCTTCCTAAATTAGCATTTGGGTTACGAATGAAATCTCATTTCTTATCGTATTTTATAAACAACTATTTTCATAAAAACTTTTATAGCTTTATTAACGAATATCGTGTAGAAGAAAGCAAAAAAATACTGATTGACCCGAACAAAAAACACTTAAACATGTTAGGTGTAGCCTTTGAATCTGGTTTTAACTCCAAAACTACTTTCAATACTACTTTTAAAAAGATAACTGGTGTATCCCCTAGTAATTATAGAAAACAACAGACTACAAACTAAAATTATTTTCTTGCTAAGTTGTTCGACTCTATAAATTCGAACAATCCGTTATGATGTTCTATTAGATTTGCCTAAAAATAAAAATAATGAAACATACATTCTTAATAGTACTAGTAATCTTATTGACGACGAGTTGCTCAAAAGACGATGAATCTTCACCAAATGAAGATTCACAAAAAGTTCAATTAATACAATTGCTTAACGAAAAAGAAGTAGATGGCTTTTATGGTAGTGTTCTTATTAAAAAAGACAGTGAGATACTTATTAATAATGGGTATGGTTTTAAGAACCTAGCAGAAGATCAAAAAAACGATCCAAATACTATTTTTGATATTGGATCTGTAACCAAACAATTTACCGCAGCAGCAATTCTCAAATTAGAAATGCAAGGAAAACTATCTGTAGAAGATAGTTTACATGCATATTTAGAAAATGTTCCAATAGAAAAACAAAATATCACCATACATCAATTACTTACACACTCTTCTGGGCTTCTCGAATCTATAGGTTCAGATTATGAGGTTGTGGATACCGAAATGTTCTTGGCACAAACTTTTTCATCAGAACTACAATTCTCTCCAGGAGAAAGGTACGAATACTCTAATGTAGGATATAGTATTTTAGGAATTCTTATCGAAAAAATATCAGAACAAACTTATGAAGAATACTTAAGGGATAATTTGTGGCTTCCAGCAGGAATGAACAAAACCGGATATCGATCGCCAGACTTTCAATCAGAAAACATAGCTCATGGATATCAAGAAGGTACCGATTTTGGAGTTCCTAATAGTAACGATCTATGGTTTGACGAGGGACCTTACTGGAATCTTAAGGCAAATGGTGGTATTCTATCTAGTACGCAGGATATGAAGAAGTGGCACGAAGCACTGAATACTAATGAAATTCTAAATGAAAAAGCCAAACAAAAGTTGTTTTTTCAGCATATACTAGAAGAGACTGAAGGAGATTCCTATTATGGCTATGGTTGGGTAATACAAGAGTTGGAAGATGGAACAAAAGTCCATTGGCACGATGGAGGAAATGGCGTCTTTTATGCCCAAATGTTCAGGTTTACAGAAGAGCAAAACACTACTATAATCATACTATCTAACCAAGCTTCTGAAATTACCGAAACATTAATTATTGATATTGTTACGATTTTGTTCTGATAATCAATACTTCAAAAATGAGAATGACTTGTGAAATAATCTCAATTGGTAATTATAAAGCTTAAAATAAAGAAACCTAAGCTTTGTCTAAAATAAAAAAGCAAGTTCTTTTATTTGGAGCTTGCTTCGTTTCAACTTTTTGTTGATTTCTTGTGACCTAGGCAGGATTAAGTCTAAATCCTTTGAAGCCTTTATTTTAAACGATTTTTAAGTCTTGCAAAATCTGTTGACCGAATTGTTGTCGTTCAGTTTGATTGCAAATGATATCATTTGACTTTCAGAACAAAAATATAAAATTGTTTAATAAGCTGGATGATAGTCTGCTTATAAGTAGGAATTCAAAATTCTTTGTAAGAATGTTAAATTTTCTTTTAACACTTTCTTAAATTTACGGAGGTGTTTTTAAAGATTGAATCTATCGACTTCCAATATATCATCCATAGACAAATCTATTGTCGTTTTACCATTTAAGAATTTAAGTGGTGATGCTTCCTATGAATATTTCTCTGATGGTATTACCGAAGAAATTATTAATGCACTTACCAAGATAGATACGCTCAAAGTAACCGCTCGAACATCATCTTTCGCTTTTAAAAATAAACCTACCGATATCCGAATTATAGGTAATGAACTTGGCGTAACCAATGCCGTAGAAGGAAGTATTCGCATTGCAAAAGAAAGAATCCGCATTTCAGCCCAATTGACACGAACTGATACAGGTTTTCTGCTTTGGTCTGAAAAATTTGATAGAGAACTCGATGATGTTTTCGCACTCCAAGATGAAATCAGTCTTTTGATAGCGGATAAAATTCGTGAGAATTTTGGCCATATTGAGATTGAGGAATCTTTATCGAGTGTACAAACACAGAATTTAACAGCGTATCAACTCTATCTCAAAGGTAGGTATTTTCAATTGACCTGGAATCTGCCGAATCTCGAGAAAGCAATTGGCTTTTATCAAAAAGCGGCTGACTTTGATGCTTCTTATGCCGACCCCATTATTGCTATTGGCTGGTGTTATGCCATTAATGCAAGTTGGGGGCATATGAATAGAGAGGATGGACTCAAAAAAGCCAACCAGTATCTGGACAAAGGCTTGGCAATGAATCCAAATTCCTATACTGGATATTTTGCAAAAGCAACGATACATTTTTGGGGTAATTGGCAGTTTGAAGAGGGATATCGAGATCTTCAGAGTTGTTTCAAAATAAATCCACATTTCTCTGAAGGTATGGAAGCCCTTGCAGAGTTATATACTGCAACAGGTTTTTTTGATAAGGCTTTGGAACAGACCGAACAGATTCTAAAAATTAATCCATTATCACCCAATCATTACTACACCAAAGGAAATATACATTACTTGCAGGGAGATTATCAAACTGCCTTAGGTAGCTTTGAAAACTCCCTCAAGCTTGATAATAGTTTTACATTGAGTAGGCACTTAAAAGTAGCTTGTCTATTATTCTTAAAAGAAAAGGATGCAATGCTAGCCTATGCCAAATCATTCCTAAATGATGATTTTGTGGCTATGATTAATGCCATTTACGGGGCGATTCACCATCAAAAAATTCCAGAGTTCGATGAAACTTTAATGTCAGAAAATTTGAACCTAATGGTGTATTGGGATTTCTACTATTTGGTACATTGTCAAAAAACGGATGCTGCATTTGAACGCTTTGAGAAAATGGTTAAAGAGCGCATCGGGCAAATCATTAATTTTCAATTTGACCCATTTTTAGTGCCTTTAAGAAGCACGCAAATGTTCAAAGAATTAAAGAGTACAATCTTTAAAGGAATCCAAGCAACAACCTTCTCGATTGAAGCATCAAAAACCGATAACACCCCATCCTTTACCCAAAAAGAATCTGATGAATTAAAAAATGCGCTAGATCAAATTTTGGGTCGTGAGCAAGCTTTTCTTCGTTCAGATTTGTCGCTTCGTTCTTTAGCGGAAGAATTGGCCATCCATCCCAATCGCCTGTCAAAGTTTATCAATGATTATCTTCAAACCAACTTCACAGAGCTGGTCAATGGTAAACGGTTGGAACATTTTCAAAAGATAGCCTTACTGCCCGAAAATAGCCATTTAACGTTATTGGGATTGGCTTACGAAAGTGGATTTAACTCCAAAACTGTTTTTAATACCTACTTTAAAAAAATTGCAGGCATAACTCCCAAGCAGTGGTTAAAAAATAATTCGTAAGTAAGCTTCTATAGTATTTATCATTTCATCAGGGTTTAAAAAGTTCTGATTCTCATTGTATAGGTTCTGATTTTCATTTCAGAACGATTGCCTTTTCTTTCCAAATCATCTTTGTACCATCAAAAATTTATCAATCCACTTCGCAACGGTGCGGAGTAAAAAAACGAATAGTTATGACAACAATTATCAGATTTATTTCAGGAACGGTATTAACAATACTGCTATTAGCTACAACATCGTGCTCAAGCGATGACGACGAAACATTTATTCAGCCCGATCCTACTGGAATTCAAACCCAAGAAGACCTAAGCGCATACCTTGAAGAAGTCATTGAAACGCAAGAAATCGCTGGTTTTGCAGTGAGTATTGCACAAGGAAATACTATTGATTACAAAACTTCCTTTGGGTTTAAAAATATTGAAACGCAACGAGCTTTCAATAACCAAACAGTTATCAATATTGCTTCTTTAAGTAAGTCTTTTGTAGGTGCTGCTACGGCCAAAGCTATTGAACAAGGCTATTTTACTTTAGATACGCCTATCAATGGCCTGTTACCAGTAGAAATTGTTAATCTGGAAAACCCTGATGCAGTAATTCGTGTGCGACATTTGGTAACCCATACCTCAGGTATTGTAGATGACCAAAGCACTTATCTTCAGGCCAATTATTTTGTATTGCTAAATCAGGATATGAGTACGACAGGTGCCAATATCTTAACCAGTCCTCTAGGATTGGAAGTAATGAATCCTGTTCCACTTGAAGAATATCTGGCTGAATACTTTTTAGAAGATGGTGAGCTGTATGGCAACTCCAACTTTATTGATGTAGAACCAGGTGAAACATGGGCATATTCCAATGTGGCAACGTCATTAATGGGCTTTGTCATTGAATCGGCTACGGAAGAAGATTTTGCCTCTTATGTAGCGACACACATTTTATCGCCGTTACAAATGAACAATTCTACTTTTAATGTAACAGAGGTAAATCAAGAAGGATGGGCTATTCCTTACTTGGATAAGAATACACCGCTTCCATTTTATGGAAATCATGGCTATCCTGAAGGAAGTATATACACTACAAATGATGACTTGGCTAACTACCTTTTGGATATGACCAAAGGCATCAAAGGACAATCCAATACGCTTTTCGGAACAGCTTTTTATGAACTATTATTTACCCCACAGCTTGACGCGGGTATTGTACCCGATGGATTTGCCGAAAACCACGGTTTGTACTGGTACAAAAAAGGAAATAGTTGGGTGCACAGCGGCAATAGTTTAGGTGTTTCCAGTCATATGGAAATAAAGACAGATGGCAGTTCAGGTTTCTTTGTAATTGCCAATATGGATGCCACTTTTTCTGATAATACCCCTATATGGGAAGCTGTATTACAGCTTATTAAAGAAGGTGTGCAAGAGTATTTGCATAATAATTAATGGAAGAAAAAAGAATTGTGATGTTACGAAAAGTAAATAATAAACGCATACTTATTGCAGGTGCAACTGGATATTTAGGAAATCATATTACACAAGCTATCGTAGCCAAAGGACAGCCTGCAAGACTGCTTACCCGAAAGAGAGACAGATTGGAACAATATAAGTCTCCAAGCATAGAAATTATGGAAGCTACAGTTACCGAACCTGATACGCTTTTGAGAAGCTGCGAAGGAATTGATACGGTGATTTCGACCATAGGTATTACGCGCCAAAAAGATGGGTTCACATATATGGATGTAGATTATCAAGCCAACTTAAATCTGTTGCGGGAAGCCCAGAGAGCGGGTGTGAGAAAGTTCATTTACGTGTCTGCAATTAATGGAGACAAACATCGAGACCTAAAGATTTTTGAAGCAAAAGAAGCCTTCGTAGATGCATTGAAAACCTCAGGGCTTGAATACACGGTGATTAGACCGAATGGATTTTTCTCCGATATGAAGGACTTTCTTCAAATGGCAAGTAAAGGACGTGTGTTCCTTTTTGGAAATGGAGAACAATTGATGAATCCCATTCACGGAGCCGATTTGGCAGAAATCATCTTGGATATGATTGATGACCCTGCCAATGAATGTTCTGTAGGTGGACCAGACGTACTTACACAAAACGAGATTGCAGAACTTGCCTTCGATGCTCATAGTAAAGTGACCAATATCTGGCATTTACCAGATTGGGTGAGACGTTTCAGCCTTTGGTCGGTGCGCACGTTCACTTCCGTTGAGACCTATGGCCCAATTGAGTTCTTTCTGACCTTAATGGCCAATGATAACGTGGCAATGCGCTATGGAACACATAAACTGAGAGACTTCTATTTCGCAGAAGCAAAATCAATTAAAATGTAAAGTGATGATACAGAAGATATTAAATAACAAATGCCCTAACTGTGATAAAGGCCAGATTTATAAAGAAAAGAACATCTATTTCAATTTTAGAAAACCTAAGATGAACAAAAGTTGTTCCCATTGTGGATATGTCTTTGAGAAAGAACCTGGGTTTTTCTTCGGTGCGATGTATGTGAGTTACGCTTTGGGAATTGCACAAGCTGTGGCAGTATATATCATTGGAACTTTCTTTTTTGAGGACACCTTCGATTTATGGATTCTTCCATGGATAGCTATGACCATTCTTTTATTATCATCCTTTAACATTCGCTTGTCGCGCATTATATGGATATATCTTTTGAAAGGAATTTAAAGAAGTTCGGAATTACATTCCGGAACGACTGGTGACCTAATCAATCGCATCTTTGTACCATCAAATTATACGAGTTTATTCATCAATAAAATCTCTAAAAATGAAAGCAGTAGTGTATTCTAAATATGGTTCGCCAGAAGTCCTTCAATTGAAAGAGCTAGGAAAACCCACAACAAAACCCAATGAAATTTTGGTAAAGGTATATGCTACTTCGGTAACCGCAGGTGACGTTCGATTACGGGCATCTGATTTTCCACTGCTAGTTTGGTTCCCAGCCCGTTTGATGTTCGGATTGTTCCGACCAAAAAAACAAATCTTGGGTCACGAATGGTCGGGAGTAATTGAACGAGTTGGAAGCAAGGTCTCGAAGTTTAAAGTAGGTGATGAAGTTTTCGGAACCACTTCAATGTTAAAAACAGGAGCCTATGCAGAATATATGTGTGTACCTGAACATTGGAATCAAGGTGTTGTCATCAAGAAACCAAAACAACTGCTCCATAAAGAAGCTGCAGCATTACCCATCGGTGGTATGACAGCTTTGTATTTACTGCAAAAGGCGAATATTGAAAGAGACCAAATAGTACTCATCTATGGCGCTTCGGGCAGTGTGGGAAGTTATGCGGTACAAATTGCGAATCATTTTGGAGCTCGCGTTACAGGGGTTTGTAGCACCAATAATTTGGAGATGGTGGAGCAACTAGGGGCTGAAGCGATAATCGATTACAAGAATCAGGACTATACCCAATCATCCGAACGCTACGATATTGTGTTCGACACCGTAGGAAAAACTTCAAAGTCAGATGCTAAAAAAGTTTTAAAGCGTGGTGGTCAATTCGTTTCCACAAAAATGCTCACCAAAGAAAGTACGGAACTACTCCTGAAAATACGCCAACTCGTAGATAGTGGAAGAATTAAGCCATTTATAGATAAAGAATACAGTTTAGAAACCCTTATTGAAGCACATCACTATGTAGATTCGAGTAGAAAACGAGGAAACGTCTCAGTAATCATTCAAAATTAAAATCATCAACCTGTGCTGAGCCTAGTCGAAGCATCAAAAAACGAACATACAATGAAAAAAGTACTCATCATCAACGGACACCCAGATAAAGAAAGTTACAACTGGGCTTTGGCGGAAAGCTATAAAAAAGGAGCAATTTCAGGTAATTCCTTGGTAGAGACCTTAAATCTCTCGGAGCTTCATTTTGACCCAAACTTAAAGTATGGCTATAGGATTCCTTATGCATTAGAGCCTGATTTAGAAATGGCCATCAAAAAGATTAAAGAAGCAGAACATCTCGTTTGGGTATTCCCGATGTGGTGGTATGGTCTCCCTGCTTTGCTGAAAGGCTTTATCGACCGTACTTTCCTACCAGGTATCACCTTTAAATACCAAAAGGGGAAACTGTTTCCAGACAAACTATTGAAAGGTAAAACAGCTCGAATTATAGTGACAGCAGATACCGTAAGTTGGTATAATAGTTTGGTTATGAAAAACCCAGCAATCAATCAGTTAAAAAAAGGAGTCTTGGAGTTCTGTGGCGTAAAACCTGTAAAGGTTACCTATCTGGCAGCTGTGAAGGACTCAACTAAAAAACAACGCATACAATGGCTATCAAAAGTCAATCATTTTGGAGCCAGAGTTGGTTAGAGTCACTAACGATTCTACAGTACACTTTTCGAACAAATCATACTCCCACTTGAATAAATGATTTAAGCAGGACATCATCAAATTTGTATTAATTTAAAATAGAATAAAATGAAAAAAATAGTAGCTTTTTCTGGAAGCAACAGTCCAGAATCCATTAACGAAAAACTAATCCAATCAGTAATTAAACGATACTCGGATTATGACATTAGATTTATTGACCTAAAGAAGTTTGATGTGGATATTTTCTCACCACAAATTCTTGCAGATGGAATTCCAAAACAAATACAGCAGTTGTATACCATATTTGAAGAGAGCGAGGGATTTATAATAGCATCGCCAGAACATAACGGGTTACCTACTGCATTTTTAAAAAACACATTAGACTGGCTCTCTGTCATTACCCAACGTTTCTTTGGAAATAAACCCGTCTTTCTGTTAAGTACATCTCCTGGAGTCACAGGAGCAAAAACACAGCTAGCATTGTTAGAAAAGTTGGTGCCGATATGGGGTGGGCAAGTAAGAGCAACTCATTCACTGGGAAGCTTTAAGGAGAATTTTGACATCCAAACAAATACCATTAGCAATATTGAAGAGTTAGAAAAATTGGATAAAGCTTTTTATGCTTTTGTGAAGACGGACTATAAACCAAAGAAAACCAATGCAGAAGTTGTCCAAGCCTATTTTAATGCTTTTCAGCAAGGGGATTTAGAAGCTGTAATGAATGTTTTTCATCCTGAATGTTATATCGTAAGTGTAAAAGAAGAAGAACGCCCTACCGAACAACTTCACGGTATCTATCGTACACGAAATGAAGCGAGGCAATTTCTGAATAACATTGTATCCCTTTTTGAAACCAAGGCATTTAATGTTGAAACTATTATGGAAGCAGCTGATAATTTAGTGGTTGCCAAAGGGACTTTTTCACATTTAGTAAAGAGTTCAGGAAAACTCTTTAATAGCAATTGGGTACAGTTATGTATTGTAGAAGATGAAATGATTAAAGAGTATCGTTTCTACGAAGATTCTGCTGCGCTTATTGAAGCATCCACTATTGAATATGCTTAAAAATGATACCTGCGATACAACATCAGTTTGAATTTTGGAGGCACCTCGGTCAAATGGGCGGATATTTCAATCAATATGAGGGGGTTTCCAGTCTTTTCCCCAAAGACACCACTTGGCCCTCTAAAATATTTGACCTCAAAGAGCACCATATCATTGGATTAAAGAATAAAATAGCCAGTTACCAATTGGCCAAATCGGTTGCAGTAGAAGAAAATGAAACCCTTGAAAACCTCTTGCAGGCACAAGGGTTTAGACAAACCTCTTCTGTAGCAGCAATGACAATGCATAACACAGCAGAAGTAGAGTATGCCAACTATCCTGAAATTGAAAAAGTGATGGATGCCTTTGGAGCCAAAATGTTTGCAAAAGTTGCTTCGAAGTCTTTTGGATATACGATTTATGAGAGTACAATAGCTCCCTTGATACATAGTAAGAAGGTTCAGCTTTTTATAGGGAGATACCAAAGAGACTATGTAAGCTGTGGAATTGTATTTCAAGATTCTATTGGGGATTTTGGACTGCATATGATTGGCACCAAAAGAAAATTTCGAGGATTCGGATTAGGAAAGAAAATGACCAAACATTTACTTGCTACTGCCTTAAAAAATGATAGTGAATTTATTCATTTGGTAGCCTCAAAATTAGGGGCACCCATTTATCACAAACTGGGTTTTCAGCACCAAGGGTATTTAAAATCATACACCATTTAAGTAACGTATTATGAAAACACTAATTACACTTTTGATATTATTTCCTTTAGTAGGAAATGCTCAACAACTATCATCATTTATAAATGAAAAAATAAGTAATAATACTGATAATCCTGTTTACAGTATTTCTATATTCATAGAGAATGACGGCGATGTATTAGCAAGTGAAGCAGTAGGTAAAAGAAAAAGAGAGGGAAACGCAATAGAAATTACAGACCAGTTTCGTATTGCCAGTAGCACTAAACTATTTGTGGCTACTATTATTTTACAATTAGAAGAAGAAGGAAAATTACGCTTGAATGCCCCAATTTATAAACACCTAAACGGAATGAATGATTTGCAGTTCGAGAAATTTCATCTTTATCAAGCTTTCGCTTTCTCAAAAGCTATAACTATCAAACATTTACTATCGCATCGAAGTGGTCTAGCCGATATTTTTAATGATAGACAAGAAGCCTTTTTCGGTAAGGTAATGGCAACACCAAACCGACAGTATCGACCTGAAGATATGGTAAATTTGTATTTCGAATTTGAGCTTAATAAAGATGCAAAATTTAAACCAGGAGAAGAGTGGCGTTATTCTGATATGAACTATGTACTCTTGGGGTTTTTGATAGAAAAACTAGATGGGAAATCATTGTCTCAGTCCATTCGGGATAGAATTCTGAATCCATTAAAAATGCAAGACACGTACTTTGAATTCTACGAAAAAACACATTCCAATAATGGAAGAATTCATCAATATGTAGGTAATACAGATTTTAATGCTATAAACACATCATTTGATTGGTCTGGTGGCGGATTAGTGAGCACCCATCAAGACTTAACCATTTTTATAAAAGCACTCTTCAATGAAAAATTGATGAGTTATGAATCGCTAGAAAAAATGATAGCTGTACAACCCACCAAAGAAACAGAATTACCTTATGGCCTTGGTGTTTACCAATCTGTTTATGGTGGTGAAACTTTTTATGGCCACTACGGTTTTTATGGCACTTATATTGGCTATGCGCCCAAGACCAAAAAGGTATTGTCTTATTGTATCTCTCAGGCAACACCTTCTTTTAATGTGTACGAATTTGTAAATTCTGTTATTGAAACTATAAAGTGAAAATGCAAAAATCCAATTTAAATAGTAAAAGATGAGTATTATTATAATTGCTGCTTACCATTTATTCGGTTAACAGTGTTGATTGATTAAAAATCTGTTCACCGATTTGTTAACGTTTAGAATCATATTAATTCAAATCTTATTATCGCCCAAAAACAACAAAACCTCACAAATCATAGGATTTGTAAGGTTTTAATACTCTTTATGAGTAATTTTTGTGACCTCGGCAGGATTCAAACCTGCAACCTCTTGAGCCGTAATCAAGTGCACTATTCAGTTATGCTACGAGGCCGTTTTGCGGGTGCAAATATAAATGTTTTTTATATAGTTGGCAACATTTATATGGACTTTTTAGAAACTAAAAAAACCAACTAGATATGATGAGATAAATGATATATATGAAGATGGAATTTAAGTGCCTTGATGTTAAATAGATAAGCTATACGTATTCATAGTCCTATGATTAGCTTTTGTTTCTTTTATTTGCTCTTTTTTTTATTTTCATTATTTTCGACCAATGAAGATAGATGATTTTATTAGAGATATTCCTGATTTTCCGAACCCCGGAATTATATTTAAAGATATTACTCCTTTACTAGCGAATCATAACGCTTTGGTGAGTTGTGCAGATCAATTAGCGGCGTTAAGTCCTAAAGGTGTTAACATCGATAAAGTAATAGGGGTTGAATCGAGAGGATTTATTATTGGAGGTATGATTGCTGAACGTTTAGGAGCGGGGTTTGTCCCAGTTCGCAAAAAGGGAAAACTTCCTTACAAGGTAAAATCCAAAAATTATAGCCTCGAATATGGAGAAGACACCCTCGAAATTCATATCGATGCTATACAGCCAGGAGAACATGTGTTGATTCATGATGATGTTCTGGCAACTGGAGGTACTGCCAAGGCAGTGTGTGATTTGGTTGTAGAGTTAGGTGGAGTAGTAGTGCAATGTAATTTCATAATGAAATTGGATTTCCTTTGCGGGAAGGACAAACTTAATGCACCAATTTCTTCTCTTTTAACCTATTGAGCATAAAAAAGCCTTCATTTTACAGAAGGCTTTTATAAAATTCGGCATAAAAGTAATTTACTTTTTTGTTATTGCGATAATTGCGCCGTCTTTTGCTTTGTCACCGTAGATGCTGATTGCGGTTTGTGATTTAAGAAAATCTACTTCTGATAGTTGGTCTGATTTTGCAAGATGATCTAATGTATCAAAATTAGATTCTTTTCCATCGATTATGATAAGTTTTTCAATATCAGGGTTGTCAACAAAACTAAATTTCTGAGTATTTTTGTTTTGGAATGGATGCAATTGTTGTCCATTAAAAATAAAACTTCCGTCTTCACCTTCTTCAAAACTAAAAGATTGCATAATTTGATCTTTCAGTTTCTGTATATCAAAACTGCCATTAAAAAATAAAGAATCATTTTCTTCGTCAAAATTAAAATCAAAGGCAAAATTATGTTTCTTCATGATGCTATCCATATCCATATGAGACTGACTAAATCCAGATTGATTTCTCCATGCAGCAATATCAAACATCCCTGAATTTGTAATAAATAAACTATCATCTTTATACCCTAATTCTATTTTTGAAATAGGCTCGTTTGAAGAGGAGGAGTATTGGCTTTTTGAGTTCCCTTTTTTTAAGATCAGGCTTAGACTTGTAATTTCATTTTGATCATTAAATTGTATTTCTTTTATAATAAGTTCTATACCATTTTCTGAAAAGAATGTTTTTAGGTCTTCTAATTCTTGCTCTGAAGTATCTTTATTGATAATTGCAGTTATTTCATCAGACTGTGTCTTATATAGTTTGGTGTGCTGATTTATGGATGTTGTAAAAGCTGTTAAGGAAAGCGTACCTAGTATGCCCATTCCTAAAATGATCCATTTTTTCATACTAAATATTTTTTTGTTATGTTATTGAACAGATATTATTTCATCTTTAATTACGAAATATTTACAGGAGTGTTGCAAAATTTTTCTTGTTGGGAAAATAAAAGATATTACAATGCTCTTTTGGTTACATATAGTCGCCAACCAAATAGCAGTAATTGAAGTTTGGAAGCTTTGCTAAGATCTAACCTTTTCTTTGTAAAACTAGGAAGTAGTACCTTGTTTATTTTTGCGATAACAGAAAAGAATTGTTTTTGCATAGTTCTAAAATACAAAAAACTCACTTTCTTCAAGTGAGTTTTTTTAGATTTATATTTGGACTTGATTATTTCTTTTTGGTAATAATTTCTACAACTCCGTTTTTACCTTTGCTTCCATATTTTTTTTCTGCAGCTTTTCCTTTAAGTACATTAATAGTTTCTATATGATCAGAATCTATTTTTTCCATCTTTTCTTTAGTTGATTCTTTATCATCAATTATAAATAAAGGATCTTTTTTAGAATTCCCGGTGATATAAGCAAAGGTTCTTTTGTCATCTGTATGCATTTCAAAGTGTCCATCATCTTCATCAGAATGAATTTGGATAATTTGATTACTGCCTTTGGGTTTACCATTACTATTTACCCATACATATTCAGAATTTCCAGCAGATGATCCTCCGCCAATACTAATGCTACCTGTTTTACTATTGTATGAAATTATAATAGGATGGATGGGTTCATCATTTTTTAGTGCATAATTTCCGGTACTTTTTTTGGATGCAACATCTATCTTTATATTAATAATCTCATCTTTGTTATTGCGCTCAATACTAGAAAACTTAACTTCTACGTCATAATCGTTCTTTAGTATTTTTTTAACCTTATTAAGATCTTCTTTAGTAGAGTTTTTATCGATTATAAATTGTATCGTTTTTTTACCTGCATTTGGGGAGATAATATCTTTTGATATTCCATTTCTGGATTGTTTGCCAGATTTAATTTTGATAATTTCGGTAGTATTAAAACTCCATAAAAATAGACTTAGTAAAGGAAGAATGATGGTGATTTTCCATAATTTCTTGCTTTGGGATGTTTGCTTGTTTAACATAACTATTCGCTTTTTGATTAATGATTGATAAAAATTATTTGTGATGGCAGAGTAGTTGTTTGATGATACTCTAACCAACGTTAATTGATATTCTCTTTTAGAAGATAATTGATTGATTGCTTCGCGATCTGCAATGAATTCAAGGTTTTGTTCCAGACTTTTTTTGTATAACCAGACAAAAGGATTAATCCATTGAAAAATGATGATAAGGTTTATGATCAGGACATCTATAGTATGATATTGTTTTACATGCACTTTTTCATGCTTAAGAATCATGTCTAATTCTTTAGAAGAATGAAGCGCAGGGTTATATACAATAAGATTAAAAAAAGAAAATGGTGCAATCTCTTCTGCGACCTCTGCATAATGAAACTCTTCATTTTTTATAACCTGATTATGGGCTACTAGCCTTTTTAAAGAAAGTAATTGAAAGCCAAAACGAATGAACAGGATAAGGACTCCAATACTATAGATCATACAGCCAATCATCCACCAATTTGTGCTTTTGCGTACCTCAGATGATGGTGCAGAGGAGTCTGTTCCTGTAGTATAAAAAAGAGGAGCTTCTATAAATTTGATCGTAGTAAACTCAACAAAAGGTAGAAGTATTGAAATAAAAACTCCTAATAGTAAAAAGTGGCGGTTTATGGTAAAAAATGTATCTTTTCTTAATAGTAGATAGTATACCCAATAGAATATAGAAAGCAATACACTTGATTTAAATATATAGATTAAAAATGTTTCCATGGTTTACTCTTTTTTTTCTATTACTTTTAAAATCTCTCTTAATTCCTCGGCGGTAATTTTTTCTTCCTTAGCAAAAAAGGAAACCATGTTTTTGTAAGAATCATTAAAATATTGTTTCATGGCCTTACTGATGAATGCACTTCGATAATCTTCTTTGGTAATAATAGGGTAATATTGATGTGTTTTTCCAAAAGCTTGATGCGCTATATATCCTTTATCTTCAAGGTTTCTTATAATAGTAGAAACTGTATTATAGTGGACTGTATTATTAAGCTCAGCCTGAACTTCTTTTGCAAACGCTTTTTTTAATTTCCATAGCGCTTGCATTACAACTTCTTCTTTGTTTGTTAGTTTTTCCATGAGTCTATTATTAAGAATGATCAAAGCTAAAACTATAATTCTAGTTTTACAACTATTTTTATAGTTATTTAACTATAATTCTAGTTTTTAATATTTTATATCGTTAATTAGGAGAGAAAAAATCAGCTATAGAGCTATAAACTACGAGATACTTATTTTATATTCGCAAACAAATTTAGAATTTATGTTTGTTAGTATACTGTATGTTATTATAGGACTTGTGCTTCTGGTAGTGGGAGGAGAGTTTTTAGTTAGATCTTCGGTAGCATTGTCTTTTAGGCTTAAGTTGTCTCGTATGGTTATTGGATTGACTGTAGTTTCTTTTGCTACATCTGCTCCAGAATTGCTTGTAAGTGTTCAGGCAGCAATGGATGGGCTTTCAGACATATCCTTAGGTAATGTTATTGGGTCTAATATCGCCAATATTGGTTTGGTATTAGGTATTACGGCAATCATTGGCCCTTTGGCAATTGATAAGGATTTTTATAAATTTAATTGGCCAGTAATGGTATTGTTGTCCTTAGCTCTTTATGTTTTACTGGATAATGATGGTGTAATAACACAGTTAGAAGGTTTAGGATTGCTGTTATCCTTGTTTGTTTATCTTTTTGTATTAATTAGAAGGGCTCGAAAATTTTCTGATACGATGGTAGAAGAGGTAGATGATGCTCTTCAAAAAACGTCTAATTTTAAAATTGTAATTTGGCTACTTATTGGAGCTGGTGCTTTGTATTTTGGCTCTGAACTACTGGTTAACGGAGCTGAAGCCATTGCTTTAAAAATGGAAATTAGTGAAGGTGTGATTGCGGTTACGCTTATTGCTGTAGGAACAAGTGTTCCAGAATTGGCAGCGTCTGTTATCGCAGCATTAAAGCAAGAAAAGGCAATTTCGTTAGGAAATCTTATAGGTTCTAATATTTTTAATATCGCTTCAGTGTTAGGTATTACTTCTTTGATTCAACCCATAGCAGTAAAAGATGAGACCCTCATGAGTGTAAATATATACTGGATGCTTGGATTTGCTATAATTTTACTTCCCTTAGCTTTTATTCCTAAAAAAATGACCCTGGGTCGTTCAAAGGGATTTCTAATTTTTGTAGCATATTGTATTTTTATTGCTTTGGTATTTATGAAGTAGAAAAAGAGGCTTGTCCTTATGGTTTTATAGGTTATAGAGTAATAGTATAAAAAAACACCTCTGAAAGAATTTCAGAGGTGTTTTTAGCGTTTAACCAACATAATGTTAGTTACTACAATACATTATTAAGCTAGCATAGCGGTAACGTCTGCTGTTTTTACAGTCTTTACAATTCTTGCAGCAATTTTATAAGGATCACCATTAGAAGCAGGACGACGATCTTCTAACCAACCTTTCCATCCGTTTTCTACAGTAATAATAGGAATTCTTATCGAAGCTCCTCTATCCGATACTCCGAAAGAGAATTCATGGATAGATTGTGTTTCGTGATCTCCTGTTAATCTTTGGTCATTAAACTCACCATAAACAGCAATATGTTCTTTGGTAACAGGTCTAAATGCTTCACAAATAGTTTCGTATACTTCTTTAGAACCACATGTTCTTAATACTTCGTTAGAGAAGTTAGCGTGCATACCAGAACCGTTCCAGTCCCCTTTAATTGGTTTTGGATGGTATTCAATATAGTATCCGTATTGCTCTGTAAGACGATCTAATAAATATCTTGCAATCCATATTTCATCTCCTGCTTTTTTCGCTCCTTTAGCAAACAATTGAAACTCCCATTGTCCACTTGCAACTTCCTGATTGATTCCTTCAAAATTAAGACCAGCAGCTATACATAGATCAGCATGTTCTTCAACAAAATCTCTTCCGTGAGTGTTTTTTCCACCAACAGAACAGTAATACATACCTTGAGGTCCAGGGTAACCACCTACAGGGAATCCTAGAGGTAATTGTGTAGCAGAATCCATGATAAAGTACTCTTGCTCAAAACCAAACCAAAAATCATTATCATCATCATCGATTGTAGCTCTTGCATTAGATTCGTGAGGTGTTCCATCTGCATTTAACACTTCAGTCATTACTAAGTAACCATTGTTTCTTGAAGGGTCAGGGTAGATAGCTACAGGTTTTAACAAGCAATCAGAAGAACCACCTTCTGCTTGTTTTGTAGAACTACCATCAAAAGACCACATAGGGCAATCTTCAAGCTTACCGCTAAAATCTTCTTCAACTTTTGTTTTACTTCTTAGATTAGCAGTTGGCTTGTAACCATCTAGCCAGATATATTCTAATTTAGCTTTACTCATAATTAACACTTTATAAATTGAACTCTATATAGTTGACAAATTTAGCTTTCTTTTTTATAAACATAAAAAAAACAGGGGGGTAAAGTTAGTTTTTAGTCCAAATTTTATTAATACCCTACTTTTTTATAGGGTATTTTCTATTTTTTTTAATTTTTAAACAGCATTATTTTAATATTAACAATAAAAACTTCTTCTATATTTGCAGTAAAATTTACTCAATTATGTCAACACTAAGATTTCAAGCGCTAAAAGAGACGTTAAATCGTAGTTCTGTGGTAGTTAAAGAAACTGAACGCAGATCTGTATTGTTTGGTGAACATGTATTTAATCAAACAACGATGCTTCAATACTTAACCAAAGATTCCTATAATAGTGTTATGGATGCTATAGAAAATGGTTCCAAGATTGATAGAAGAGTAGCGGATCAGATAGCATCAGCGATGAAAGAATGGTCATTGTCTAAAGGCGTAACGCACTATACACATTGGTTTCAGCCATTAACTGGCGCTACTGCAGAAAAACATGATGCCTTTTTTGAAACAATAGGTAACGGACAAGGAATGGAAAAATTTGGTGGAGGGCAATTAGTGCAACAAGAACCTGACGCTTCTTCTTTTCCAAATGGTGGTATTCGAAATACTTTTGAAGCTAGAGGGTATACTGCATGGGATCCAACCTCTCCAGCATTTATCTATGGTACCACATTGTGTATTCCTACAGTTTTTGTAGCCTATACAGGAGAAGCCCTTGATTATAAAACACCTTTATTGAGAGCTTTACATGCTGTTGATGTAGCTGCTACGGCTGTAGCTAAATACTTTGATAAAAATGTAAAAAAAGTAAATGCTTCACTTGGATGGGAACAAGAATATTTTTTAATCGATAGTGCATTAGCATATTCCAGACCTGATATTTTGATGACAGGAAGAACACTTCTTGGTCATTCCTCTGCAAAAGGACAACAATTAGATGATCATTATTTTGGAAGTATCCCTACAAGAGCCCTTGATTATATGAGGGATTTAGAAACAGAATGTATGCTTTTGGGAATTCCAGTAAAAACACGTCATAATGAGGTGGCTCCTAATCAATTCGAATTGGCGCCGATATATGAAGAAACTAATCTGGCAGTTGATCATAATTCTTTGGTAATGGATGTTATGGATAAGGTGGCTGCAAGACATCAATTAAAGGTGCTACTGCATGAAAAACCATTTGCAGGGGTTAATGGGTCTGGTAAACATAATAACTGGTCTTTGTCAACCAATACTGGCGTAAATCTATTAGGGCCGGGAAAAACACCAATGAGTAATCTTCAGTTTTTAACATTTTTTATTAATACCATAAAGGCAATTAATGAAAATGAAGAATTGATGAGGGCTGGAATTGCTTCAGCCAGTAATGATCATCGCTTAGGTGCTAACGAAGCTCCACCAGCTATTATGTCTGTATTCATAGGAGAACAATTAACATCTGTATTAAAAGAATTAGAAGGCGTTACAGATGGTAAATTATCTCCTCAGGAAAAAACAGATTTGAAGTTGAATGTAGTAGGGAAAATACCCGAGATATTACTGGATAATACAGATCGAAACAGAACCTCCCCTTTTGCATTTACTGGTAATAAGTTTGAATTTAGAGCGGTTGGGTCCAAAGCTAATTGCGCAAACCCAATGACGATTTTAAATACAATTGTAGCCAAACAGCTTTTAGATTTTAAAAAAGAAGTAGATGCTTTGGTTGATAAGAAAGGATTGAAAAAAGATGAAGCTATTTTTAATGTATTACGAGAATATATAAAGAAGTCTAAAAACATACTTTTTGAAGGAAATGGATATAGTGAAGAATGGGAAAAAGAAGCAAAAAAGAGAGGACTTAGTAATAATAAAACTACTCCCGAAGCATTAAAAGCAAAAGTTTCTAAAAAAAACCTGGAGCTTTTTGAAAAAATGGGGGTTATGAATAAGATCGAAGCAGAAGCTCGTTATGAAATTGAAGTAGAGGAATATGTAATGCGTATTCAAATTGAAGGACGTGTTCTAGGAGATATTGCTAGAAATCATGTAATTCCTACCGCAATACGTTATCAGAATATGTTGATCAATAATGTATCTGGTTTAAAAGAATTATATGGAAAAGACTTTAAAAAATATGCTAAGGAACAGATGGGGATAATAGAAGAAATTTCTGATTATATAGGTAAAATTAATACTAAGGTTAATGGTATGACCGAAGAACGTAGAAAAGCAAACAACCTCGAAGATTTAGAGAAAAAAGCTTCTGATTATTGTAATATAGTAAAGCCAATTTTTGATGAGATTAGATATAGTTGTGATAAATTAGAGTTATTGGTTGATGACGAATTATGGCCTCTTACAAAGTATAGAGAACTCCTTTTTACACGGTAGGTAAGAATTATCTTACGAGTTGTTTTTTTAAGATAATTTTAATGAAAAGTTAACTTTTGTCAAACCCTTTAAAAGCCATAGGAAGCTGATTTTCTATGGTTTTTTAATATGTATTTCATCGAATAGTTAAAGAATCCGTAAAAATAGCCTTAATATTTTTCTAAATTTGTTGATATCGAAAATTACAGCAAATCGTTTGATTGTACCCCTTAGAGTCCCAAAATACACTTTTTACCGATAGCTTAATGGATTAGATTCTTCTAATCCCATCGGTCTTATGCTGTAATTTTTATAGAATAGAACACATTAATCATTTTAATATATATTACGTATGAAAAAAGTAGTTTTTAGTCTGGCAGCTTTATTAAGTGCCACAGCAATGGTTGCGCAATCAAACAATAGTAATGTCAGTCAAACGGGAGTAGACAATATTGCTACAATTACTCAAGTTGGAACTTCAAACTCTTCTCTAACGAACCAGGAAGGGTTAGCCAATAATGCAGAAGCTATCCAAGGTAGTGCAGATTTTAATTCAAGAAATGGTATCGTCGAACAATCTCAGAATGGAGATAAAAATTCTGCTTTTGCTCAACATGAAGAAGATGCAAATCAAGTAAGCCAAGTACAGGCTGGAAATGGTAACTCTGCAAGAGCTACTCAGAATTTAGCATTTACAGGAGGAGGTAATTTAGCTATTCAAATTCAGGAAGGTAATGCGAATACCGCTACTATATCTCAGGAAGGTATTACAAATTCTGCTTTTCAAGCCCAATTTGGTGACGATAACACTGGAACTTCTACACAAGAAGGAATAGACAACTTTAGTGAACTTCAGCAAGAGGGAACTTTTAATACTGCGTCTATTGCTCAGGTTGGTAATGAAAATATTTCAATACAATCACAAATTGGAGATGCTAATATGGCAACTGCAGAACAATGGGGACCTGCTAATTCTGTTCGTCAGGATCAAGAAGGTGGTGGAAACACGGCAACATCATTACAAGGAAGTGCTACTTTTGATTCTAGAGGAGGAAGAGTAGAGCAAGTACAAATCGGAGATGAAAATAATGCATTTGCTAATCATGAAGAAGATAGTAATGTAATTCAGCAAGGTCAAGAAGGAGATTCTAATGATGCAAGTGCAGAGCAAAATTTAGGTTCTTTTGGAGGCGAAAATGTAGCAGTCCAAGTACAAACAGGAAACGGAAATAGCGCTGTTGGTTCTCAAAACGGAAGTAATAATAGTTTAAGTCAAACACAGACCGGTGATGAAAACCAAGCATCATCAACGCAATCTGGAACTGACAATATAGCTACTCAAACACAATTAGGTAATGGAAACAGTGCAGTTGCTGAGCAAGGAGGGCTTTTCTTTACATCAAGAGGAGGGGCGATAACTCAAACTCAAATTGGTAATGGTAACGAAGCATTTGGAAGACATGAAGAAGATAATAACTCTATCGTTCAAACTCAATTAGGAGATAGAAACAGTGCTTCTGCTACTCAGAACATAGCATTTTTTGGAGGTGAGAATAGAACTAGTCAGTTTCAATTAGGAAATGGTAATGTTGCAGAAGGTTCGCAAGAAGGAGTTACTGGTGTTGCAGGTGAATTAAATTCTATTATTCAATTTCAACTTGGAGATCAAAACTTTGCTGCTTCAGCTCAAAATGGAGCTAGTAATGTAAGTGATATTTTCCAAAGTGGAAATGAGAATGTTGCAGAAGATACTCAAATAGGAATTGGTAACAATACTTTTGTAACTCAAATAGGAGATGGTCACATGAGTACAATTCTTCAAAATGGAACTAATAATTCTGCTGTAGTCACTCAAAGTGGTTCAGGAGGAGGAGCTCGTTAATAAATAGAGATTATATTGTTTTAACGATCTTTATAGGAGTTATGCTTAATACCATATTAAGCATAACTCTTTATTGATTTTCTAAATTCTGAAAGATGAATAACACTAGTTTTATAAAAGTATTACTATTTTTTATTGTTCTTTCTTCTTCTGTGTCCTATGCACAGGATATAAAAGAAGAAGATCAGTTTTTTGGTAGTGACAAAGATAAATTTATTACGTTATCTCAAGTCAATAATACCTTGTCCCAAACTGAGGATAGGGCATCTGTTTCTAATGGAATAAATGCAGTCTTTATTCAACAAATAGGAGCTAATAATGTAATACTGTCAAATATTAATGCAGAATCTTCGGATATAAAAATTATCCAAAATGGAGATGATAATAGAGTAGAAATAAATGAATCTTCAAGAGATATAAACAAGATAATTACTCAAACTGGAAATAATAATGCCGTGATCGATTTTTCCTTTAATCCTGATATATCAACAAACTTAGAACTCATTCAGGAAGGAAATAATTTAATTTTTGAAAGATTTGGTAGTAATGAATTGTCAAAGAACTTAAAATTTAGGATGTCTGGTGATGCCAGAACAGTAATCATAAGAAGTTTTTAAGCATTCCCAATATATGTAAAGTATGAAATCAAGATTAGTCATACTTCTATCTTTGTTTTTTCAGGTTTCGGTTGCTCAGTTTACAAATACAGATGTAGTTGCTAAGATTAAAACTGAAACTGTTGATGGTGTTATTTCGGTAATAAGTACTGTAACTAATACTACAGAAGTTTATAAAAGTTTAAGGTACTCAGTCACGGCTTTTAAAACAGATGCTAATAATTTAGTTACCAAAAATGATCAAGAAGATAGATTTACTTTAGAAGCAAACGAAAGTAAAGAACTATCAAGAGGCATTGTTAATATCACACAAAATGATAAGTTAGTAGTATTGTTACTAATTTATGAAGAAGATAAAATCATTGGTAAAGATAGGATAGGATTTAATGAAGAGGCGCATCAAAAAACTGAAAAAATTGAAGACGAATCATCAGATGATGGAATCGTATTAAAAGGGATTGTTGTAGAAGAAACAAAAACAAAACCAGGGAGAGATTTTTATGAATTTTTTTATACTACATATACCTTAGCACAAATAAATGGAAACAAAGTCGTTGGAGTCTTTGAAAAATTAAGTTTTGGACGTAGTACCATTATTCAGGTAAAAATAGAAGATAACGTTATTCATGAATTTTTGGGGAAACCAGATTTAGAGTATTTAGAACAAATGTCGAAAATTGCGATTCGTAAAGTGTATAAATATTTTAAAGACCTGAAAAAGCAGAAAAACGATATTTTTCAATATTAAAATAGTCAGGATAGAATGAACATTAAAAAATTAATCTTTTCTTGTAAAAGCAAATGATTAAGATTTTTGAAGGGAGAATAAAACCTAGTAAAGTTGTATAGGCATTCTCAGTTTTTCAATTAAATATAAAATTTTAAACGTGTGAAATCAATTACAATAACAATATTTCTTGTTTTTTCGATATGTAGTTTTTCCTTTGGACAAGATTTGGTGTATAGACCTGTAAACCCTGCATTTGGAGGGGATACATTTAATTATCAATGGTTACTCAGTTCTGCAGAAGCTCAAAATAAATTTACAGATGATAATAATTCATCAAGGGACCAAAGATCTGATTTAGAGAGATTCACAGAAAATCTTAATGGTCAATTATTGAATCAAATATCCAGAACATTATTTAATGAACAATTTGGTGAAGATGGTCTTACAGAAGGGACTTTCAATTTTGGGACATTATTTGTTGAGATCTTTCCATCAGGTGAAGGTTTGGTTATCAATATTTTAGATACAAGTACAGGAGATCAGTCCCAAGTAATAATTCCTAATTAAATTTTAATGTACAATAAATTTTATAATGTAATTGTAGTATGTTCTTGTGCGCTTTTTTTATCTGGATGCGGAACTTATTTTAACCAACCCATTACCATAGAAAGTGCCAGAATAGGAGAAGATACAGAAGTTACTAAAACACTAAGAGATTTTCCCTCGCCAGTAGAACCTTTGGTTGTTGGGGTGTATAAATTTAGAGATCAAACAGGTCAATACAAACCCACAGAAAGTGGAAATACTTTTAGTACAGCTGTTACTCAGGGAGCGACAACAATTTTAATTAAGGCTTTAGAAGACTCTAAGTGGTTTGTACCTATTGAAAGAGAAAATCTAAGCAATTTACTTAATGAGCGCAATATTATACGCTCTACCAGAAAAGAATATAGAAAAAATAAAAACCCAAACGAACCTCAGTTACCCCCTTTATTATATGCAGGCATTATTCTAGAAGGAGGTATAGTTTCTTATGATTCTAATATCATTACAGGAGGATTAGGAGCAAGGTATTTTGGAGTCGGAGCTTCTACACAATATAGACAAGATAGAATTACAATCTATTTACGAGCTGTTTCTACATCTAGTGGTAAAATTCTTAAAACTGTATATGTATCCAAAACAATCTTATCACAAGCACTAGATGCAAATTTCTTTAGATATGTGAGATTTAGAAGATTATTAGAAGCCGAAACCGGATTTACCAAAAATGAACCTGCACAGATGGCAGTTTCAGAGGCTATTGAAAAAGCAGTAGAATCTCTGATTGTTGAAGGTGTAGAGGATAAGTTATGGGAAGTTAATGCCGAACCTGAAGTTGTTGAGAATCTAGTAGAAAAATATAAGGCAGAGAAGAATGAAGCTCAAAATACAGCCTTATACGATCGATACTTTAAAGAAAGAAGATCTAAAACGAGTGTTTTTCTTAAAGGAGGTACTGCGCTCATTGGAGGAGATCTTAATAATCCAGAACTTACATATTCTGTAAAAGCAGGAGCAAGATGGTATTTTAACCCGTACCTCAATGTAAATTCGAGTATTAATAAATTTGAATTGACAAATGAAAACTCGTTTTCAAAAGGTTTTAATGCTATTGATCTAAATGCTGAATTAAGCTTGTTGCCATTCGAAAAACTATCGCCATTTCTATACGGGGGAATGGGAATTGTAAATGATGATGATTTTGATAATACATTGTTTAAACTCCAATATGGTGGGGGAATAGAGTATTTAGTTTCGGATAAAGTGGGTATTTCACTAAGTGCTACACATAATTTGGTGTTAAGTGATGAATTAGATAATATAGTTCAAGGAAAACGAGATGATCAGTATTTTAATTTTTCTTTAGGACTTAATTGGTACTTTGGTAATCCTGTTAAAAGGAAGAAAATAGAATAAAAACAAATGAAAGAATATATCATAAAAATAATAAGTGCTTTTGTTATTATTGTTACCGTTTCATGTAGCGAAGATACTATTGATTTAGAAGGACTCGGATCTGTAAAAGGAACGGTAGTCAGGAAAGGAACTAATGAACCATTAGAGAATGTAAAAATATCAACGAATCCAGCTTCAAGTACAGTTTTTACAAATGCAGAAGGCGTTTATCAAATAGATAATATACCCTCGGGAGATTATTCTCTTTCAGCTCAGAGAGAAGGATTACTGGCAGTTTTTGAAGGGATTACAGTTTTGGCAGGTAATGAGATAGAAATTGTTTTTGAAATGGATATAGAAACAGCTACAAATCGACCTCCTACTGCCGCAACATTAGTAACGCCGGTAGATAATGCAGTTGATCTTCCTCTAGAGGTAAAGCTGGTTTGGAGTGCCAGTGACCCCGATGATGATACCATTACGTATACGGTAAGTTTAAGAAATGAAGAAAATGCTACCATAGAAACTTTTGAAAATATAACAGATACTACGTATACAGTTTCTGGACTTACATATGGATTAAAATATTTCTGGCAAGTAAGTGCTAGTGATCAAATTAATGCAGCGGTAAATAGTACTACATTTGCCTTTGAAACTGCAAATGCGCCAAGTAATAGAATCGTTTTTACCAAATTAGTAGGAGGTAATAGTGTTATTTATTCTGCTGATGAAAGTGGTGGAACGCAAATTCCTCTTACACCAGTTTCTAAAAATAGTTTTAGACCAAGAAGAAATGTAACTACAGGGAAAATAGCCTTTTTACAATCTGTCGGTTCACAAACACATTTGTTTACTATGAACGAGGATGGTTCAGATGTGGAGCAAGTGACTTCAACAATAGGAGTATCTGGATTTAATCTAGAAGAGATTGATTTCTCATGGGATGCTAATGGAGCCAAATTATTATTTCCAAATCAAGATAAATTATATTCGATAAATATTGATGGGAGTGGTTTGGTCTTAATCTATCAGACAACAGGAGATTTAATTACAGAAGTTGATAAAAATGAAAGTACCGGTATCATCGCTTTAAAGACGAATGACCTGGATGGATACTCGGTTCAGATTTTTACAATTAATGAAGCAGGAGTAGTTCAAAATACTGTGCTTACAGGAGAAAATGGGGCAGCAGGAAGTATAAATCTATCAGTAGATGGAAATCAATTGTTGTATAGCAGAGATATATCAGGTTCTGAAACCCCAACAAATTATAGACAATTAGATTCTCACGTATTTGTTTATAATTTTATGGCAATGACAAGTACAGATTTATCCACTGATAAACCAGCAGGCACGAATGATCTTGATGCACGTTTTTCGCCTAATGAAGCTAGTGTAATTGTGGTGAACACTTCAAATGATGGTATTTCAGCAAAAAATATTGTTACATTTTTAATTTCTGATCTCGACGATAGAACAACTATCATAGAAAAAGCAGCTATGCCAGATTGGGAATAACAACAATTCTAGAGTATCATAGCAAATTCCAAATCCTAAAAAAATATAGTAGGGTTTGGAATTTTGTATTTTCAATTTAGTCTATGAATTAAATTGAATTATCTTTGCGCTTTAATTTCCAATACAATGAGTCAAGAAGTAAGTAAACGTTATGCGCAACGTGGAGTTTCAGCTTCCAAAGAAGATGTGCATAGTGCAATTAAGAATATAGATAAAGGACTTTTTCCAAAAGCATTTTGTAAAATAGTTCCTGATTCCTTAACCGGGGATGAAGAGTATTGTTTGATTATGCATGCCGATGGAGCAGGGACCAAATCTTCTCTGGCATATATGTATTGGAAAGAAACAGGAGATGTTTCCGTTTGGAAAGGAATTGCACAAGACGCGTTGATCATGAATATTGATGACTTATTATGCGTGGGTGCTACAGACAATATTATGTTATCTTCTACTATCGGAAGAAATAAAAATTTAATTCCGGGAGAAGTAATTTCTGCAATTATTAATGGTACCGAAGAGTTGTTGGATGAACTTAAAGGTTTCGGAGTAGAAATTCATTCTACAGGAGGAGAGACAGCAGATGTTGGGGATTTGGTAAGAACAATTATAGTAGATTCTACCGTAACTGCTCGAATGAGACGTAAAGATGTAATTGATAATGCAAATATAAAAGCAGGTGACGTTATTGTGGGATTAGCTTCTTTTGGTCAAGCCAGCTATGAAAAAGAATACAATGGCGGTATGGGAAGCAATGGTTTAACATCTGCACGTCATGATGTGTTTAGTAAGGTGTTAGCAGAAAAATACCCTGAAAGTTTTGATCCTTCAGTTCCTAATGATTTAGTGTATTCTGGAAAAACAAACTTGACTGATGAGGTTAAAGATGCTCCAATAGATGCCGGTAAATTGGTATTGTCACCTACCAGAACTTATGCTCCTATTATTAAGAAAATCTTATCTCAATTTGATAGTAAAACTATACATGGGATGGTGCATTGCAGTGGAGGAGCACAAACTAAAATTCTACATTTTGTAGATAATCTTCATATTGTAAAAGACAATTTATTTGATGTACCTCCTCTTTTTAAATTAATTCAGGAAAACTCAGGGACTGATTGGAAAGAAATGTATCAGGTATTTAATATGGGGCATAGAATGGAAATATATGTTGCTCCTGAAATAGCAGAGGAAATTATAGCAATTTCTAAAAGCTTTAATGTAGATGCTCGTATTGTTGGAAGAGTAGAAGCTTCTGAAGAAAAAAAACTTACTATACAGAGTGAGTTTGGAGCGTATATTTATAGTTAACTATCGAATAACTTTAGCGTATTTTTCCTTTAAGAAATCCAATTTAGGATTGATGTATTTTTTACAAAAAGGCCTTTCAGGGTCATTTGTATAATACTCAAGTAATGCCGCCCTGGAAGATTGAAATTCTTGAAATTTTAGAGGTTTAGTTACTAATTGGTGATCAAATTCTTCTTGAAGCTGATTAAGAATGTGCTCTACATTTTGTTTTTTACTTTCTTCTAGATAATATATAGCACTTCTGTATTTTTCTCTAAAACTATGATTGGATGTGCTTTTATGAGTATATAAATGAATTTCAATGATATCCTTGAGAAGGATTTGCCCGGGATCAAAATACACAAGTACAGCTTCAGAGAAATAGTCATTTTCTCCATAACTTCTAATGTATCCTTGTTCTACTTTTAGAATACCTTTTAAAGATTGAAAAACTGCTTCTGTACACCAGTGACAACCACCACCTAATCCTATTTTTTGAAAACTCTTCATTATATATAATGTCGTAAAAACATATAATTACTTAAAAAAGATTTTTCATTTTTAGAAATTTAAGAAGATTTCAAAACCTGAATATGCTTATTTTTGAAGATATGTGTACATTAGACATCGATAATTAGACTTCACTATATGTCAGATATTACTGAATTTTATAGCCTAGCTCATATCTGTATCTCTTTGATAGGAGGGATATTGTTGTTAGCAATCTGGTATAATATAAGAAAACGTTTCAAGCAATTTTTGGAAGAAGATGATTCACAAAAAAGAATAGATAAAGGCCTGCTATATTTAAGTTTAGCTCTTTTTATTTGGGTGTTTTCTGGTACATGGATCTATCTAGGTAATCTTTTATCTTTTGACACCACAATTATATTTGATGTAGGGTATAGCTTTTTTTCCGTTTTAAATACGCTTGCTTTGTTATTAGCATTATTTTATTTCGATTTTGCACCACGATTTTTATATAAAAACAGAAAAAATACCATTGTTTTAACCATTTTAATAATTGCTGTTTCTACAGTAACTTTTTTTTTGATTCAGGGGTATAAAGATAATCCAGTTGTAAACGGAATTCGTATAAGCGGAATTCCTGATTTAATTCTTTCATGTTTCTTAATGTATTTGTTAATAGTATCTTTTTATAAGACATTCATGAACAGAGATTTAAAGTTGGTTGCAATAATTTCTGTACTTGCTTTTTTGTTAATGTTGGTATCGCAAATGCCAGATGTATTCGTAGTTATGGATGATATATTATATGGACATTTGATAAAGATTATAGCCAAAACGACATTTATTTCAATTTTTCTGGTGTTAGCGACAAGTTGGGTAATTCAATTGGCATTAACGCCAAAACCAAGTGAAATGACTATTAAATTTATGGATTGGTCATTGGTGAAAATGACAATTCCGTCTAAAGAAATCTATGATAAAACCATAGATTTTGGTTCCAAAACCACACAGTATAAAAATCTGTTGAAATTTGCTGTAAAACGAAAATACGAAATAGGGGATGGGCAATATTTATTAGTGAACTCTGGGGGAGAAATAAAAAGTCAAACCTATCTAAGTAGAATTATCGAGAATATCAATTCAATACTTCAATTAGAATCAATATCGCAATTAGAGAGAAAGGATTTATTCACTTTTATGGGACAGGGAAAATATAGACTTAGAGTGATTCCTGAGAATATAAGTATAGATGAAACACTCTTAGAAGAATTTAATAAAACCTGTTAAAAATATGAATTGTGATTATTTGTAATCAATTGTTTCAGAATCACAATTTAATATAAATTACTATTTTTTAGAACTTCATTTTTAGTTATCCAAAAACTATCCATGCTTTGTGTTTAATTATAATGTAAACACATAACATGAATTTAGATCACACTGTTGTAGATAAACAAGAAGTATTTGGACATCCAAAGGGACTATTGTACCTGTTTTTTGCCGAACTATGGGAACGGTTTTCATTTTATGGTATGAAAGCACTTCTAGTGTTGTATATGACAAAACACCTTCTGTATTCTGATGATAAATCGTTTGGTGTTATGGCCGCATATATGTCCCTGGTGTATGTAACTCCTATGATTGGAGGTATTATAGCAGATAGATATATTGGGTATAGAAAATCTATTATACTTGGAGGAGTTTTGATGGCTGCAGGGCATTTTTTTCTAACCATTGAACAGCCTGTGTTTTTCTATGGTTCACTAGGGCTTATAATCGTTGGTAATGGTTTTTTTAAACCTAATATTTCTACAATGGTAGGGACATTATATGAAGAAGGAGATAGAAGGAGAGATTCAGGGTTTACAATATTTTATTTAGGAATTAATCTTGGAGGAGCAATAGCGCCTCTATTATGTGCTTGGCTTGCAGAGTTGTATGGGTGGCATTACGGATTTTTATTAGCAGGGATTGGAATGTTGGTAGGGTTATTAGTTTTTAAAAGAGGAACTCAATTAACCATATTTGGAGATAAAGGGTTAGTGCCAGATAAAAAAAAATATGAAAAGAAAATATACGGACTTAATAAAGGAGGGCGAATTTGGTTGATAGCATGGTTATCAGTTCCTTTGTTTGCTTTGATCATAAGGTTTAACGAGTTTGAACATTATTTGGTTTGGATTGCTTCTTTATTTTTGATTGGATATATTACATATATATTAATTAAAGTAAGCCTCAAAGAACGAAAAAGGTTATTAGTAGCAGTTTATTTTACAACTTTATATGCTTTATTCGCAGCGGTATTCGAACAAGCAGGAAGTTCACTTACCTTATTTGCGGATAGAAATGTAAATCTGATAGGGATTAACGCAGCTCAGACCAATAGTGTAAACTCCATCTGGATCGTAGTTTTAGCAGTTCCTTTTGCCATATTATGGACATTTCTAAGTAAGAAAAAAGCAAATCCCAATTCTGCTATTAAATTTGGCCTGGGAATGCTGTTTCTCGGACTGGGTTTTGTAGTTTTTGGAATGTCTGCACAAGGGGTCGATGAATATGCCAGAACACCAATGTTTTATCTCATTTTTGGATATCTGATATTAACCATAGGAGAACTGTTTTTATCTCCAATAGGACTTTCTAAAATCACAGAGTTATCTCCTGTGAAATATGTAACTTTTATTATGGGAGTTTGGTTTTCTGCTAATTTCTATGGACACTTTTTTGCTGGTAAAATAGCAAAGCTTACCACAGTAAAAGAAGGAGAGATGAGCGTTTTTTCAAAAGGGTTTTCTGGAAAGATAAGTGAAGTTATTACCGGTTTATCAGGTGCTGTAACAGAAAATGGCCAGACAGAAGCATTTCAGCAACTGTATTCTTATGTTTCAGTATATGCCAATTTTGGTGTTATTACTATTGTAATCGGAATAATTGCACTCGTAATTTCACCAATAATCAAAAAATTAATGGTTGGTATACATTAGAAGATGTTCCAAAAACTAGGAGTTGAGTTCTTCTCCTAGTTTTTTGGTTTTGATCATTGTATCTTCTTGTTTTTGTTCTACCAATTCAATAGTATGTTCATCATTAAATTTACCTTCTTTTTTAGTAAAAAAGATAGGAATAGGAAGTAATGAAGCCATAATGATGAGTAGTATTAAAGTGAATCGTCTTATTAATTTTTTAAATTTTTTCATTTTCAATTCATCGAATATGTAAAGACATTTATCCCTCTATATGAGAAGTAAACGATAGTACTGGGTTATTAAAAAGGTTGCAGGTGGATAATGAATATTATCCAGTTATTAAATTGAAGTGAAAAGGTTCTTCCTCACTAACCGTAGAAGAATGAAATGGAATGCGAATTATTTTTTGTTTGTAGAACAAAGGAATAAAAGAGCGTTGTTTTTTATCTTTAGTTAAGCTAATTCTACTATGAAATAAAGATAACATCCTTAGGTTTTTGTGTGGGATATAAGAAAAAACAACGTTTTTTTTCTGACTAGTAGAAGGTTGAAAAGAAACAATGTTCTTAGATATTCTTTTAGGAATTACTATGGATTCAATAGTAGTTTCCTTAATCTTTGGAGAAGAATAATTAGAATATCCACCAAAGCTAAATAAAATAGCAATAGCAAAAAAACAGTTAAGTACTGTAGATTTATGATGAAAGCTTATCCTTTTTTTCATACAAACACAAAAATACGATTTTTATGGAATAATATGATACTTAGATTCTTAGGCTCTGTATGCATTTTGGACAAAAAAGCTTACTTTTGTATCTTCTACAGACAGGAATAATGTACTATGATTGATAAATTAAATATTGTAAAGCAACGATTTGATGAAGTGAGTGATTTAATCATTCAGCCAGATATTATTGCAGATCAAAAAAGATATATACAGCTTAATAAAGAGTATAAAGATCTCAAAGCATTAATGGATGAACGGGATCGCTATATAGAATTAACTAATAATCTCAAAGAAGCAGAAGAGATTATAGCAGACGGTAGTGATGCAGAGATGGTGGATATGGCAAAAATGCAATTGGAAGAAGCAAAAGAAGAATTACCTTCCTTAGAGGAGAAAATTCGTTTTATGTTGGTTCCTAAAGACCCCGAAGATGCTAAAAACTGTGTGGTCGAAATTCGAGCAGGAACAGGAGGGGATGAGGCAAGTATTTTTGCAGGAGATTTGTTTCGTATGTATACAAAATACTGTGAAGGTAGAGGATGGAGCACCAGTGTTGTTGATCTAAATGAAGGGACTAGTGGAGGTTATAAAGAAATTATTTTTGAAGTCAATGGAGAAGATGTGTATGGAACTTTAAAATTTGAAGCTGGAGTACATCGAGTACAACGTGTACCTCAGACAGAAACTCAAGGTCGAGTTCATACCAGCGCTGCAACAGTCATGGTTCTTCCAGAAGCTGAAGAATTTGATGTCGAACTGGATATGCAAGAAGTACGTATTGAACGCACAACTTCTACAGGTCCAGGAGGTCAATCGGTAAATACAACCTATTCTGCAATCAAATTACATCACGAACCAACAGGAATGATTGTAAGTTGTCAGGATCAGAAATCATCACATAAAAACCTTGAAAAAGCATTAAAAGTATTGCGTTCTAGGTTATATGACCTTGAATTAGAAAAGAAACAAGCGGCTGACTCTGAGAAAAGAAAGAGTATGGTGTCGTCTGGAGATCGTTCTGCAAAAATTAGAACGTATAATTATCCACAAGGTAGAGTAACTGATCACCGAATTGGTCTTACCTTATATGATCTAGGGAATATTATTGATGGAGATATCCAGAAAATAGTCGATGAACTTCAGTTAGTAGCAAATACAGAAAAACTGAAAGAGTCAGACGAAGTATTTTAGAAAAAAATATTAAGAAAATAAAAAGCCTCATAAATTTTAAATTTATGAGGCTTTTAGGTTTAGTAAACAATATATTAATCAGGGGTTTTTAGTTTTTATTTCTTCTCTTACCATTGTACCCGAAATGGTGATTTGATCTTCTGTCCAACCACCGGTGCCACTTGCATTAGGTTTGAGTGCTGCAGAGGCTTCTTCTTTATCTGCAATAGACCAATTACACCATGATATTTTGTTTTGATCCATAAAGTCCCACCATGCTCTTGCTTCATTAGTATCAATAAAACCATTACCACTAGCTTCAGTAACTCCATACTCTGTAACAAAAAGAGGGATACCATTATCTAGAGCTTTTTGCGCTTTATCTCTTAGGAATTGTTTATGAGTAGCAGCATAATAATGTAATGTATAGGCTACGTTAATATCATTTATAGTATTTCCGATAACTTCATCAACATCTTGAGACCATGTGCGCGTACCACAAATAATTAAGTTATCAGGGTCATGTTTTCTAATTTCGGCAATTACTTGTTCATGATATGGCTTTAATACATCTTTCCAGGAAACGTTGAGAGGTTCATTATAGATTTCATAAATGATATTTGGGGTGCTACCATACTTTTGAGCAACTTCAGAGAAAAATACCTTAGCTTCTTCAAGATGATCCTCTGCATGATGGCTATGCCAATCTACAATAACATATATACCTTCTTCAATTGCGGCGTCAATAACAGTATATACTTTTTGTTTTTCTGTTTCTTTATTAGAAAGATAACCATCAGTATCTTCTACGCCCATAGCTGCTCTAACAATATTACATTTCCAGTCTTTTTTTAACCAGCTAATCGCTTCTTTGGTATAATATTGTCCCATCCATTGACTCCAGAATAAGGACATTCCCCTTAGTTGAACAGGGTTATTGTTTTTATCTACAATTTTGTTTCCAGAAGCTTGCAATAAGCCAAAAGAATCAATTGTAGATGTTGTGTCTCCTGTACCTTCATCACCACCTGTTTCATCAACCTCTGATTGATCAATGTCCTCGGGCATGTCTGAATCTGATTCACAAGATGTTGTTATCGATACAATTAAAAAAACAGCTATGATACCTGTTATTACTCTCATGTTTATGATTTTAAATAATAGTTGTATACTCTTAATATATAACGAAGGAATCTTAATTTTTGGTCTATCTATAAATAACAAAAGCCAAGATCGTTTCAATACTAGAACAACCTTAGCTAATAAATTCCTTTAAAAAAAACATTATTTTAATATATGAATTCAATAAAAGCGTAAAAACTTAATACAATTGTAAGTGATGTACCTTTATATATATGATGAAGAAATAGTGATAAGTGATTAAATACGTTATCAAAAACAAGTATTTTTTTATAAAGCCCTCGCAGATTTTAAAAACCTGCGAGGGCAATAGTGTTTTATGTAGAAGCTTTTTTTCCTGATCGTATTATGAAATATAGACCAGCTAGGATAAAAGGTATACTTAGCCATTGTCCTGTAGATAAAGATTCTCCTAAGGCATCCTCAAACCCTCCTTGGCTTTTCTTAACAAATTCTACGAGAAAGCGTACTGTCCAGAGCAAAACTAAAAATGCTCCAAACAGAAAACCTTTATTATTTCGTTTATCTGTTTTCCAATAAATCACCCAAAGAATAATTGCAACAAATACATAGCCAAAAGCTTCATATAGTTGTGCTGGATGACGATAAGGTATGGTATCTAGCAAGCTTGAAAATTTGGGGTTATTGACTAATGCAGAATAGGCTTCATTTACATTCTGTATCCCCGTTTCCTGTATTACTTGGGCTTTACTCACTCCATCTCGAACAAACTTTACTCCAAAAGCAGAATCACCAGATGCTTTGCCAATAATTTCTGAATTAAAAAAGTTTCCTAAACGAACAAATATAGCTCCAAAAGCCACAGGGATTACTATTCTGTCTAATACCCAAAGGATATGCTTTTGAATTACATTTTTAGAATAATAATACATTGCAATAATCATCCCGATTGCTGCACCATGACTTGCTAAACCTTGAAAACCTGTAAACTCAAACTCTGGTCTAAATCTAAAAGGTAAAAGAATTTCTAAAAGATTATTTTTGTAATGATCCCAATCATAAAAGAATACATGTCCTAAACGCGCTCCAAGTAGTGTCGCTATGACCGCATAGATAAATATAGAATCTAATTTTTCTATTGAAATACTTTCGCGGATATAGATTTTTTTCATCAGGAACCAACCTAATGAGAAGGCAATTACGAACATTAAACTGTAAAAACGAATAACAAAAAAGCCGAGATCTATTCCTTCAACAGGATTCCATATAATTTTTGATAATATCATGAATGCGTTTTATTTTTCGAAAGTAAATATAGGTATTTAAATAAATTCTTGAGCGTTTTTAATTGAGGTATTAATTCGTCGGTTCTTTATCAGTATCAGGAACAGGATCATAACCACTTCCTCCCCAGGGGTGACAACTAAAAATTCTTTTTATCGATAACATTCCTCCCCTAAACAACCCATGTTTTTGTAATGCTTCAACTGTATAGTGAGAGCAGGTGGGTTGATAACGACATGTAGCCGGGGTTAATGGCGAAATCAAGTTCTGATATAGCTTTACCAAAATGATAAATGGAAATATGAGAATTTGTTTTATGGTGGTTTTGAGAGCCAAAATAGTTTAGTTTAATGAAAAACTAGTGCCTTCTCTACCATCCTTAAGTTGGATGCCAATTTCTAAAAGTTCATCCCTGATTTTATCGCTGGTAGCGAAATCCTTATTTGCTCTAGCTTCAGTTCGAAGCTTAATTAACAACTCAACCGTTCCTGAAAGTTTATCACTAATATCAGAAGAAGTTTCATTTATGTTTACCAGTCCCAATACATCAAAAACAAAACCGTGAATCGTTTGTTTAAGAATTTCAAGATCTGCTGCAGATATTTTAGCTTTTTGCTCTTTAACTGTATTGATAAATTTTACAGCATCAAATAATTTTGCAATCAGAATAGGGCTGTTAAAATCGTCATTCATTGCATCATAACAAGCTGTTCTCCATAATTGAACATCAAACCCTTCAGTGATTTGATCTGTTGGTAATGATTTAATAGTTTGGATAGCGTCCATTAGTCTGTAAAACCCTTTTTCTGAGGCTTCAAGGGCATCATTAGAGAAGTCTAAAATACTTCTATAGTGTGCTTGAAGCATAAAGAAGCGTACAACAGTAGCTTCAAAAGCCTTATTGAGAATAGTGTTGTTACCAGAGAATAATTCTTCAGGAGATATGGTATTTCCTGTCGATTTAGACATTTTTTTACCGTTAAGAGTAAGCATATTTGCATGCATCCAGTAATTTACTGGTGTTTGTCCACATGCAGCTTCTCCTTGAGCAATTTCACATTCATGATGAGGGAATTTTAAATCCATTCCGCCGCCATGAATGTCGAATCGTTCGCCAAGATATTTTGTGCTCATTACAGTACACTCTAAATGCCATCCAGGAAAACCATCACTCCACGGTGAAGGCCATCTCATTATATGTTGAGGTTCTGCTCTTTTCCATAATGCAAAATCCTGAGGGTTTTTCTTGTCACTTTGAGCAGATAACTCTCTTGTATTTGCAATCATGTCCTCAAGGTTTCTGCCGCTTAATTTTCCGTAATGATTAGTTTTATTAAACTTTTGCACATCAAAATATATAGAGCCATTAGACTCATAAGCAAAACCATTATCGATTATGGTTTTAATGATTTCAATTTGTTCAACAATATGACCTGTCGCGGTTGGTTCTATACTTGGCGGAATCGAATTAAATTTTGACATTACTTGATGAAAATCCAAAGTGTATCGCTGTACAATTTCCATAGGTTCTAGCTGCTCGAGTCTAGCTTTTTTAGCTACTTTGTCCTCCCCTTCATCTGCATCGTTTTCAAGATGTCCGGCATCTGTTATGTTTCTTACATAACGAACTTTATAGTCCAGATGTTTTAAATATCTGAATACTAAGTCAAATGAAATAAATGTACGGCAGTTTCCTAAATGTACATTGCTATAAACTGTAGGGCCACATACGTACATACCAATATTACCCTCTGTGATAGGTGTAAATATTTCTTTCTGACCCGAAATAGAATTGTAAATTTTTAATTCCTGATTTTTATACAACGGACTTGCTGCCATAATTTTTATGAATGCTTGTGATTTATGATGAAAATAAAATTAAAAGGTAGTATCTAACTTAATGTAGTCTAAAAATTCTCTTCTTACAGAGTCTTCTTTAAATTTACCGCCAAATTCACTGGTTACTGTGCTGCTTTCGATATCTCTGATCCCTCGCGAGTTTACACATAAGTGTTTTGCATCAATTACACATGCAACATCTTTTGTTCCCAAAACGACCTGAAGATCCTGAACAATTTGCATAGTCATACGCTCTTGTACTTGTGGTCTTTTGGCGTAATAATCTACAATACGGTTCATTTTGGATAACCCAACTACAGTGCCGTTAGAAATATAAGCTACATGCGCACGACCTACAATCGGTAATAAGTGATGTTCACAAGTAGAATACACTGTAATATTTTTCTCTACTAACATTTCACCATATTTATAATGGTTTTTAAATGTAGAAGCATCGGGCTTACGTTGTGGATGTAGTCCAGAAAAAATTTCATTTACAAACATTTTAGCAACACGTTGCGGTGTACCTTTAAGACTGTCATCTGTTAAGTCTAATCCTAGAGTTTCTAAAATATGTTTAACATCTTCTTTAATCAAAGCAATTTTTTCATTATCACTAAGTTTAAAGGCATCTTCTCTAAGAGGAGTGGTAGCGCTAGTAGCTACATGATTATCACCTAGCGCTTCAATAGCTTCAAGGGCCTTGTCAATTTTCACACTTCAAAATTTTATAATTCATTAAAATCCAACCAAAAAAATAATAAAGTGTAATGAATTTTTTTTAAACATTTCTTACTTTATTATCTTTTCGAACATAAATAGAGAAGTATTGTATAACGCGCTCTATAATGTGGGTTGCAAAGATACGATTTTGTTGTTTTACTTGGTAAAAGGTATGTTAAACAATTATAGATGTTAGGTTTTTTGGAGAAGTTCTGTATATTTAAGTCCCAAATTGAACTGTAACACACGAAAAAACTAGTTTTAACGTTATATGAAAATGGCAAAAGTATTACCTCAAATTTCATTACTTTTTATACTCCTGTTTTTTAAAGGCACTTTTTCTTATGCCCAGGATTTTGATGTGGCTTGTAGATTAGCCCAACCTTTTTGCTCTGATGCTTCTAGAGAGCTTACATTTCCTAATACTGTTGGGGATATGGATGGCTTAGGAGAAGTAGGGTGTTTAAATACAACCCCTAATCCTACTTGGTACTTTCTTCGTATTGATGAATCAGGAAATTTAGTTTTTGATGTTCAACAATGGGTAGATGGTAACGATAATAGTAATTTAGATAGAGGAGAAAGACAGCTTGATGTTGATTTTATCGCATGGGGTCCATTTCCAACTTCTTTTATAGTAGATTGTGATGATCTTTCTCGGGGATGCGATAATAATGGGGATGGAGACAATATACGCCCCGCTGAGTGTGTAAATAATGTTGATGATCCTGATTATTATTTAAATAACCTTGATAATACTAACATAATAGATTGTAGTTATGCAAGGACGCCAGAAGATGATACATTCGTTGAGACGCTTACCATACCTAATGCCCAGACAGGTGAATATTATATAATTTTGATTACTAATTTTGCAGATGAAGCAGGTGTAATACAGCTTCAGCAAACTAATCTTGATGAATCAGATGCGGGAACAACAGATTGTAGTATTTTAGATCCTGGTGTTGGGCCTGATATTGCAACATGTGGAGAGTTTCCTGTTACCATTGAAGGGAGATTCCCAGGAGCAATAAGTTATAGATGGTTTAGTGATGCAGTAGGTTCTACTAATTTTACAACGGCTGTACCAGACCCTGAAGGGATGTTTCCATTTTTAGAAGTGAATGCTCCGGGTGCTTATCAATTGATTGGGTATTCGGATGCTGCTAGGACAGTTGAGGTTGGTAGAGATGATTTGGTGGTGTTGGATGTTTCTAACGCAGTAGTGTCAGTTGGATATAGTATTGCTGAAGAGTCTTTTGCCGGGAGTTATACAATAACAGCAGAGGTAGAAGCTACTCCAGAGGTTGAAAATGCAGGTTTTGAAGATTTTGAATATAGACTAGATCGCGATCTAGGAAATGGTTTTATAGAATATAGACCTTTTCAGTCGTCTCCTGTATTCGCTAATGTTCCTCCAGGGGATTATTTTGTGACAGCGCGATATGCAAATTGCCCTGACAGTGAAGAGAGATCAGAAGTTATTATGATTTTGGGATATCCTAAGTATTTTACTCCAAATGGAGATGGTTTTCATGATACCTGGAGTCTTATTAATATAGAGAATCAGCCCACAGCACAGATTTATATATTTGACCGCTATGGTAAGTTGTTGAAGCAACTTAGAGCAGGAGGTCCAGGATGGGATGGTACATATAATGGTAGAAACATGCCTTCTTCAGATTATTGGTTTAGAGTTGAGTTTAATGAACCTAGGGATCCAAATATGAGGAGAAGAGTTTTTGCAGGTAATTTTTCCTTAATACGATAAGTAGATATATAATTATAAATAAAAAATAGCTGGAAGATGATTTCTCCCAGCTATTTTTTATTTATACTAATGCTTTACTTTAAAAGTTTACACCAAGAGTAAAAGTCAGGCTATCAACGTAAGTGTCAATAACTGCAAAATTTGTAAAAGCAGAGTTAGGGTAAAATTGTTCTTCTCGTTCTTGTTGAGTGTAGTCATATGCTACATCGAATTTGAATTTTCCAAAATCATATCCAGCTCCTATAGAGAACCCTGTTCTATCTCCCATGATAAGTTCGTCTTTATACGGACTTTCTTCAAAACTATATCCTCCTCTAAAACTCCATCTGTCATATTTCCATTCTGTACCAATTCTGATTGTTGAAGAACCTTGTAGGCTATTTTCGATTTCTTGATTAAGATTTGCAAAATTACCTCCTTCATCAGAGCTAAGTTGTGTTGCAGAGTAGTCTTTATACGAATAATCTAAACTTATTAATCCTTGTTGTTCGAATAAAAAGGCGATGCTTCCCGTGGCTTTTGCAGGAGTACGCAGTTTGTATTCTGGGAAAATGTTAATCACATTAGGATTTACAATAGCTCTTCCATCGGTGTCACTTAAAGTTTCTAATCGCTGTGTAGTTTCTTCTTCTATATAATACCATGTGGGAGACTCAAAAGATGCTCCTACTCGAATCATTTTGGATAGTTTAGCTATTCCTCCAATTTGAGCAGAAAAGCCAGCTCCAATGGTAGATAATCTGTTTGTAAATATGATTTCATTTACATTGCTCCCTGTATTGTTATTACCTTCAAAAAACTCGGTTACTCTGTCAAAGTTAATGAAGTGAGAGTTAAGATTGATTCCGATATAAAGATTTTGATTTATTTGGGCTCCTCCGTTTAAAGAGAATTTTCCGTTTAAACCTGTGCTTTCATAAAAATATTCCTGATCAAAAACACCTGGAGCAACATTTGAAAAATAGGTGGTGTTATTGGGATCATTAACGTCATTGGCTTCTATAACAAAAGCTTCGCGACCTAGGAAAGCTTGCTGGGCGCTATAGCCTTCATTTTCTCCAAGAAAGCTGTAAAGATCACCTACTGTTTCTCTAGATCTTCTGGAGATCAAACCTTGTGGGATACCTTGGGCTTCAGAAAGAAAAAAGGTGTCAATAGAATTTGTGCTTCTACCTGATACAAAAAATTCATTTGCATTGTCAGAGGTTTGGTCATATACAATACCCAGTGATAATTTGTTAATTCCAGAAGTATTATTGTTGTTGTTATAAACGAATACAGCACCCACTTGATTAAAATTTACGTTATTGGTATTCGTAGAATTGAAAGTGTTAAAATAGAATGCGTCGTTACTAATTCGATTTGTTGAAAGGGTCACAGATCCATAAGAGTTTAAGAAAACTGCAGACCCAGCGGGATTAACCTGTAATGCTGATAAATCTCCACCTAATGCACCAAATGCACCACTCATCCCTCTAAATCGGGCAGTTCCTAAAATATCTTGCTGAGAATACCGTAGCGCATCGGTTATGTCCTGAGCGTTCAAAAAAGGCATAGATAGTATACCTATACATAAGAATAGCTTTTTCATTCGTTATTTTAATTATGAATTACAGAATATCTTAAATAAGGATAAGAAATTAATAATAAAAAAGTTAGATGAAAGTCCTTAGTTTCTTCCACGGCCTCTACTTCCTCCTCGGCTACCACTACTTCTTGATCTGCTACCTCCTGATCTAGAGTATCCACTACTTCTTGAGGAGCTTCCTCTTGAGTATCCAGAACTTCTGCTTCTAGAAGAAGAACTACGTGATGATGGTGAATAACCACTACTTCTTGTTCTTGATGTAGGGCTAGAATATCTTCTGGTGCCAGTACTGCTTCTACCTACCGAAGAAGATCTAGAGCGAGAAGAATAATTGTTGTTTGAGGATCTGTTGTAATAGTTGCCTGATGAAGATCGAGTTCTTCTCGCGGCATTTACTCGTCTATTAGAATAGCCTTGCCTGTTAGAATAACCTTGTCTGCTTCTAGTGTTGTAGCCCGAAGAATTTCTCGTTCTTGTACTATATCTCGAACTGTAGCCTCTGCGGCTTCTTGTAGAATAGGCGTATGAGTTTCTTGATCCTATATTATAAGATGCATATCGGTTTCCTCTTCCATAATAACCTCGGTATCCGCGATTATAGTAACCTCCATATCCACGTCCGTAAAAGCCTCTACCATACCAAGGGCGTCCCCATCCCCATCCAATTCCCCATCCAGGGCCATTCCAACCCCATCCGGCGTTCCAACCCCATCCAGCATTCCATCCATTCCAACCCCATCCGGCATTCCATCCATTCCATCCCCATCCGGCATTCCATCCCCATCCAGGACCATACCATCCATTCCATCCCCATCCAGGACCCCAGTTATTCCAACCGGTATTGTATAGGTTAACGCTAATTTCTGTAGGGTTACTTCCCCATGCAGGTTGCCCGGCTTCATAACCTAGAGCAGTTGTAGCGGTAGTATCTGCGACATTATACCCTTCGCTAGAATAAGAATCTACATCTGTAAAAATAGCATCTTGTTCAATAGCCTCATCGATCAATGCTGATTTTTCTGAGAAGTAGCTAGAATAATAATTGGATTTTTTATCTGTATTACGCGGTTGAGTCTCTACATTTCTTTGGCCTCCTGCTTCTCCATAGACTCCATCTCTATAAGGTACGTACTCATATGAACCACAAGACGTCAACATAAATAAAGTGCTTAAAAGTAAAAACCCTATTGCACCGTTTCTCTGAAAATAATTTTTAAGTCGCATATCTTCTTATTTTATTGTTGAACATTACAAATTTAGTTAGTTTTGCGCTAATTAAATTATATTTAACAAAGCCACAACATTTGTGCCAAATAGAGGTTTATGGGTAAGAATTTAACAAAACGTAGCGAAGATTATTCAAAATGGTATAACGAATTAGTCGTCAAGGCTGATTTAGCCGAGAATTCGGCGGTAAGAGGTTGTATGGTAATTAAACCATATGGATATGCTATTTGGGAAAAAATGCAGGCAGAATTGGATAAAAAATTTAAGGAAACAGGGCATCAAAATGCATATTTTCCATTGTTTGTTCCAAAAAGTCTATTTGAAGCAGAAGAAAAAAATGCAGAAGGATTTGCAAAAGAGTGTGCTGTGGTTACTCATTATAGGTTAAAAACAGATCCTGAAGATGCTTCTAAATTAATTGTAGATCCAAAGGCAAAATTAGAAGAAGAGCTGATTGTTCGTCCAACCTCAGAAGCTATTATCTGGAATACATATAAAGGATGGATTCAATCGTATAGAGATTTGCCATTACTAATTAATCAATGGGCTAATGTAGTGCGTTGGGAGATGCGTACACGATTGTTTTTAAGGACAGCAGAGTTTTTATGGCAAGAAGGACATACAGCGCATGAAACCAGAGCAGAAGCAATTGCTGAGACTGAGCAAATGAATAATGTGTATGCTGATTTTGTAGAGGAGTTTATGGCTATTCCTGTTATTAAAGGGAGAAAAACTGAAAGTGAGCGTTTTGCAGGGGCTGAGGACACATATTGTATCGAAGCATTGATGCAAGATGGTAAAGCTCTACAAGCGGGTACTTCACATTTTTTGGGACAGAATTTTGCTAAAGCTTTTGATGTAAAATTTACATCAAAGGAGGGTAAAATGGATTATGTTTGGGCTACTTCTTGGGGTGTTTCTACACGTCTGATGGGGGCTTTGATAATGACTCATAGTGATGATAATGGTCTGGTCTTACCTCCAAATCTAGCTCCAATTCAGGTGGTAATTGTTCCGATCTATAAAGGAGAAGAGCAATTAGCTCAAATTTCTGAAGTAGCTAATGACTTAGTTTTAGATTTAAGATCTAAAGGAATTTCGGTAAAATTTGATAATAGAGATACTCATAGGCCAGGAGCTAAGTTTGCTCAATACGAATTACAAGGAGTGCCTTTACGGATTGCTATTGGACCAAAAGATTTAGAAAAAGGAACAGTAGAACTTGCTCGTCGTGATACATTTACGAAGCAATTCGTAGCAAAAGATGAGGTGGTAACTACTATAGAATCTTTATTAGTAGAAATTCAGGAAAGTTTACATCAGAAAGCAACTCAATTTAGAGATGATCATATTACCGAAGTGAATTCTTTCGATGAATTTAAAGATGTAATAGAACATAAGGGAGGATTTATTTCTGCTCATTGGGATGGGACTGAAGAAACAGAACAAAAGATAAAAGAGCTAACAAAGGCTACTATACGTTGTATTCCTTTTGATGTAAAAGCAGAAGATGGGCAATGTGTTTATAGCGGTAAGCCTTCTAAAAACCGTGTATTATTTGCTAAGGCATATTAAGTTTTAGAAAAAAATAAAATAACACTTGTGGCATTGAAAAATAGTTGTATTTTTGCATCCGCAATTAGACAACATGGCCCGTTCGTCTATCGGCTAGGACGCCAGGTTTTCATCCTGGTAAGAGGGGTTCGATTCCCCTACGGGCTACGAATATTGAAATTAATTGCAGATTTAAAGTGAAAGCTATAAATTTGCAATCCTTGAAAAAGGAAAATGGCCCGTTCGTCTATCGGCTAGGACGCCAGGTTTTCATCCTGGTAAGAGGGGTTCGATTCCCCTACGGGCTACGAATGATATAGTAAAGAAATTTAATAGAAGAGAGATGGCAAATCATAAGTCAGCATTAAAAAGAATTAGAAGTAACGAGACAAAGCGTCTTAGAAACAGATATCAGCATAAAACAACTCGTAATGCTATCAAAAAATTACGTGAGTCTGATAAGAAAGAAGCAGAAACTTTGTTTCCAACAGTAGTTTCTATGCTTGACAAGTTAGCTAAGAATAATGTTATTCATAAGAATAAAGCTGCTAACTTAAAATCGCAATTAGCAAAACACGTAGCTGCACTATAATTATATAGTTCTTTACGTTTTATAATATAATGAGCTTTTCCATATTATGGAAAAGCTTTTTTGTTTTGCATTTGACATGAAGCAGTTCAAAAGTTAGTGGAGTTTTGTGCAGGAGTCCTTTCTAGATAGTTTTATTCTGTTTTTAGTCAAGGGGTTTAATTCTTTGATCATCTGATAAGGGAGGGTTTTTTGATTGTAGTTTTCTTCAGATAATTATAAACTTCATTTGTTTTTTGCTTTCTATTGATTTATGAAAATGATTTAAGTTTGTTTAGGGGTTTGTATTTAGATGGGGTGGGGTGCTACATATTTCTTTTATTTATTTTTTTCTTCAATCCATCGAGACATAAATTCTGTACTTCTTAGTGTGTGGTAATGTAGCATTGTTCCTATAAAGTTTTGTGTTCTATGCTCTTTTAGGTTGTTTTGAATGTTTTTTATTTCGTTTAAAATATTTTGAGAAAACATATTTTTTTGAAATCTGGTATTTATAATTTCTATTCCATTCTGTTGAGATTGTGCCCAAAGATTGGGGGTAGAATATAGTTTTATGGCTGCTTGAGCAAATTTTTTGGGATCATTTGTAATAAAGCCGTTCCAGTCTGATTCTTCGTTTAACATTCCTTCTGCTCCAATACTTGTCGTTATGCTAGGTGTGCCGCATAACATTGATTCTGTAAGTTTGCCTTTTATTCCGGCTCCAAATCGCAATGGGGCAAGACATACGCGTGCGTTTTGTAGTACTTCTGTGGAGTTTTTTGCCCATCCTTTGATATGAAATCTGTCTTTTGGATTATGAAGCTGCGTGGCTTTAGGGGGAGGGTATGATCCGTAGATATGTAATTCAGCCTCTGGGAGTTCTTCTTTAATTAACGGCCAGATGGTTTCTTTAAGGAATAAAATACTATTCCAGTTAGGTTCATGTCTAAAATTTCCAATAGTAATAAAATGCTTGCGATTTTTGTAATCTGGCCAGTTGTTTTTGGTTTCTATTGTAATAGGATCCAGTAAAAAAGGTAAATAGTGCAGTAATTTTTGATCTATTTTGAAATTTTCTTTAAGAAGTTTAACTTCATAGTCTGAAATTATTAGTGAGAGGTCGCATCGGTAAATACTTGCTATTTCTCTTTTTGTATAGTCGTTGTTTAGAAGATCTTCGATCTCAAATTTTCTTTTATTTTTAAAACATTCTTGTCTCGTTTTTCTAAGAGAATGTAAATCTTCGGTATTTAGTATTCTTAATGCGTTGGGGCAATGTTGAGCTACCCTCCATCCGAACTGTTCTTCTATCATAAATCGATCAAACACAACTATTGTTGGTTGTGTTTTTTTGATAAAATGGTCAAAACTGGGATTATTTATTTCGATAGTTACTTTGGAGATATTTGGATGATTAAAATTAGCCGTGTGATTAGTTTCTGCGGCTGGGCAAGCAAAAGTAACTTTCCAGTTTTGTGAAGTGAATAATGCTATTAATTGCAACATTCGACTTCCTGCTGCAGAAGAGTTGGGTTCTGGCCAGACAAAGCCTATGATGAGGATATGATTCATTTTATGCTCGATTTGTAAAAGACTCAATTGTATTTAATCAAAAAGACCTCAGTAAAAACTGAGGCCTTTTATTATGTGACATTCGGAATTCTTTTCAGCTATAGTTTAGCAAAAAGAGCTTCCATTTTTTCTTTTTCTTCTCTAGCTAATTCTTGATCAACTAAAATTCTACCACTATGCTCGTCGGTAATAATTTTCTTACGAGAAGCTATTTCCATTTGTACTTGTGGTGGAATAGTAAAAAACGATCCTCCAGAAGCTCCACGTTCTATGGCTACTACTGCTAGTCCATTCTTTACATTTTTTCTGATTCTTTTATAAGCTGCAATCAAACGATCTTCGATATCCTTTTGGTAATCTTCAGATTTAGCTATTAATGATTGTTCTTCTTTCTCAGTTTCTGCTAAGATAGCATCTAGTTCACCTTTTTTGTGATTAAGATGCTCGTTACGTTCTGCAAGCTTCCCCTTAGTCTGATCGATGATCTCGTTTTTCTGAACAATCTGTGCTTTATGCTCTTTGATGTGCTTTTCTGCCAATTGAATTTCTAATTCTTGAAATTCAACCTCTTTACTAAGAGAGTTATATTCGCGATTATTACGAACATTTTTTTGCTGTTCTCCGTATTTTTTGATTAGAGATTTAGCTTCCTCTATTAGGTTCTTTTTGTTCTTGATACCTTCGTCGATAGTGTCAAGATCGTTATTTAGCTTTTCTAATCTTTTGTTTAATCCGGCTACTTCATCTTCAAGATCTTCAACCTCTAAAGGTAATTCTCCCCGCACGTTTCTGATCTCATCAACTCTAGAGTCAATTAATTGCAAGTCATATAAAGCTCTTAATTTTTGCTCAACAGTAACTTCTTTCTTTGCCATATTTTATATGTATTGAATGGGATTGGTGTTTTTATCCGATAAAATGATGGCAAAATTACTGATTTTTTTTCTAAGATAGCTAACAATTAGGTTTTTTGTGTATTGTTCGCTTTCATAGTGCCCAATATCGGCTAATATAAGTTTTCCTTCTGCCTCGTAAAACTGGTGGTATTTTAGATCTGAAGTAATAAAAATATCTGCCCCGGCTCTTTGTGCGTTTGTTATGGCAAAACTACCACTACCGCCCAGAACAGCTACTTTTTTGATAGGTTTGTTACCGAGTGCAGAATGTTTTACACAACCTGTCTTAAATACTTTTTTAATGTGTTTGAGAAATTCTAATTCATCATAAGCTTGAGGAAGTTCGCCAATCATTCCTATTCCAATATTTTGATTTTTATTTTCTAGAGTAGTGATTTCATACGCTACTTCTTCATAAGAGTGATTTTCAAATAGGGCTTTTAGGATCTTGCTTTCACAATGTTTGGGGTAAGTAACCTGAATTTGAATTTCTTTTTCATGATGAATTTTTCCTGTTTCTCCAATAGAAGGGTTTGCATTTTCTAAGGCTCTAAAAGTTCCTGTTCCCTCTGATGAAAAACTACAATTATCATAATTACCTATTGATCCTGCTCCGGCTTCAAAAAGTTTAGTACGTAGTGTTTCAGCTTCAGCTATAGGAGCAAAAGTCATTAGTTTTTTAATATTTCCGCTTTGCGGAATCAGAATTTTACGATTTATCAGCCCTAGCTGTTCGCACATCATATCGTTTACACCATATAATGCATTGTCTAAAGCAGTGTGCATAGAAAAAATGGCTATATCATTTTTAATAGCCTTAATTACTACACGTTCTACATAATTATTTCCATTGAATTTTTTAATGCCTTTAAAAACAATTGGGTGGAAACTTACAATTAAATTGCAGTTATTTTCTATGGCTTCATCTACTATAGTTTCAAGAGTATCTAAAGTAACTAATACCCCAGTTACTATAGTTTCTGGATTGCCGACCAGTAATCCAACATTGTCGAAATCTTCTGCATATGCTAAGGGTGCCATAGCTTCTAGATGTTGGGTAACTTCTTTTATTTGCATTATGGTATATTTTTTTGATTAAATTGTGCTAATTGAGGTTTTAAAAGCTTATTAAAGTAATAAAAATTGAATGTAAAAAAACTTTTCTCAATAATCAAAGTTTCGTTTTATACTTTTGTTTGCTGAGTATGGATTAAAAAAATTAACCGTGTGAACTTATTGCGTAAGATACTTTTACCAATTGTCCCTTTTTATTACTTCGTTACGTGGTTGCGGAATAAAATGTATGATGTTGGAATAAAGAAATCTAATACTTATCGTTTTCCTATTATTGCAGTGGGAAATCTTAGTGTAGGAGGAACTGGTAAATCCCCTATGATTGAATATTTAATTAGGTTACTGAATGAAAAAAAACGTTTAGCGACGTTAAGCCGGGGTTACAAAAGAAATACTAAAGGTTTTCGAGTGGTTACTGCCTCTGCTACTGCAAAAGCGGTAGGTGATGAACCTCTTCAGTTTAAGAAAAAATTTACTGATGTTATAGTTGCGGTAGATGCTGATCGACGTAATGGTATAGCTAATTTGCGATCATTAAATCCCAGACCAGAAGTGATCTTATTGGATGATGCGTATCAACATCGAAAAGTGAAAGCGGGTTTTTATATTCTACTCACTGCATATTATAACTTGTATTGCGATGATATTGTTTTGCCAACAGGAAACTTAAGAGAATCAAGAAAAGGAGCTAATAGGGCAAATATTATTGTAGTTACCAAATGTCCTGAGAACCTATCTTTAAAAAAAAGGGAGGAAATCGCAAGCAAATTGGCTTTGAAACCTGATCAATTCTTGTTTTTTACTTCTATTGCCTATGGTAAGGATGTTGTGAATATGTCAGAAACCAAATCAATACATTCTATAAAAAATCAGCCATTTACATTAGTTACCGGTATCGCAAATCCGATGCCTCTAATCGATTATTACACCTCTTTAGGGCTAGAGTTTAAACATATTAATTTCCCGGACCACCATAGTTTTACAGATAAAGAATTAGATGAATTAAGAACTCATGAATTTATTATAACTACAGAAAAAGATTATGTGAGGTTATCTTCTCATATATCTGAAGATAAATTGTGGTATCAACCTATAGAGGTCAGTTTTATTCAAGATGCTAATGTATTTGATGATAAATTGCTGGAGTATATAAAAAGAGACTTTAGTTAAAGTCTCTTTTTATTATATGTGTATGGCTAACTCAAATACTTATCCGTAATAAGATAAGTTTTGTTAAGCTTTTATCAAAAGCTATGCCAGTTTAGGCTGTTGTTTGATTTTTTACAAAAGCTTTATGGAGTTTAGTGAAAAACTCCTCAGTCTTATAAGGTTTAGGTATGATGTCATTAAAACCGTTATCATAGAATTCATCTAGATTATCGTCAAGAGTAACTGCTGTTAATGCAATTATTGGTATTTCTTTATTGAATTCTCTAATTTGTTTAGTGGCTTCAATTCCGCTAATTCCTGGCATATGAATATCCATAAGAATCAAATCGAAAGTATTTTCTTTGACTTTATTAACGGCAATGTCACCATTATCAGCAACATCACACTTTATTTTATTTTTTTCTAATATTTTTCTGGTGATCAGTTGATTGATCTTATTATCTTCTACAACAAGAATTCGTTTGTCTATTAGGATGTTATAGTCTATTCTTTTAGCTTCTTCAGCATAATTAGGGCTTTTATCTTCAAAAATTTCGAATTCAAGATTAAATAAAAACTTGGATCCTTTTCCTAATTTACTTTCTAATTTGATTTCACTATTCATTAAGGATAGAAGATTTTTTACGATAGAGAGTCCTAATCCTGTTCCGCCAAATTTTCTATTTATCTGAACAGAGCCTTGTGTGAAATTTTCAAATATACTTTGTTGCTTCTTTTCAGAAATCCCCACTCCATTATCTTCAATTTCAAAATTGAGAAGTACTTTGTTTTCGGATTTGCTAATTGGTTTTACCCGTATCCAGATATCTCCTTTTTGGGTAAATTTTATAGAATTACCAATAAGATTGATTAAGATTTGAGATATTTTTAATGGGTCTCCTTTTAGTTTAGAAGGTATAGATTCATCAAATTCATAATGAAGTTTATTATTTCTATCATTAGCAGATTTTCCTAAAGCAATTAATACGTCATTTATTCTTTTCTTTAAATTAAATGATGTGTTTTCTATTTCTACTTTATTGGCTTCTAGTTTATTTAGGTCTAGTATGTTGTTTATAAGTGATAGTAGGTATTCGCCAGAAAACTTAAGGGAATTAAGATGTTCTTTCTGGTTAGGTGTAGGACTTTCCTCAAGAAGTAAATGAGTTAATCCGGTAACAGCATATAATGGTGTTCTTAGTTCATGAGTTATTGTGGAGAGAAATTGAACTTTAGCTTCACTAGCTCTTTCTGCATTTTCTTTGGCTAGTATAAGTTCTGTATTTTTATTTTGCAATAGTTCATTAGCTCTGGCTCTCAAGTTATTGTTTTTATAAAGAGAAAGTGTCAGTAAAGAGAGTATTGTAATAAGTGCAATACTCAGGATGGTGGTTAAGCGTCCAAGTTTTAAAGATTTTTGTTGTTGGATGTTTTCTTCAGTTAATTCTTCAATAAGGACATTGTTTTCATTTAAATTTAATTTTGCACCTGCTTCCTGAACTATAATTTCTTTATTTGTATTAAATAAAGAGTCTTTGATTTTTTGATGAGTTCTTAGGTTTTGTAAAGAAGTTAAATAATCCTCTTTTTTATCGTAAATATCACTATATAGTTTATAGCATTCTGATCTAATTACGGCATAACCCATCTTTTTTCCTATTTGCATAGCAAGATCGTTAGACTCTTTGGCTTCATCATATTGCTCTAGAGATAATTGGGCTTTAGCTTTGTTTATATATAGTTTTGCTTTATTATAAAATTGATTTAAAGAGGTGATTTTTGGAAGACCTTTATTGAAATATTGTATTGCTATTTCTGGCTGTCCTTGCTCCAGAGACAAAATACCAAGATTTAGATTGATGAATCCTTCTTCATCTTCATTATGATTATTTTTGGTAAATGCAAGAGCCTTCTTTAATACATCTTCAGCGGTTTTATAGTCTTTTGTTTGTGTTGCAATAGAACCATAAAGTGCATATGAGCAAGTTAACATCACCTTGTCATTATCTTCTTTTTGAATTTTAATTGCGTCAAGGACTTGTTCTTCTGCTTTTTTTAAATCCCCTAGTTGACTATATAATTTTGCCAGGACTAAGCTCGTTTTTGCTTGATAGCTTCGGTCTTGATCATCCATAGCTATTTCTTTTGCCAAAGAAATATTAAATAGAGCTTGTTTTAATTGAGCTTGATCAATAGACCTGTAAGCATTGAGTAAATAATTGTCAATAGAATCCTTTATCTGAATGTTTTCTTCAAATTCACTTGTTTGTGAATAGCTGAAAAAACAACAAATAAGTAAAATTTTTATTATAAAATATCTGATTTGGGTTGGCATTTTTCCTCTGAAATATCTCAACTAAGATAGTTATTTCTTACAAATGTTAATAATTAAATCAATTATTCTACTGCTATAGCCGATTTCATTATCATACCAACCAATAATTTTTACCATTTTTCCTATAACAGATGTCATCAACGAATCAAAGATACAGGAGTGAGGATTACCAATAATATCAACAGATACGATTGGGTCTTCTGTGTATGAAAGAATTCCTTTTAAATATGTGTTTGATGCTTTTTTAAACTCTTCGTTAATTTCTTGAATAGATGTTTCTTTTTTTACATTAAAAGTAATGTCTGTAAGGGATCCGTTGGGGACAGGAACACGAATACCACATCCACCAATAACACTACTCAATTCAGGAAAAATTTTTGTTAAAGCTTTTGCGGCTCCCGTTGTTGTAGGAACAATGGATTGGCTGGCAGCTCTAGCTCTTCTTAAGTCTCTATGAGGTTGATCATGTAAACTTTGATCTGTTGTGTAACTATGAATAGTAGTGATGTAAGCTTGTTCTATTCCGCATAAGTCATTAACGACCTTTATCATTGGTGCTGCATTGTTTGTAGTACAGGAAGCATTTGATATTATGGTTTCTGAGTCATCTATAATTTCCTCATTTACACCTAAAACAACAGTTTTAATACTATCTTCTATAGAAGGTGCAGAAAGAATAACTTTTTTAGCTCCAGCTTTTAGATGCCCTTCTACTTTATTTTTTGTTTTGAATTTCCCTGTTGCTTCAATGACAATATCTACATCATATTTTTTCCAATTACAATGTGCCGGATCGGTTTCATTAAGTAGTGGTGTAGATTTTCCATCAACAATAATATGATTATCATCATGAGATACCTCAAAAGGTAAAAGTCCATGAATACTATCATATTTTAAAAGATGACTTAATGTCTTTGTATCTGCAAGGTCATTTATAGCTACGACTTCTATGCTTTGATGATCGATTAATAATCTAAAAAGATTACGACCTATTCTTCCAAATCCGTTGATTGCAATTCTTATAGGTGTATTCATTAAACTCTTACCCTTGATTTAGAATTATGTTAAATGTTTTTGAGCTTTATATGAAGATCTTACCAGGGCGCCACTTTCTACATGTCTAAATCCCATATCTAAGCCTATTTCTTCATATTTTTTAAACTGGTCCGGAGTTATGAATTCTTTTACAGGTAGATGTTTCTTACTTGGCTGTAAATATTGTCCAATAGTCACAATATCCAAATTAACTGATCTTAAATCTGTCAATGTTTGAATAACTTCTTCTTCTTTTTCGCCAAGGCCAAGCATGATTCCACTTTTTGTACGGTCAATTCCATTATCTTTAAGATATTTCAATACCTGAAGGCTTTGTTCATATTTAGCCTGAATACGAACTTCGCGTGTTAGTCTTTTTACAGTTTCCATATTATGAGAAACTACTTCTGGCTTTACAGCAATAATTCTATCTATATTTTTTGTTTTTCCTTGAAAATCCGGAATTAACGTCTCTAATGTTGTTTCTGGATTCATTCTGCGAATGGCTTGGATAGTTTCTGACCAAATAATTGAACCTCCATCAGAAAGATCATCTCTATCTACAGAAGTAACAACGGCATGTTTTATGTTCATTATCTTTATAGACCGAGCTACTTTTTCAGGTTCCTCCCAATCTACAGTTTCGGGTCTTCCTGTCTTTACTCCACAAAAACCACAAGAACGCGTACAAATGTTACCTAAAATCATAAAAGTGGCTGTACCTTCACTCCAGCATTCTCCCATATTAGGGCAACTCCCCGAAGTACAAATCGTGTGTAGGTTATATTTGTCTACTAATCCCCTAAGTTCTGTATATTTTTTTCCGGTAGGAAGTTTAACTCGTAACCATTTTGGTTTTCCTTTAGGAGGTGCTACACTGGCAACATCATTATTCATACAAGCAATATTTTTAGCAAAAATACAAAGAAAGCTTAGATTAATAATAAGTTCTTATTAAAGTTGTATTGATATATTGAAATTGTAAAGGCATTAAGAAATAGTAAGATTTAGTATTGTTCTATGATGATCATATCCCTTTCTTAGCGAAAATGATATAAGGATTAAGTTGGGTACGTATTTTTTTATTTATGTGTCGAGAATAATAAAGGCAACTTCTTTTTTTTAGAATATTGATTTAATGGTGGTTATAATTTTAATCTTGAGTACAGTTAAACCATATCTAAACAAAGTGCTAACATCAAGTTAAAATTAAGTTAACATAAAATTTTTTTTGAATTTGGTAGTTATATTTTCAAAAGAGAAAAAAAATGATGCTCGAAGAAGTAGTAAGCACTAAAAAAATAAAAAATAATCGAAAGCGTGTAGAAAAATGGTTGCTTAATAATCAGAGATATATTAACATTACTGCAATAGAAAAAGAGATTTCTGCACCAAAAGGACTGGTTCAAAAGTTTGTTAAATATGACAAAAAAATAAACGATAAATGGATTGAGCCGCTATATAGTGTAATTAAAAGGTTTACCTCATTTAATTTAAGATAATTTTGGCAGCTAAGTATTAGCTTTTAGAGCTGTTAATTATTTCCGAGAGTAATTTTTTAGCTCTTAATAATTTTACTTTTACATTATTCATTGACTCATTAAGAGTATCTGCAATTTCTTTATAACTTAATTCCTGAAAATAACGCAAATTGATTATTCTTTGATAATTAGGCTTCAGCTGTTTTATATAAAGGAGTAGTTGAGCTAAGTTTTGTTCTGTTATTAATTTATCTTCAGGTGTAGGGTTGTCATCCACTATTTTATATACAGAATCATCTACCTGAGTCGTCGTTTTGGATTGTATAGACGCATTTTTTTTTCGTAATAAATCAATATGGATATTCTTCGAAATTTGAATTAACCATGTTTTGAAATTATATTCTTCTTTAAACGTATTGATCTTATCGAATGCTCTTGAAAAACTCTGAATAGTAATGTCTTCTGCTTCATATTCATCCTGTGTCCTTTTCAGTTGAAAATTATAAACATCATTCCAAAATGTATCAAGAAGATAATTAAAAGATATTTGCTTTCCTTCTTTTGCCTTCTTAATATGATCTTCTAATAAAATAAGATGTTCTTTTTTTTTCAATGACTTTTTTTTGAATAGAATAGATAAAAAAGATAAGGCTATTTAGAATGCCCATCATCATTACAGTTTGAAAACTGATCTGGAGTTTTACCACATAAAGAACATGACTCTCCATCTTTATTAAGAAAAGGGCTTTGACTTGCGCAGGTACCCGCGAATTTACCATCTTTTTTAGCCCATAATTTGATAGCGATTCCTCCAAAGGCCAAAAGTAATAAGCCAATTGTTAGCAATAAAAGTTTCATTCGTTTTTATTTATTGTTTTAAATTTTCAAATGAAATTTGTTATTAAGCATTTAGTAGTAGACCTTCTAAAATATCAATACCTCATTTCATAATCAAATACATCAAAATAGATCACAAAGATACAAAGAATGTATGGCTAAGCAGGTATTTAATAAATATTTAAGTACAGAATTATTGAACTATAATGTTGTAGATCATAGTTTGATAACACGTTTATATGATATTTACTTCTGTTTCCAAGGTAATATCAAATTTTTGTTTGACCTCTTGTTGAATTCTTGTTGCTATATCAAGAATTTCTTTTCCAGAAGCATTACCATGATTTACAAGTACCAATGCTTGCTTTTCATGAACTCCGGCATCACCCCAACGCTTTCCTTTAAACCCTGATTGTTCAATAAGCCAACCTGCCGGGATTTTAATGTTATTTTCGTCTATGATATATGATGGGATATTTGGATGTACTTTTTGAAGTTTGGTAAAAAGACCTTTAGAAATGACAGGGTTTTTAAAAAAGCTTCCGCTATTTCCTATCTCTGATGGGTCAGGAAGTTTGCTTCGACGTATTTGAATTACTGCTTCAGAAATATTCTTAATTGTAGGGGTTTTGATGTGTTGTTCTTTTAATGCACTTTCTATTGCTCCATAATCAGTATTGAGATTATGATCTTTTTTGGTCAGTTTAAAAGTTACTTTTGTGATAATATATTCTCCTTTTACTTCATTTTTAAAAATAGAATTGCGATACTCAAACTTGCAATCTTTTTTTTGAAAAATTTGTTTTTCCTGGGTTATAATGTTAATAGCCTCGCAGCTAACCATGGTATCCTTTAGTTCGACACCGTATGCGCCAATGTTTTGAATCGGGGCACTACCTACATAACCCGGAATTAGAGATAAATTTTCTAATCCCCCATAATTATTCTGAATGCAATACTGAACAAAATCGTGCCAATTTTCTCCTGCACAGGCAGAAATTAAAACTGCAGTTTCAGATTCTTCTACTACTTCAATTCCTTTTATCGCTATATGGAGAACTAACGCATCCAGATTTTTTGTTAGCAACATATTGCTCCCACCACTTAAAATAAAAAGGTTCTTTTTACTATGTTCTGAAAGGATGTACTTAAGTTCGGATTCTGATGTGATTGCAACAAATTCTGATGCAATAGCGTTGATTCCAAATGTATTATATTCTTTTAGAGATTTTTTGTGCTCAATCTTCATCTGTCTTATATTTTTCTAGAGCTAGCCTTAGAATTTCAATTGCTTTTTTAAGATCTCTTCGGTTAAGTACATAAGCAATTCGCACTTGGTTTTTTCCTTTTTCCGGACTTGAATAAAATCCAGAAGCAGGTGCTAACATAACCGTTTGTTTATCCACATCAAATTTGTCTAAAAGCCACTGAGTAAAATGATCAGCATCTTTAATTGGTAATTCTGCGATGCAATAAAAAGCACCTTTTGGCATAGCTACTTTTACGCCTGGGATTTCTCTAAGTCCAGAAACAAGAGTGTCTCGCCTTAATTTATATTTTGCAATCGTTTCTGTGTAATATGAGTCTGGAGCTTCTAATGCAGCCTCACTGGCAATTTGTGCTAAAGTAGGAGGGCTTAATCGAGCTTGGGCAAATTTCATAGCGGTTTGCATTACGCTTTTGTTTTTGCTCACAATACATCCAATACGAGCTCCACACATACTATAACGTTTTGAGACAGAATCTACAATAATTGCATGTTCATTCAATCCTTTTTCCTGAAGAATAGAATAATGTTCTGAATCATCATAAACAAATTCTCGATAGACTTCATCAGAGATTAGAAATAGATCATACTTAATTGCTAGTGCTGATAATTGTTTAATCTCTTCCTTACTATACAGATAACCTGTTGGATTACCAGGGTTACATATTAAGATTGCTTTAGTTTTTTTGGTAATAAGTTTTTCGAATTCTTTGATTGAAGGTAATGCAAACCCAGTCTCGATTTTAGAAATTACAGGAACTACGGTTACTGTTGATTGAGTCGAAAAACTATAATAATTAGCATAAAAAGGTTCGGGAACTATAATTTCATCACCTGGATCGGTAATGCTTCCCATGGTAAAGATTAGTGCTTCACTCCCTCCGGTGGTTACCAAAATATCATCAGATGAAATTGTAATATCATGTTTTGCGTAATATCCTGCTAGTTTTTTTCTAAAACTTTCAAAACCGGCAGAATGACTATATGCCAAAATATCTAAATTATGGTTTCGTATCGCGTCCATGGCTTCAATCGGTGTTTTGATATCTGGTTGACCGATATTAAGATGGTATATGTGCTTGCCTTCTTTTACAGCTTTTTCTGCAAAAGGAGCCAATTTTCTAATTGGCGATTCTGGCATAGCTTTGCCTTTATATGATACTATTGGCATCTGATCTAATTTAATAAAATAAAAATAGCCGTAAATTTCTTAAAATATTTAAGATATAACGGTATAATTGATGTGATTTTTCAACTATTTTTCTATATTTAGTGTAATGAAGATTTTATCATTGAATTTTTGCCATTTTCTCAAAAGTAAGGTTTTAGTAGTATTACTATTATTAAATGTTGTTCTTTTTGCTCAAAAGGATTTCAGACTTCCCGTAGGAAAAAAACATAATAAACTTAGATTTGAATTAGCAAATAACCTTATTATCGTACCAGTTGTTGTAAATGGAGTTGAACTTTCCTTTATTTTGGATACAGGTGTGGGGTCTACAATTATCTTTAGCGTTGACAATAAAAGCTCGCTTGAACTTAAAGATGCTTCAAAAATTTACCTTAGAGGTTTGGGAGATAATGAGCCGGTAGAAGCTATAAAGTCAATTAATAATGAAGTTAAAATAGGTAAAGCAACGAGTAGAAACCATAAAATTTACTTGGTTTTGGATGAAACCATTAATTTTTCCCCTCGTATGGGGTTTCCTATACATGGTATTATAGGTTATGATCTCTTTAAAGATTTTGTAGTGGAGATCAATTACTCTAAAAGAGTTATAAAAATAAATAAGCCTGAAACCTATGCATATAAAAAATGTGAAAAATGTTACAAGACTAAAATCAAATTCCGTAATAATAGAAAAAGACCATTTGTTACAGCTAAATATAAATCTGATAAAGGATTGATTGATGTTAATCTACTATTAGATTCTGGGTCTGGTTCTTCATTATGGTTATTTGAAAATGAAGAAAATGGTATTCATGTTGGGGGTAATTCATTTAGAGATTTTTTAGGAAAAGGATTTAATGGTGATATATATGGACAAAAAACCAAAATTAAGGAGCTTCGTTTGGGAGATTTTATGATGAAAGAGGTTACGGCTTCCTTTCCGGATTCAATTTATATACAGGGGATATCTCAAAATGATAGACAAGGTTCGTTAGGAGGTAATATTCTGCGAAGGTTCAATTTGATTGTGGATTATCCTGGCGAAAAAATATCTTTTAAAAAAAATGGATATTTCGGAAAGCCTTTTAATTATAATATGAGTGGACTTACAATCCAGCATAGTGGTTTTACTGCCATTAAAGGATATAAAGAAAATAACACAGTTCATCTTGGGTTAAATGAAGTAGTCACAAAAAAGACACTTGAGTTATCTAATGATTTTGTGCTTCTTCCCAGATATGAGATTTCTGATGTTAGAATTAATTCACCTGCCAATCTTGCTGGGTTGCAAAAGGGAGATATTATTTTAGAGGTAAATGGGAAAAAAGCATTTAATTATAAACTTTCAGACCTTAACGAATTGTTCTATTTTGAGGAAGGGAGGAAGATAACGATGAAAATAGAACGGTTAGGAGTGGAGATAAAGTATCATTTTTATCTCAAGAAGGTGATTTAAAAAAGGAAAAAGGGATGTTATCTGATAACATCCCTTTTTTATGATATACTAATAATTATTTTAGTTTTTTTCCAGAACGCTTTTGTCAAGTACTGTTCCTTTAATTTTAATTGCTTTTGTAGCTTCTTCAGCATTAGAGTACACAGTAATTGTTTTACGTATTGGTCCAACTCTTTTAGTGTCATATTTTACTTCAATAACACCTGATTCTCCTGGAGCAATCGGTTTTTCTGGCTTTTTTGGAATTGTGCACCCACAACTAGAATATACTCTAGAAATGATTAAAGGTGATTTTCCTGTGTTCGTAAATTCAAATTGACGAACCCCATCACTACCTTTAGCGATTTCTCCATAATCGACGACTTCTGATTTAAATTTTATTTGTGCCTTATCCTGTGCGTTTAGGGTTATACCCAGAAAACAAACACATAAAATCATCATTATTTTTTTCATAATGTAGGTTTTTATTAAGTGTAAAAGTACTTACTTTTTATTCAACTGCAAAATCACAACTCAAAGAGAGAAGGGACAAATTAAACAGAAAAAGTTAGAGTATAAGGTGAATACTAGGTTATATAGCTTATGTTAAAGTATAATATTTAGTGATTTTTGACCTTATGTTTTTTTAAATTTTCATATTTCTAACTTCGTACTTCATACTATAATAATTACTTTTGCACTTCTAAATTCAAAAACCAGACCAAAGTATGGCTTTAGCGGAAAAATATGATGCAAAATCGGTAGAAGAGAAATGGTATTCTTACTGGATGGAAAACAATTATTTCCATTCTGAAGTTGATGAAAGAGAGTCATATACTATTGTTATTCCTCCACCAAATGTCACAGGTGTTCTTCATATGGGGCATATGCTCAATAATACTATCCAGGATGTACTTATTAGAAGGGCTCGTCTTAATGGGTATAATGCTTGTTGGGTGCCAGGTACAGATCATGCATCAATTGCTACTGAGGCTAAGGTTGTTGCTAAGTTAAAAGAAGAAGGAATTAACAAAAACGATCTTACACGGGAAGAATTTTTAGGACATGCATGGGAATGGACTCATAAACATGGAGGTATCATTCTAGAGCAACTTAAAAAGTTAGGTGCTTCTTGTGATTGGGAACGTACTGCGTTTACAATGGATGAAAATCTCTCTGCTTCTGTGATCAAGGTTTTTGTGGATTTATATAATAAAGGCCTTATTTATAGAGGGTATAGAATGGTAAATTGGGATCCTCAGGCCAAGACTACTTTATCTGATGAAGAAGTGATTTATGAAGAAAAACAAGGTGGGTTATATTATTTAAACTATAAAATTGATGGTAGTGAAGATACGCTAACTATTGCTACAACACGTCCCGAAACTATTATGGGAGATACTGCAATTTGTATTAACCCAAATGATGAAAGATTTACACATCTTAAGGGTAAAAAAGCGATTGTGCCTATTGCTAATCGTGTGATTCCAATAATAGAAGATGAGTATGTGGATATGGAATTTGGTACAGGATGCCTGAAAGTGACACCAGCGCATGATCCTAATGATAAGGTTTTAGGAGATAAACATAGTCTTGAAGTTATTGATATTTTTAATGATAATGCGACGTTAAATGCTGCTGGATTACATTATGAAGGAAAAGACCGCTTTGTTGTTCGTAAAGAGATTGTTAAAGAACTCGAGAGTATTGGAGCTTTAGAGAAAACTGAAACTCACCTGAATAAAGTAGGTACTAGTGAGCGAACTAAAGCGGTAATAGAACCAAAATTGAGTGATCAGTGGTTTTTGAAAATGAAAGACCTGGCTCAACCAGCTTTAGATGCTGTGCTGGATAAAGAAGTGAATTTAGTTCCTGAGAAATTTATCAGTACCTATCGTTATTGGATGGAGAATGTTAGAGATTGGAATATCTCACGTCAACTTTGGTGGGGGCATCAAATCCCGGCATATTTTTATGGTCCTGGTAAGGAAGATTTCGTAGTTGCAGAGAGTAGAGAAGAAGCACTTTCTCTTGCACAAGAAAAAACGGGCAATGATTCGTTAAAAGATACAGATCTTACACAAGACCCTGATGCTTTGGATACTTGGTTTTCTTCATGGTTATGGCCAATGAGCGTTTTTAATGGTATTCTAGAGCCTGATAATAAAGAAATTAACTATTATTATCCAACTAACGATTTGGTTACTGCTCCAGAGATTTTATTTTTCTGGGTAGCTCGTATGATCATTGCTGGATATGAATATCGTAAGGAAAAACCATTTACAAATGTATATCTTACTGGGATAGTACGAGATAAGCAAAGACGTAAGATGTCTAAGTCTTTGGGTAACTCGCCAGACCCACTGGATTTAATCGGTCAATATGGTGCAGATGGTATCAGGGTAGGGATGCTATTAAGTTCACCTGCAGGAAATGATTTAATGTTTGATGAGGATTTGTGCAAACAAGGTAGTGCATTTGTAAATAAAATATTTAATGCTTCCAGGCTTGTTTTGGGGTGGAAGGTAGATACGACAATTGAACAACCAGAGGCTTCAGTTGTGGCTATTAATTGGTATCGTTCAAAATTTCAGAAAGCACTTGTAGAATTAGAAAATAACTATAACAAATATAGGATTAGTGATGCATTAATGACTACCTATAAATTGATATGGGATGATTTCTGTGGTTGGTTTTTAGAAATGGTTAAGCCTTCATATGGTAGTCCAATTGATATTAATACATATCAACAGGTAATAGCTATATTAGAAGATAATCTTAAGATTTTACACCCTTTTGTGCCTTTTATTTCTGAAGAGATATGGCAACAGATTTCTGACAGAAGTGCTGAAGAGGCTCTAATTATTGCTAGTTGGCCAGAAGAGACATCTGTTAATGAAGATTTAATCAAAGAATTTGAAGTTGCAGGAGATATAATTTCTGGAATCCGTACCATACGTAAGGAGAAAAATATACCGTTTAAAGATACAATAGAGTTATTTGTTCTTAATAGCGAAAAACTAAAAACAACTTTTGATACTGTAATTAGTAAACTTGGAAATCTATCGGGATTAAATTATGTTGAAGAAAAAGTAGAAGGAGCCCTTTCTTTCAGGGTAAAGTCTAATGAGTATTTTATTCCGATTTCTGGAGCGATTGATGTAGAGGAAGAGATTAAAAAGTTAACAGATGAATTGCTGTATACAGAAGGTTTTTTGAAATCTGTACAGAAAAAGTTGCAAAATGAGCGCTTTGTAAATAATGCTCCTGAGCAAGTTATTGCAACAGAAAGAAAGAAAGAAGCTGATGCTGAAGCTAAAATAGCCACCTTAAAGTCAAGTTTGGAAGGGCTTAGAAGTTAATTTTATCTTTTTTTAAATTTTATATAAAGCCTTGATTTATAAAATAATCAAGGTTTTTTTGTGATTTTTATAGAGGAGGTACTCGCTTTATGATGTTAAAAACCTCATTATTTTGTGAAGATTTGTTAATCTTATAATAAATCAGAAAATAAAGAGTACTCTTTATGGTTTTCATTTTATATCAGGCAAAAGCCAATATATCCAAGTATTTGCTAATATTAAAATGAAAAACAAATGAAAAATTGTGTGCTCTATATGTTTCTTTTTTTAGTTTTTATATCTTCTTGTGATGATAATGATGATGTATCTAATCCTGTAAATATTTCTGTGCCGGGGATATCTAATATAGTTAGTGAAACTGGTTTTGAGGTTACTGAAGCTGATATTATACAAGCTTTAGAAGCAGTAGGACCAATAAATATAGTTGCCCAGGTAGATCATAGAGCAAATGCATTATCAGTGAATAAGGAGTTGGATAGTACAAAAGTCATTATTTTTGGAAATCCTGCCCTTGGAACACCTTTAATGCAGAAAAACCAGTTAGCAGGACTAGATTTGCCTCAAAAACTATTTGTGTTTCGAGATGCGTCAAATAGCGTAAGAGTAGCTTTTAATAATACAGATTATCTCCAAAAGAGATATGATCTACAAGATGTAAAATCATTGAACACCATAGCAGAAGCATTAAAGAATTTTGCAACATTAAATAGCAGTGGAGAATTAGAGATAAACAATGCTGAATCTATAGATAAGGAAGAAGGGATTCTTACAAAGATTAGTAATCAAAATTTTGAAGACACATATAATAGTTTGATAGCAGCAATACAAAACAATAGTAACCTAAGATTAGTTGCCGAGGTTAATCATCAAGCTAATGCAGAATCTGTAAATTTGGAATTAAACCCAACTCGGTTGGTAGTTTTTGGTAACCCTAATTTAGGGACACCATTGATGCAAAATGTACAGACAATAGGGATAGATTTACCTCAGAAAATACTAGTTTGGCAAGATAATGATGGTAAAGTAAACATATCGTATAATACTCCTGTTTTTCTACAAGAACGTCATGGGATAAAAGGCAATGAAGATTTATTAACCACTATTTCTAATGCATTGGATGCATTAACAAATACAGCAGCTGGAGTATAGTTATTCCGAATCTGTAATGTATTTATTAACTAATTCGATATATTTTAATTTAGCTTCGTCTGGTGTAAGGCTTTTTACTTGAAAAAGTGCATTTAGTTTAAAAGCGTTTCTCAATTCGCTATCTCCAGAAGGGTTGTAGAATCCAGAGCCTTCAGCATGTATTGCTTGTTTGTAATAAGCATAAAAATGAAGCATAACATCTGGAGGCAATTGTATTTTGGTGTTGCTGGCGCGCTCAAACGCACGCTTGAAATTAATATTTAATTCCTCTTCGGTCATGACTATACATTAGCAATAATGCTCTCTCCTCCTTTAACTTTTTGATCTAGAGTTACATTTATTTCTGTTCCTATCGGTAAAAAGACATCAACTCTAGATCCAAATTTAATAAATCCACTATCAGATCCCTGAACTACTTTTTCTCCTTCTTTTGCATAATTTACTATCCTTTTGGCTAGTGCACCTGCAATTTGTCTATATAGTACTTCTATACCACTATTTTTTACTACAACCGTTGTTCTTTCATTTTCTTCAGAAGCTTTAGGGTGCCATGCTACAAGATACTTTCCAGGGTGGTACTTGCTTAAAACAACATCTCCATTAATTGGGTGTCTAGTTACATGCACATTTATAGGAGACATAAAGATTGAAACCTGAAGTCTGTTGTCGTTAAAATGTTCTTTTTCAAATACTTCTTCAATTACAACTACTTTTCCGTCAACGGGAGCAACAACGGTATGGTCATCAACTTTTGTTTTTCTTTTAGGGTTTCTGAAAAATTGTAATATTAAAATCAGAAATATTAAAGTAATCGAAAATATGGCAATTTGCCATTCGTCGTTTTGAATAGCGACGTAAGATGCGACATTAATACCAAGAAAAAGCACTAGTGTAACTGAAATTATTTTATATCCTTCTTTATGAAACATGATGTAAGATTTGTAAAAATGCATATAAAAATGGGCTGGCAAATATAACACTATCTAATCGATCATATATGCCACCATGGCCAGGCATTATTGTACCACTATCTTTAACACCTGCTTGTCGTTTAAACTTAGATTGAATAAGATCACCCAATGTGCCAAAAATACTCATAATAATGCTTATAATCAACCAAATGGTAATAGATAACGAATGTGAGAGCACGGCAATTAAATAACCAGCTAATATTGAGAAGATAAAACCTCCAACAAATCCTTCAATTGTTTTTTTAGGAGATATGCGTTCTAACAATTTATGTTTTCCAAAATTTTTCCCAACTAAATATGCAAAAGAATCATTCGTCCAGGTAATCAAAAAAGCACCGGCAATGATTATAGGTTGATATTGACCAGAGTAACTAGGGATAAGAGTTAGAAATATAATAGCTGTTATAAGATAAAAGATACTAGTTCGATATTTTCGTTTTTCGAACATTGGAATAATACGAATGGTAACTAAATCTTTTACCAAAAATAATTCTGTAATGATAGTTAAAACTAAAAAAGGAATAATAACATAAATCTGATCTTGAAATACCTGTAGGATTCCTAAAAAAGTAATGAATATGATATACAATCTTTTGTTTTTGAGATGAATTAGTTTTTGGAATTCATATATAGAAATGATTCCAAAAACAAAAAATACCCCAATAAAAGTATATCTATTGATGAATATTGATATTAGTAATATCGAGACATATAGTAATCCCGACAAAGACCTAGTGAGCAGTTCCTTCATATTATAAATCTTCCAGCAGGAGCAAATATAAATTTTTTGAACTACTTCCGTAGCTTAAGAAATCCTTTTCTTTTTGAGGTTCAAAATCCTTTATCGTAGTAATGTTGGAAGGGATTGAATTTTTGTTTTTACTCTTTATGCCTTTTAGTCCTTCCCCGATACTTTTAACTAGTTGACTAGTAGCTGCTAAAATTACAAAATGATCTGGCAGTTCGGTAAGCTTTTTCTCTTTTAGTTGGTTTGATGAGATGAGTATGGCTCCACTATCGGCAATCAAATATTCACAAGTGGCAAAAAAGAAAGAAGATGTAGAAGCGTTTTTTACAAAATTAAGATTAAAACCAGAGAATTTATGTTCTAGTCCCATGTCAAATGAACATACATCTTTTTCGTACCAATCATTTTCCAATAAAATCTTATCAAAAGAGTCTAAAACTTCATTGTTATTATCACAATAAATAAACTTACCACCATTTCTTTTAAAATTGATCATGAAACTTTCGTCAATCGGTAAATCAATTTCCGGCATGTATTTACTGCGATCGTCTATGTGACGTTCTTTACTCTTTTGGTCTGATTTAGATTTTGATGAAAAAATTCTTCTAAATAGACTCATTTTTTGAATTAGGATTGGGAAATTACGGTTTTACATTACATTCAAAGATAAAAAAAATCTTAACCTAATATTCCGTTAGGTTAAGATTTTTCAATTTACAAGTAAAAAATATTATATTTAAGAAGGTTCTATGATGATTTCCTCCTCTTTTTTACCAAAAGGTCGTTCTCCAAAGATTTTTTCTAAGTTATCTTTGAAAATAACTTCTTTTTCAAGAAGTACTTCTGCTAGTTCTGTAAGTTTATCTTTATGTTTTTCTAATAAGTCAATTGCTCTTTGATATTGAACTTCGATAATATTCGAGATTTCTTTATCAATTAGCTCACTGGTTTGTTCACTATACGGTTTTGTAAAATTGTATTCACTTTGCCCAGAAGAATCATAATATGTAAGATTTCCTACCTTATCATTTAGTCCGTAAACTGTAACCATAGCTCTTGCTTGCTTAGTGACCTTTTCAAGATCACTTAATGCACCTGTAGAGATTTCATCAAATATTACTTTCTCGGCAGCACGACCACCTAAAGCGGCACACATTTCATCAAGCATTTGATTAGGCCTTACGATTAGACGCTCTTCTGGTAAATACCATGCGGCACCAAGAGATTGACCTCTAGGAACAATAGTCACTTTTACTAATGGAGCAGCATGTTCTAACATCCAGCTTACGGTTGCGTGTCCTGCTTCATGAAAAGCTATAGCTCGTTTTTCCTGAGGAGTAATGATTTTATTCTTTTTTTCTAGTCCGCCTACAATTCTATCAACGGCATCAAGGAAATCTTGTTTTCCAACCGCTTTATTGCCTTTTCTGGCAGCTATTAGAGCAGCTTCATTACATACATTGGCAATATCAGCACCAGAGAAACCAGGAGTTTGCTTCGCCATGAATTCAGTATCTAATTCATTTTCAACTTTTTTCAAAGGTTTTAAATGAACATCAAATATTTCTTTACGCTCACGGATGTCTGGAAGATCGACATATATCTGGCGATCAAAACGACCAGCACGAAGTAATGCTTTATCTAATACATCAGCTCGGTTAGTTGCAGCAATCACAATTACGTTAGTGTTTGTGCCAAAACCATCCATTTCTGTTAATAATTGGTTTAGTGTGTTTTCTCTTTCATCATTAGATCCGGAGAAATTACTTTTTCCTCTGGCTCTACCTACAGCATCAATCTCATCAATAAAAATTATGGCTGGAGACTTTTCTTTTGCCTGCTTAAATAAATCTCGTACACGAGAAGCTCCGACACCTACAAACATTTCAACAAAATCTGATCCTGATAAAGAAAAGAAAGGTACTTTGGCTTCACCAGCAACGGCCTTAGCTAAAAGCGTTTTACCTGTTCCTGGAGGTCCTACCAATAATGCCCCCTTAGGAATTTTCCCACCTAAAGAAGTGTATTTTTCAGGATTTTTAAGGAAATCAACAATTTCTTGAACTTCTTCTTTTGCTCCTTCTAATCCAGCTACGTTTTCAAAAGAAACCTTAACTTCTGTATTTTGATCAAAAAGCTTTGCTTTGGACTTTCCAATATTAAAAATTTGTCCGCCGGCACCTCCTCCAGAACCACCGCTCATTCTTCTCATGATAAATATCCAAACTCCAATAATTAACGCAAAAGGTAATAAGGTAATGAAGATTTCTCCCCATACATTACTTTCTGTATCGTAATTTACTTGTGTAGATAAATTATTTTCCTTCTTTATCGTAGCAATTTTGTTTTCAAAATTCTGTAAATCACCAAATTCAAATTGATAATCTGGATCGTTAGGACTAGCAGGTAAAATAGATTTGTTCTGATTTTTTATGTGCTTATCTAATGATTTAGCTTCTCCGGTAAGAAATACCTGAGCTTTACGGCGATTTATAATCACCACTTTTTCTACTTCTCCATTACTCAAAAAATCTTGAAACTCTGATGGGGATGTGCTAGGAGCTGATCCTAATCCACTTCCTCCCATAAAATTCAATACTAAAAATCCAACAATGATTATAGCATAAATCCAATATGCGCTAAATTTTGGTTTTTTATTAAGTTCGGGTTTTTTATTGTCTTTGGCCATTTACGGTTTTCTTTTAATAATTTGTTTGGATAATTGTAGTTTTTGCATCTCCCCAGAGTCCTTCTATATCATAGAATTCTCTTATATGTTTCTGGAAAACATGAACCACTACATTTACATAATCAATTAATACCCATTCTGCATTTTCACTGCCTTCTACATGCCAAGGCTTATCTTTAAGTTCTTTGCTAACTGTTTTTTGGATGGAATTAACAATCGCGTTTACCTGAGTATTGGAGGTTCCATTGCAGATGACAAAGTAATTACAGACTGTATTTTCGATATCTCTAAGATCTAAAATATTAATATCATTACCTTTTACTTCTTCAATACCTTTTAATATTTGAGCAATTAATTGATCGTTACCGATTTCTTTTTTAGTCATGCATTTTTTTAATTTGTGTAAAGTTATTACTTTTTATGATTTTAATGTCTGTATTAGTTAGACATTTGCAAAACTTTTACACCTTATTGTATGCATATAATCAAAGTTGATGCCATTGATTCCACAAATATTTTTCTTAGAGATCTTAATCGTGAAAAACAATTAACCGACTCTGTTTGTGTTATTGCCAGAAAACAACTTACTGGTAAAGGTCAAATGGGTACAACTTGGCAAAGCAACCCGGGAGAAAACCTCACATGTAGTGTGTTTATGCAGGTTAAAGGAATAGAGTTAATGGATCAGTTTCATATTTCTATTGCTGTGTCCTTGGCAGTTTATGATACATTAAAAGAGTTTATGATCCCAAAATTATCTATAAAATGGCCTAACGACATTCTGTCAGATAAACAAAAAATATGTGGTATTTTGATAGAAAATGTAGTCAAGAATGGCAGTCTAACGGGAGTAATTATTGGTGTTGGAATTAATATTAATCAAATTAAATTTGATAATCTACCTCTGGCAACGTCACTAAAAATGAGAATGGGACAAAGTTATGATGTGGAGGAAGTTCTAAATTCATTGTTAACCAAAATAGAACTGAGATTCTCAATGTTATCTGTTTCTAATTTTGGAAAATTAAAAAAGGAGTATGAGGGATTGTTGTTTAGAAAAAATAAACCCTCTACATTTTTGGATGTAAAGGGAGAATCTTTTGTTGGAATCATTCAGAGTATTACCAAAGAGGGAAAACTACAAGTTCTATTAGAAGATGAAGTCATCTCTGATTTTGACCTGAAAGAAATTAAATTATTGTATTAATTATAGTTTTCCTATATTTTCGCTAAGGGTATTGATGAAATTTTGAATAGGGTTTTTGATCATCATCGACATCATTGCATTAAATTGCCCATCAAAAGTTAGCTTGGTTGTACTTTTTCCATCTCCAGAATCAATAATATCTGCTGTTAAGGTGAAAGGAAGTTTATCACTTGCAGCTCCTAAAACAACTTTGCTAGGACTTGTATTTTCTTTTTGATCTAAGACTAACTCGGGCATTCCTTTTAATTGAAAAAGAAATCGAGAATCACTTATTTTTTCAAATTTTTGTTTGCTTTCTGGCATTAACTGTTCAAAATTCTCCACTTTGGTCAAAAATTCGAATACATCTTCTGCAGATTTATTTACAGTTACCGTAGGGCTTTCTAAGTTCATAGCATTAAATTATTATATGTTCCACTCTGAAGGATTAGTTCTCCAGCTTTGTAATGTTTGTTGTTGTTGTTTTGTTATGTAATTGGTGTCCAACGCTTGTTCTAGCAGGTTGTCATAATTGCTTAGTGTGTGTAAGGATAATGCGGCTTCTTTAAAGTTTTCTACGGCAATATCAAAACCGTAATTGAAAATAGCAACCATTCCTTTTACATTAGCATTAACTTCTTTAAGTGCTTTTACTGCATTTAAACTACTTTTTCCTGTACTAATTAAATCTTCAACAACTACAACATTTTTATTGGTAGGGATAATACCTTCGATTTGATTTTTTCTTCCATGCTTTTTTGCTTCCGGGCGTACATAGATAAAAGGAAGATCAAGTTGTTGTGCTACTAACATTCCGATTCCAATAGCTCCCGTTGCCACTCCGGCAATTACATCAGGTTTGCCATATTCTTGCTCAATGAATCGAGCGAGGTTTTCTCTTAGGTAATTACGAATTTCAGGATATGAAAGCGTAACTCTATTGTCACAATAGATCGGAGATTTCCATCCAGAAGCCCAGGTAAACGGGTCTTGCGGATTTAATTTAATTGCATTAATTTGCAGTAGTAATTCAGCAGTTTTTTTTGCTGTATCTTTATCAAAAATCATAGTTGCAAATGTATAAAGTTTTTGTGAATAATACACCTATTATTCTATCTACAAAAAAGTCTATAGAGGATTATAAAATGATCCCAATCAAAGAGGCTGACTTTCCAACAATTATAAGAGATATTTTAAAAAAAGAAACTACAAACGAAGGGGCAAAGTATCACCTGTATCATAAAAGAGAAGATAAACTTATAGAGCATTTATATACCAAATTACCCGTTGTTGTTGCGGGAGGGGGAAAGGTTTATAACACTGATAAGGAAATTTTGTTCATTCGTCGTAATGGAAAATGGGATTTGCCTAAAGGTAAGGCCGAAAAGAATGAAGATATGGAAACTGCTGCAATACGTGAGGTAGAAGAAGAAACAGGAGTGTCTGGATTAGAAATTACTAAATTTTTATATCGAAGCTATCACGTTTTTAAAAGAAGTGGAGAGTTTAGGTTGAAGGTTACGTATTGGTTTGAAATGAAAACAGGATATGATGGGGAACTTATCCCACAAAAAGATGAAGGAATTACTAAAGTGAAATGGAAGGATAGAAAAAAAGCGAGAAAAGCTTTATTGGATTCCTATGCGAACATCAAACAATTATTTTCTCATGATTATTTATCCTGATTAATGAAACTCTATTTTATTTTACTTTTTAAACGGCTTAATCGTCATCTAAAAGATTTTGGAATAGAGCCACTTATAGCATATCTAATCATCCCTGGTTTGTTTTATTGGGGGTCTACAAGTTTTTTTGATAAAGTAATGTATCCAAATTACTTTTATATGTTAATAGGGATAGTGACAGTTTTTATAATACGTTACCCAAAGCATGATGAACTTATCAAGCAACATTTTTTATTGACTGATTTTAAAAGTATTGTGGTAATAAATCATATACTGTTAGCAATACCATTTATTTTGTTTTTGGTATTCCGAATGTACTATGAAGAGGCTTTGATAGTTTTTGGAATGACTATTTTCATTTCCTTTATAAAAAAGCCAGGTAAATTTAATTTAACCCTGCCTACACCGTTTTTTAGATGGCCATTTGAGTTTGTTATTGGATTTCGCAAAACATTCTGGATGTTTTTATTGTCCTATGGCATTGCTATTATTTCTATCAACGTTAATAATTTTAATTTAGGCATCTTTTCGATACTATCTATTTTCTTTATATGCTCTATGTATTATTCAAAACCTGATCCTCAGTTTTATATTTGGATTCATGATATGAACCCACAAGGATTTTTAAAACATAAAATAAGTATAGCATCTAAGTATAGTATTGTATTGACTTTTCCGATTTTTTTGATTTTATCAATATCTTATATAGATCAAATGCATATCGCCTTAATCTTTTCGTTTTTGGGATTGTTATACATGATTATGTATATAGTAATAAAATATGCTTTTCTTAGAGACGGTGTTGGAATGTTTCAGGGGATAATAGGAGTATTGTGTATTTTGTTTCCGCCTGCTATGTTGATAGTTATTCCGTATTTCTATTTTAAAGCGCAACGTAATTTAAATTCCCTTTTGAAATGATATCTATTGATTCTTTATATAAAGCGTACAATAATCACCATGTACTTAATGACATATGTCTATCTTTTAAAAAAGGAGAGATTCACGGTATTGTTGGAGAAAATGGAGCGGGAAAAACAACGTTATTTCGCTGTATTTCGGGAATGGAAAGCTTTAAAGGAAAAATTGAATATGACAAAGGTGAAATAAAAAATTCGATTGGCTTTTTGCCAACTAATCCTTATTTTTTTTCTAAGATCACCGGGAAAGAATATTTACAGCTGTTGTGTAATGCCAGGAAAATCAAGATAGGAGATTTTAAAGAAAAAAACATTTTTGATTTACCACTTGATAAATATGCAGAGACTTACTCAACAGGAATGAAAAAGAAACTGGCTCTTACAGCAATTCTACTTCAGAATAATGATGTTTTTATTCTCGATGAGCCATTTAATGGAGTTGATATTCATAGTAATATTATAATCAATCAAGTATTGTCTAAGTTAAAAGAACTAGATAAAATTATTATACTTTCTTCTCACATTTTTTCGACATTACACCAAACCTGTGATTATTTACATTACCTAAAAAAAGGAAGTATAGAGAGAAGCGTTGATAAAACTAACTTTGATAGCATAGAAAAAGAAATGCAAGCTTCTGGTATTGAAGCTAGAATTGATAGATTAAATTTAGAGTAGGATTTATTTTAAAATCCTGTAAATAGGATACCGTAAGTGTGCCTTTTCATAATGATTAGAATGTTTGTGTATCCAGTCCAGTTGTGCATACCAATTATTAGCAAAAGCAGTATCTTTTTTCTTTTCTTCAAATGCTATTTTTAAATTTTCGTCTTTTTCTAATATTTCAAAAGCTTTGTCTTCCCAAACATAAGGTGAGAATCCTTCTTTTTGTTGCAGAATGGTATCGAAGAAATTCCAATTAAAGAATGAGTCAGGAGCTTCAGGTTCTAGAGTTTCTATAATATACCTAAATCCTTTTTGGTTTGTTGGGATTATAATATCTCCTTTAGCAAAGGTTATGGATTCTAATTTTTTATTTACTGAAGTTTGATAATGAAGATAATGCCCTTCATAAGGAGCTTTTCGAGTTTTATAATCCTTAATAAAATAGGTTTCTACTGCAATGATTGAATCTTTTTTCAGCACCTCAAATTCAATTTGATTTAATTTTAATAAATCAACCACTTTCCACCATCCTTTTGGTATTACATAAGCGTTAGGGACTTTGATTGATGTGATGGCTTTAAAATAATTCTGATAGCTAACTTCTCTTTGATATGGTTTATTTTGATCATATTTTAATCGTTTTGCTCCTGTAACTTTGCTAGGAACAAATTCGCCTTCATATCCTTTAAAATTAAATTTTGTGATTTGTGTAGTATCTACTTTCCAATTCACAGGGTATTCTTTTTGTTTGGTTTGTTTATTGAAGGTTGTCTCTCGTAAAGAACGAATTTTACTTCCGTCTCTCTCGGTGATTTCAATCATCGATTTCATAAGCTCATATGTTCCTTCAACTCTTTTTTTATAAGATTTTAGCATGTGAGTTTCTACCATCATTCCCAGAGTATTCCAAAGTGTTGTGTATCCAGTAGAATATCTTGGAGAGTCAAGAAATTGAGTCCAGCCTTTGTCAGGTGTAGTTCCCCAAACATTTACATAGGGCGTGATATCCCAGTTTTTCTTTTTTAGTAAAGATTCTAATTGTGGGTGCATTTCTTGATGTAAGTAATCGCCTAATTCATTACCCAGCTTATTATGTTGAGTAAAAAGGTGAGTAAGAGTATATTGGTAATCAGCCCCATTACTCACATGATTATCTATAAAAACGTCTGGTTGTACTGCATGAAATACTTCTGCAAAAGCACGGGCATTTTTTGTGTCATTCTTTATAAAATCACGATTTAGATCATAATTACGTGCATTTCCTCTAAAACCATAAGCTTCAGGGCCATTTTGATTCGTTCGTGTTCCAGAGTTTCGATTTAAGGCTCCTCCAATATTATATACTGGAATTGTTACTAATACGGTATTTGCCGGAGGTTTAATTTTACCTTCAGCAATATCTCTATACAATAACATAGTAGCATCTATACCATCACTTTCACCAGGATGAATTCCGTTATTAATAAGTATAATTCGTTTGGCTTTTCGAATCTCGTTAAAATCGAAAGTAGTATCAGGATTTAGTGTAATTATATGCAAAGGATTTCCGCTGTCGGTCATTCCGATTTCCTCGATATTAACAGAAGAATATGTGTCTGCTAAATGCTGATAGTATGTTATAACCTCCGGATATGTGGCAGTTTTGTTCCCGTTACTTTTCTCAAAAGTAGTTGTGAAATTGAAATCTTTGGTATCAGATTTCTCTTTATGGGTACATGAAATGATAGCTAAGAAACCTAGAATAAAAGTAATTTTTTGCATATATGATGTGTGTAAAGATCAAATATACTAAGATTTCGAATTTTATAATCTTCTATAACGTTTTAGTTAGATTTAGTGATTGTAATAGAATTCTATTTTACTTGTGAAGCCACAAAATAACTGTATTTTTGCAGCCTGAAATACCATAACTATGACTGAGTTTGTTAGAAAAAGAGTGGCTAATGCCAAAAATGATATTTTATCGGGATTAACAGTTGCTTTAGCTTTAGTTCCGGAAGCGGTTGCTTTTGCCTTTGTAGCTGGTGTTGATCCATTAGTAGGGTTATATGCTGCATTTATGATTGGATTTATAACATCTATTTTTGGAGGACGTCCAGGGATGATTTCTGGAGCTACTGGAGCATTAGCAGTAGTAATGGTAAGCTTGGTAGCAGAAGGAAACGCTATGGGTGATCCAGGAGAAGAACTAGGGTTATATTATTTATTTGCAACTGTAATTCTTATGGGAGTAATACAAATGCTAGCTGGTGTTTTTAAGCTAGGTAAGTTTGTACGTTTGATTCCGCATCCCGTAATGATGGGATTTGTAAATGGTCTGGCAATCGTGATTTTCCTTTCTCAATTAGGGATGTTTAAAGAAGGTGAGAAAGACGTTTTTGGGAATGATAAATATAAAACCGAATCGGTAGAGAAAAAATTTGAAATTAGAGACGATAACAAGGTCTATGATGTGACTACAGATAGAGCAGTATTCAATTTTGATAGTAATCGATTAGAAGAAATCAATTCTAATGAAGGAAAATACATGGTGTATGAAGGGCAGGTTTTTGATTTAATTACAAAAGAAGTTACTTTTAATTTTGAAGACAATGCTATATATAGCATTAATAAAAAAGGTAAGGTAAAGTCTTGGATACCAACAAATGAATTGTTATTAATGTTAGGTTTGGTGTTGCTCACCATGTTAATCATGTGGGGATTGCCAAAATTAACGAATAAACTTCCAGAAGCCCTGCTTGCTATTTTAGTGGTATCTGCAATTGTAATTCTGGGAAAACTTGATGTCGCTACCGTAGGTAGTTTTATTAGAGATGGTGGAGGAGAAGGTTTAAAAGGAGGATTACCAAAGTTCCAGTTCGATATTTTTAGTAAAATACCTATGAACTGGGAGACTTTTAAATTTATTGGTCCTTATGCTTTGATTCTTGCGGCCATTGGATTAATAGAATCTTTAATGACATTAAATCTTATCGATGAATTGACCGAGACTCGTGGTAATTCTAATAGAGAGTGTTTAGCTCAAGGAGGTGCGAATATCATAACTGGACTTTTTGGTGGAATGGGTGGTTGTGCAATGATTGGTCAATCCATTATTAATATTAAAGGTGGTGGTCGAACAAGGCTTTCTGGAATTGTTGCAGCTGTGACATTGTTATTATTTATATTATTTGCTTCAGGACTTATAGAACAAGTTCCTATTGCTGCTTTAGTTGGTGTAATGTTTATGGTAGTAATAGGTACATTTGCTTGGTCTAGTTTTAGAATTCTAAATAAGATTCCTTTGGCAGATGCCATTGTGTTAATAGCAGTTTCTTCACTAACGGTTTTCTTTGACCTGGCAGTTGCTGTAATTGCTGGAGTAATTATGTCTGCCTTAGTATTTGCCTGGGAAAACGCAAGGCGAATTAGAGCTAGAAAACATGTTCGAGAAGATGGAACCAAAATCTATGAAATATGGGGCCCTCTTTTCTTTGGTAGTATACAAGCATTTAATAATAAGTTTGATGTAGCTAATGATCCTGAGTATATAGAAATTGATTTTATAGAATCACGAGTTAGCGATCACTCAGCATTAGAAGCTATTTTTAATCTTGTAGGAAAATATGAAGAAGCTGGTAAGAGGGTTAAAATTAAGCACCTTAGCGAAGAGTGCCAAGCGCTTATGATTAAAGCTTCTCCCAGATTGGCTAGTGTTATAGAGCATGATATTGACGATCCAAGATATCATGTTATGGCAAAAGCTATGAAATAAAACAAAAAGTGATTTAATAAAAAACCGGGATAAGATTTTAAATCTTATCCCGGTTTTTTTATTGTAAGTTCCTTATAATTAGGAAAACTTATTACACTGATTAATTACTAGTAGTAATTTGAGCCTTACTATCTAAATAAATGTTAGCTCCTGTAAGCTTATCTATTTCAAAACTATAAGAAGTTGTAGGAGTGTCAAATTGCTGAGAATAGTTATTAGGAGTATTAAATCTAGAAATACCATAACTAAAACTTAACTCACACATTTCATACCCAGTACTTAGTTGATACTCTATTTTTAACTTAGTTTCACTGATAGAAGAAATATTGATATGTCCAACTTCTTCACTATTGGTAATATCACATCCCTCAGGACTTGTGATTAATTCTACATCAACACCAGCTTCACCTCTACGATCAAGGAAAGAATATGCAAAGAATGTATTAAGATTACCATTTTCACAGATTCCGCAATCTTCATGATATCCATAAACTTCTGTACAATCAGCTTTACATGTTTGCTTGCAATACTCAAATGATCTTATCCAATCACCATAGTAAACACAACCATAGTAATGATTATAATAAGTATATTCTTGATCTAAAGTTTGGTCATAAGCAAACGAAGTATAGAAACAATTACTTTTCTTACTGTATATTTTAGAATAGGCTACTATCTCGAAGCAATCTAATTCTATTGAAGATAATGGAATAACATAAGTAGCTTCTTTCATCCCCCCAAAATAGTATGGAAAAGCTTTGTAGTTAAATTTACGTAGGTTAGGAAAACCATTAGAATAAAAAGGAATATTTTGTTTTGCCCCAATATATAGATATACTTTTTTCATAAGGTAATTGCTATTAGCCTTAAAGGTTAAGTATAAATTTTCCTCATCATTAGATACGTTAACGTTACCAACTTCTATTTTTCTAGACCCTACCAATAATGGCATAGTTGTCGTTTGACCACATGCTTCTAAATCTGCAGGAGTTACATCTGACGGAGTAAGTAATTTATATCTACGGTGACCGTAAGTTTTTGAGTTATTTTCTGTTAAAGAAGGTGCTTCCTCTTCTTCTAATTGTACTTCATCTTCTATTCCTTCTGATCCATCATTTTCAATAAAATCAGGCTCTAATGTAACTTTTTCAGATTCCACAATTCCATTTTCAACGATTTCATTTTCATCTTTGCTACAAGAAGCAAAAATTAAAAATAAAGCAATAAAAGAATACCCCAATAAGTACTTTTGTTTCATAATAAGTGATTTTGATTAATTTATATTTTACTAATTTACTTTTGGGCAAAGTTAACAAGAATTTATTATTGAAGTCACCAAAAAGTTTAATAAAAATCAACGTATAAGCTTGGTTTTCAACGTATAAGATTATTCTTACAGACAATGATCAGTTTTATGCTTAAAGGCAAATAAAGCTGTTGGGAGATCGGAAAACATTGTACGGGTATGGGGAAATTTCCCACATAAAAACATACTCGATTTTCAATTCTCAATGAAACACAAAAAAATAATTCGAAATAAGAATATTTTGGAAAAAATAATGATACAATTTTGTTTTAGAAATGAAAAAAACATCAACATCTAACTTTTACGTAAAATATACATATTCTCATTAAGAATATCAGTTTTACTCTTAATGATGTTATCAGGAGCATAAATTTTAGCTAGTTCGAATTCGTCTATATGCTCTTCCAAAAGGTAACCTTCTATATTTTTGTAAAATGAGTTTGTTATCGTCTGATGGTTAAATGAATCATTGGTGTTGTTATTACTGTCAAAATAATGAAGTAAACGATTATATACCGAAGTTTCTTTAACTTCAGGAAGGTAACTTACACTACCTACTAAACCTCCTTGATTTTGTAGTCTATTGAAAACTCTAAAAAGTTTATCAGTGGTTTTTGAAGTTAAAAAAAATAAAACTCCTTCGACTAGAATAAAAACGGGCCTTTTTTTGATTAAAGGCTGAAGTGTATCAATAATTTCTTCTTCAGCACTTTGATTGAAGTCTATTGCGGTATAACGAATTTCTCTTCGAGGAAGTTTACCTTGATTAATCCAATCATCAATTCTTTCTTTTTTATATTCGATGATATCTTTTTGATCTATTTCTATAGTGCTTACATTATCATTTATCAAAAATTGATACATACTGAATCCAGATCCAAAATTGATAAGAGTACCCCCATTATTTTCAGTAAAGAAAGATATCATTCGTTCATAGAAAAAACGATTTCTAAGACTATGTAAAATTGCTTCATCTTTAGAAATACTTTCCAAAATATTGGGTATCAAAGCATCAGTTGCTTCATTATTCCATAATTTGGCATAAATATCTTTGCTGATTTCTTCAAAATAAGATCGATAGGTGGATACTACAAAAGCGGTTTCATGGATTTGCATAGTGATATTCTGGTTTTTGCTGATTTAGGTTAAAAACCCGTATTTATTTAGTTAAAATTTATACATAATGTTAATATATTCATTATTTTTAAATGTAAAATTGACATTTAAAAAGAGAAGCGCTGTTTCAAATCTTTTAAGCAGTTTATTTTTTCTTCTTTTTAATTTGGGGAATTATGTTTCCTAAACTGCATGTTGATGTTTTTTTGATAGTCTCTTTAAAAAAAACGTGTCATAGTTACTTTGTGATAATGCTAAATTATAATATCTAATTGAAAATAAGGCATTTTGTCTAGTTTGAAACTTGTAACAGGTTTCTTCATTTCTAGATAAAACTATTCATATCATAATATTTATTAACCAGTAACAAAATTTAAACACAAAAACATGAAAACTCTAAACATTACCCTGTGGGTAATGGCAATCTTGTCATTACAGCACGTCGTTGCACAGACGAAAGTAGATGTTGATATATCTACAGAACGATATTTAGGAGAAATATCAGAACTTGATAGAACCAAATATTTTACCATTCATAGTAATTCAAATGATACTGATCACAAAAAACTTTATACAGATTTTAATGTAACACCCGGCAGAGGATTTTGGGGAGCATTCTCATATGCAAAAAGTAAAACCGGAGTTGTAGGGGAGTATCCTTCTTATAACAATTCTGATGATACTACAACACGTAATGTTACTCGTTTTATAGCTACCGAACATCCTAGAAATGTGGTGCGGTATAATTTAAGTAAGGAGGTTGGAGCAGCTTGGGCTGCAGAATATTATAAAAATCATGTAAATGATACCGGCCGACCAGAGTTTTTTGAACCTATGAACGAGCCTTTTGTGCATTCTGGAGATGCTGTATTTGCAGAACAACAACCAGATGGTCAAAAAATGAGAGTTCGAATGGCAGAATGGTTTGGTGCTATTGGTAAGAAGTTTGATGAAACACCAGAGCTGGCAAAAATGAAGGTAATTGGTTACTCTAGTGCCTGGCCATCAATGGAGCTTTGGGATTTTGGTCATTGGGATACACGTATGAAAATGTTTATGGATGTTGCAGGAGAACATATGGACGCCTTTGCTACTCATCTTTATGATGGGATTAATGTTACAGGACAAGATAATAAACGATCTGGAAGTAATTCAGAAGCGATTTTAGATCTTATTGAGACCTATAGTTATACCAAATGGGGTGTAGTAAAACCTCATGCCATTACTGAGTATGGTGGGATAGAAAGAGGATATCCTGCGGGATATAGCGATATTAAAAGTGCACTGACACTAAAATCGATTAACTCAATTTTGTTTAACCTATTAGATAGAGAAGATAGAATGGCAATTTCAATCCCTTTTATTACAGGTAAAGCTACGTGGTACATAAATGCTTCAAACAATTATCAAACTTACGTTCCGGCGCTATGGAGACCATTGACTATAATACCTACAGATAACCCTAATAGACCAATCTTAGCAGATTGGAGTTATACATCCAAAATAGATTTTTATAAATTATGGTCTGATGTAGAAGGAAAAAGAATCCACGTAAATAGTAGTAATCCCGATGTTCAAATTCATGGTTTTACTAAAAATAATAAGGTTTATGTAGCATTAAATAACCTGGATGATACGGCACAAAGCATTACATTAAATATGATTTCTGATTTACAAGGTGTAGAAAAGGTAAGAGTTAAAAGTTTAAAGATTTACGACAATGCCAATCCAGTATATACAGATATTGAAATTGAAAAAATACCTAATACTATAGTGTTAATTCCTAATGAAACCGTTGTTTTAGAATATACATTTGGTACTACATTAGTATTTTCAAATGCAATTAGAAGTACAAACTACTACTCAGACAAACACCTACAGAAAATTGAAGCAAATACAGAAATTTCTTTTGCTTACAATGGCGTGAATATTGGGAGCGGCTATGCTACGTTAAAAATGGCAATCGGAAGAAAACATAATAAGTCTAAATCTCCAATAGTAAAAATAAATGGTATAGAAGTACATGTGCCTTCGAATTGGAAGGGGTATGACCAAAAAAACAGAGATGATTTTTTTGGGACAATAGATGTCCCTTTTCCAATGGGATTATTAAAAGTTGATAATACAATTACAGTAAACTTTCCTGATAGTGGGGGAAGAGTAAGTTCTATGATTTTAGAAGTTGAAAAGTACGATAAAGATGTAGTGGGGGGTGAGGATTCTATTATTTTCCCTGAAATTATTAAAACACTTCCAATAGCCGATAGATACAGTATAAATGTTAAGTATGAAGCAACAGTAGATAGAGAGATTGTAGCAGAATTTTGGTCTCCAAAAGGTCAATTGGCGAGCAGTAAACGGTTAATTGTTCCCGCTGGTTTTGGATCAAAATCCATTATGTTAAGATTAAAATCTCCTACTGTCCCAGGGGATCAATATTCTTTAAAAGCATATATACGACCGATTGGGTCAAATGGGGAAAAAGTTTTAGATACGGCTCAAATAGATAACATAATAATTTCGGAGGTAATAGAGTATGATGACCTTGTATCGTTTAAGGATGCACCAACCGCAATTCCATCAACTACTTCTTATACTTTTAATTTGGATTATGAGGCATCAACAGATCGAGAAATAGTAGTAGAATTTTGGTCGTCTACTAATTGGATGGGACAGCAAAAAGGGATAGTTCCTATGGGAAGAGGGGTAAAATCAATCACAGTTAATTTAGCTTCACCACCAGTACCAGGATCTGGGTATATATTTAAAACGCATATACGACCTTTAGGTACAAATTGGCAAGAAGCGATAGATGCAGACCAGATTAATAATGTAACGGTAACAGAAAATAAAAAAGTAAACCGGTCCTTACATTTTAATAAACAAAATCTATTAATAGCGCCTAATCCAGTTGCTGATAAATTTACAATTTATAACTTAAGCGAGGATGCTCATGTGCGTATTTTAAACCTCAGTGGAAAAGAAATAATATCAAAAAAGATAAATTCGAATGCTATTGATAATATAATAGATGTCACAGGTTTAAGCAGAGGTATGTATTTTATTTCTGTAGATAATGCACCAATGATTAAGTTGATTAAAAAATAAGTAATTATCAGCCAATCAATAAGGCTACCTGTTAACTCAAGGTAGCTTTTTTGATGATAATATATAAACTGAGATATTAACCCCAGATAGTGCCTCTGAAACAAACCTATAAATTGGAAAATAAATTTAAGGGGGGAAGAAAAGGTAGCCAGAAGCACTTAATTTTTGGGGCGAAGATGTTTAATTCTAAAATTCCTAAATCGAGAATTCATCTTCTTGGGTAAAATTAAACTTAATGTCAATGTGAGAATGACTAAATTCTGCTAAAAATAGACACTCTAAGAACTAAAAATAGTTTCATGTTTTAACGAATTAAACATAAAAAAAAGCCTTACTTCTCTAGTAAGGCTTCACATTTTGACAATTTAATCTGTTCTATTTAATTGATAATGTAATCTTTTTTATTAATTCTAAATGGTGCCCCTGGATCCTGAACATAAGTAGGGATGCTGCTGATACAGAATGCCAAGAGGCACAGGTTTTAAGACAAAAAAAGATTTTTAGTGTTCTAAATACCTCAATTTTAGAGGTGATTTTTCGCCGTAAAAATAACTTTATCTTAGTTGTAAAAATGACTACATTCTGCTAAAAATTGACACTCTAACAAATAAAAGTAGATAATAACTATTATTGTTTTACTACTTTTCTTACGGTTTTATTTCTGTTTTGATCCTCAATGATAACAAAATAGTATCCAGATACAACATCATTAATATTTAGTTGCGCATCATTTGATATCTTTATTATTTCACCATTAGTATTAGTCAACGTCATTTTTTTGATAACAGAAGAACCATGGTTTAAAACATTTACAATATCTGTTGCAGGAATAGGGTATAAGCTCATTGTATTACCAGCAGGGCATTCTGGAAGTGTAGCTTCAATACTACCTAAAGCATTACTATTAGCATCTGGTAAAGCCTGTATTTTTGCAAGATAAGTTCTTCCATCCTGAATTGTAATGGACTCGTATGTACCAGAAAAATCAAAGCTTGTTGAACCAGCAGGAATATTCGCTACAAATATATCTTGGCTGCTAACACCGGGCTCGGTAATAAAAACATTAAATCCTTCGGTAGCGTTAGCATCTGCATCCCAACTAATGGTAAAACTTGTCGCTGTAATAGTAGAAACTTGTAATCCTGTTGGTGTTTCTGGGTCTGAAATATCACGAGCAGTAATTTCTATGTCGGCAAATGCACTGCTATTCGTGTCTGGCAAGGCTTGAATTTTAGCAAGGTAAGTTACTCCATTCTGAATGGTTATAGATCCATAAGTACCAGTATAATCAAAAGTGTTAATTCCGGCTGCTACAGTTGTGATAAATACATCTCCACTACCAGCTACTGGATCTGCAATAAAAATATTCGTACCATTTGTGGCTAAAGGGTCTGTATCCCAGGTAAGTGTAAAACCAGAAGAAGTGATATTAGAAATGGATAAACCTGTTGGTTTTCCTGGTTCAATAACAGGTGGTGGTGGAGTACTTGCAGTTACAGAAATATCTGCATAAGCATTAAAATCGGCATCTGGTAATGCTTGTATTTTGGCAAGATATGTCATTCCATCTTGTATTGTGACTGAGCCATAAGTACCAGAATAATCAAAAGTGTTAACTCCAGCTGCTACGGTTGTAATATAAATATCCCCACTACTAGCTGCTGGGTCTACAATAAATATATTAGTTCCATTGATGGCTAAAGGGTCTGCATCCCAGGTAAGTGTGAAACCAGTAGCTGTCACATTAGAAATGGTTAATCCAGTGGGAGTTCCTGGATCAACAGGAGGAGGAGTTCCGCCAGTAGTTACAGATACATCTGCATAAGCATTAAAATCAGCATCGGGTAATGCTTGTATTTTTGCAATATAAGTCACCCCATCCTGAATGTTAACAGAGCCATAAGTACCTGAATAATCAAAAGTATTAACTCCAGCTGCTACTGTGGTGACATAAACATCTCCACTACTAGCTGCAGGGTCAACAATAAAAATATTAGTTCCTCCAGTTGCATTAGGATCTGCATCCCAGGTAAGTGTGAAACCAGTAGAAGTGATATTGGAAATTGCCAATCCCGTTGGAGCTCCCGGGTCTGCTGTAGGAGCAGCAGTAGTTACACTAGTATCAGCATAATTATTAAAATCAGGATCTAATAAAGGTTGAATTTTAGCAAGGTAAGTTACACCATCCTGAATGGTTATAGAACCATAAGTGCCTGAATAATCAAAAGTATTGACTCCAGCAGCTACTGTTGTAATATATACATCCCCACTACTGGCAGCAGGATCTACAATGAAAATATTAGTTCCTGTGGCCGTAGGTTGCGCATCCCAAGTAAGAGTAAACCCTGTAGAGGTTACATTAGAAATAGATAATCCAGTAGGTGCTCCCGGATCTTGAGCCTGAATAATAAAACTTGTAAAGGACAAAAAAAAGAGTATTAGCATCCTTAAATGGATGCTTTTCAAAGTAAAAAATAGATTTTTAGTAATGTTATAATTCATAATTTAGGGTTTAAATTCTTTGTATAAAACTAATTGTTATTTATAGGTAAAAGTGATTGTATTATGCTTATAGGTAGTACTATCATGAATTTTTTATTAAAATGATAGCATTTTTACTGATACATAAACAATACTGTAAAACAGAAGACGATTAAAACTATTGACCAAAATCTAAAATTTTTATAAAAAGGTGTTCCTTTTAATTCTTCAGTCTCTTCCTGATATATTTTTCGTGTCCAGATAAAATCTTTAATCTTTTCTGAATCATCAGGCGTACTCAATAAACTCACTATAATAATAATCAAGCTGCTACCTATAAAATAAAAAGGAACTTTTAAAAGAAAATGAAAATCTCCAAGTAGTTCATAATTAAAAACTATTTTAAGAAATACAGTTGTTATAGCCATTAATGCTCCTCCCATAAGTCCCCAAAAGGCTCCATGTCTATTTATTCTTTTCCAAAAGATTCCCAAAAAGAATACAGCTACCACTGGCGGTGCTATATACGTAAGCATCTCTTGATAGTATTTCAATAGAGAATCAAATTTTGCAAGAAAAGGTATCCATACCAAAGCTAGAATTAGGACTATTATGGAAACAATTTTACCTACAATGACTTGCTCTTTTTGAGAAGTCTTCTTTTTTGCTTTAACATAAAAATCCATTGTAAATAAAGTAGCTACAGAATTCAATAATGCGCTTAACGAAGAGGTAAGTGCAGCGACCATAGCTGCCAACATAAGCCCTAAGATTCCAACGGGCATTATTTCTATCACTAATTTTGGATATATCATATCATTCTTCTCTAAGCCAGGAAATAAATGTTTACCAATGACAGCAGGAAAAATGATGACGAATAAGATTAGAACTGTTAAAAAACCTACCATAAGAATACCTTTTCGACCATGATCTACTGATTTTGCTGTAAGTACTCTTTGTACTAATACTTGATTGTTTCCCCAGAAATAGAATCCTAGAATAGGAATTCCTACTATCATTCCTAACCATGGTACAGAACTATCGTTCATTGGTCTAATGAGTTTCATCATTAAGTCTTCTTTCAATAAAAGTTCTTTTAGATAATCAATACCTCCATTTTGCATCACTAAAAATGTCAAAATAAATGTACCCACTAGTAATATAATACCTTGTATCAAGTCGACTCTTATTGCTGCAGATAATCCTCCAGGAATAGTATATGCAGCTACAATAATGGCAAATATTACAGATAACTCTATAATACTTAGAGTAGGAAAAACCAATTTCATTAACAATGCGGCGGCATACAAAGCTCCGGCAGCATCAAGGAAAGTAGACCCAAGTAGCGTTATAAAAGAAAAATAATACCGAGACCGAACATCAAAACGTTTTTCTAAAAATTCTGGAATAGTAAAGATTCCTGATTTGATATAAAATGGTAAAAAGAACATGGCAAAAAAGACCATTACCAAAACAGAAATTAAATCATAATTAAAAACAGCAATTCCTGTTGAATAGGCATCTCCACTTTTACCAATTAATGTGGTACTGGAAATACTAGCAGCAAATAAAGAGAAACCAATAATGGGCCATGTCATATTTCGTCCAGCAAGAAAATAATTATCTGTAGAAGAGCTACCTTTTTTAGAATACCTTAAACCAAACCACACTACAAAAATGAAGTATATGACTAAAACTAAAATATCTATTAATTCTAAATTGTATCCCATAATTTACTTTAATATTGTAATTGAATTCTTAGAAGATTTTACATTGGGTATAATATTCACTACTTTACAACTATAGTGCTTACAAATACGACACTATTAGGCTTTACTTCAATGTAAACACCTTGGTCATCTATTTTATCTGTTAGTACCTTTGTCATAGTGGGAAATCCTGAAGCATTTACAGGTCTGTTATTTTCTGAATATTCATATAGAAATACTGTTTTTTCAGCAATAGAAATATCGGTTTTTAGATAATATTTTTTTTCTTCTTTGGATTGATTTACAACAATTGCTGTAAAATTATCCTCATGTTTTGCTGCGACATATCTTATTTTGTCATCTTCTGGTAAATCAGTGCCTTTTATAATACTTGATCCAGGAGGTAATAAATTACAAAGTAATGTCCAGGTATAGGACCAAGGCCTGGGAGTTAACTCTTTGATATCACCCGTTAGCTCTTTTCCTAAAATATTCCACATTCCCCATTTTTTTAATTGAGTTTTATCTCCTAAATCTCCAACGGTATGCATGGCATCATCGAGATCCCATGCAATTGCACTACCAAAACCGGCTAACATACTTTGTACAGTTGCATCAGCCATATCTACTCCATAAAAATAATCATAGACAAACATGCTAGAGTCATCTGCACCGGCGTATGGATCGGCTTGCCCTCTTTTTGTATTTTCTTCTTTTAGTTCACCTGTATACTTCATTCCTAATTCTCCAAGAATAAAAGGTTTCTTTTGATCTTGAGCTGCTTTTGCCATTGGGAGTAAAAATCGTTCTAAATTTCCTGTTCTTACCAGATGTTGATCAGCATAAATATGAATATCATAAGAAGCAGTTACGCTATCGAGTTCGCTAACAGTAGAATATACCCAATCTATAGCTTTTTTAGGATGAGTAGGATGATTCCATTGTACTACTGCATCCGGACCTGCAAGTTGTACGTATTTATCTAAGCCTGTTTCTTTAAATTTTGCCGCTAATTTGAGATATCCATTTTTCCATTGATCCCAGTCACCATCTGTGGAAGCCCAATAACCATTTGGCTCATTTACCAAATTATAGTAGGTAATACAAGTATATTTCTTATCTATAATTAAATGTTGTAAAAAACCTGATATCATCGAAATCCATCGATCATCATTTGCTAATTGAATATAAGGGATGTTTTTATCCTCTCTTCCAAAATCAGGAGCTCCCCATTCGCCAAATAATACAGTGATATTATTTTTCTGGCAATAATCCAATAGCTTATATAGTGTTGCTACTTCTTGTGAATTGTAGTCTATAATTGGATTTCCTTTTTTATCTAGACCTTTATAATAGCGCCAACCAGCAGAATCGATCACTCTAATAATATGTGGATTTACATAGTCTAGTCTTCGATATAACTCTTCCCATTTTTCATCAGTCATTAAAAATCCCCATTCTGCGTCCTCGGAGTCGGCATGTGGATACGCAGACCATTGTACACCATGTCCAATAAATGGAAAATCTATAGTGTTTTGTTCTAAAAATGAAATGGTGGCATCCACTGGTTTTGGTTCTTTTATTTCATTTTTACAGGAAAAATTCCCGAAAAAGAGACAAAATAGAATGATTTTGATTGCTGCTTTTTTCATTGAAAATTATTTTTTTAGTTGTTTTAGCAGTTCATTTACACTACAGGTTGCTAAACCAATGTATTTATCGGCTCCTCCATAATAGACATATAATGTATCATCAATAATGACATTCCCAGTAGGAAATACACAACCTTTATAATATCCTTCTAATTCATAATCATGCTCAGGTTCCATAATCCAATCTGATAACCTTCCTATTACTTTGGTTGGGTCATAAAGATCTAATAAAGCTGCTCCTGCTCTGTAATATCCCTGACCTCCATTTTCTACTCCGTGATATATGATTAACCAACCATCTTTGGTTTTAAGTGGGGGAGTGCTTCCTCCAATTTTTTCTTCCCAAGTCCCTGTTCTTCCTCCAAAAAGTAGAGTGCTTTCTTCCTCCCACACCATTAGATCGTCAGAGAATCGAATCCAGATGGCAGGTTGATCTACACCATATTTTTCACCAATCCATTCTTTCGGTCTATGTAACATTGCAAATCTACCGTTTATCTTTTCAGGAAAAAGAATCACATCACGATCGTCTAGATGAGAAGATGTAATTCTTCCCAAGCGTTTAAATTTTTTTAAATTTTTAGAAATAGCCAGACCAGAGTTTGCTATGTTTTTTTTGTATACCAAAGGAGTATCTTCTCCAGATTCTGGAAGAAGAATGACATCATGTTCAAATTTCCAATATTGTCCTGGAGGAAATGGTCTATAAGCATATGTAATATAGAAATCATCTCCAAATTTAGCAATACGAGGATCTTCTACTCCTCCCATATCAGGGCCATCAACGCTTGGTGAAAATACAGGTTGATCAGATACTCTTGTAAAATTAATTCCGTCGGTACTCTCTGCCAAGCCAAATCTTATATAGTGTTCTTCGTCATCTCCAGCAGCTCTATATAACATGGAGAATTTCCCGTTTTCGTACCATACTCCAGGATTGCAAACTACAAGGCTTTCCCAGTCATTTGTATAGTTTGGTTTTAAAATAGGATTGTTTATATATTTTTCTAAGCGAAATGTATCTATCTGTCGCTGGATAGTATTGTCATGAGACATTTTTTGATCTTTTTTTAGTGTAAATAACCATAGACAAGTTTAATATGTTTAAGAATATTGTTTATGATTAAAAGAATATGGGTTATTATTTTTTATCGTTTAATAGTCAAAGTTAGTAATGACTGTTAGTGTTTGTGCAGGAATAATAATATCTTCTCCAGCACCAAAATCTAGAGTTAATCCTTCTTCAGTAGGAACCGGAAAACCATTATCATCAACTTTTCTGTCATTTTCTCTGTATATAAATTTCTTGGCTTCAAAAAGCTGTAATTTGTTATCAAATTTTATGTTTAGAGAATGTTCTTCAGTATATATATTATTAATTGCAATCATATATTTTCCATCTTTTTCTACTGCGATTGCATCCAAGCCAATTCTGTTAGGAATGTCAACGGTAAAGACTTTGGCTCCTGTTTGCATGTATCTAGTAAGTAAAGAATATGAGTAGAAATGAGGTCTTAATTCCTCTTTTTCGGGTTTACCCAAAAGCTCTTGCCCCAAAATATTCCAGAATCCCCAAATTTTTAGATCCTGCCCAGATGTTGAACCACTATGCATTGCATCATCCAGATTCCATGTGGCAGCTCCAGAGTATCCTGCATTCACAATTTTCATAGTTGCCGCAGCAATATCAACTCCATGAAAAAACTCATCTATTAATGTATTAGAATCACGTGCAACATTTGGGTCTGAGTTAATTGCACTAAGGTTTTGCCTAAATAACTCTGTATCCATTGTAGAAGTACTTGTTTCATACTTAAACCCAAATTCTCCTATAACGATTTGGGAACCTGCAGGGGTAGCATCTTTGTAAATTTTTAAGAACTCGTCATAATCACCATTGAACATCCACTCTCTTGGAGGATATGTATGTATATCATATAGCGATATTTTATCCCCAAAATCATTTGTTGTATCGGTTATCCATGAGGTTATATCTCTAGTAAAAGGAGCAATGTCTGGACCAGCTATTCCTACTTTACCTGTAACTCCAAGGGCTTCTAATTCCTGATAAAAATATTGAGTAGCGTTTTTCCATAGTTCATAATTTCCATCAGTTGCAGAACCTCCAAGATTAGGTTCATTAATCGTACTATAATGTTTAATACATGTAAACCCTTTTTCTCTAACTAAAAAATCTATGTATCGTGCAGCATTCTTTAGCCTGTTTTCAAAAATCATTTCACTATTGATATCCACCTGGTTGTATCCCCAATCTCCTAACATTACAGTGATGTTATTATCCTGACAATATTGTAATATTTTATTTAGACCTTCAAACAGATCTTCAGGGTTGTATTCATCTGCACCAGCTAATGCATATTTGTCATAAGAACCTATTACGACACGCATAAAACTAGGTTTCATGTAATCTAATCTTGTATATAGTTTATTCCAATCAGCATCACTAATCGGTGTTCCCCAGTATCTATATGCTTGTGGATATGGATCCCATTGTGCTCCATTCCCGATATAAGACTCATTAATTACTTGAGAGGTTTTAACCACTAGATCACCTGATTCTATTGGATCAATCGTTGGTTCCCAATCATCATTACAACTCGTAAAACTTATTAATAGGACTAGACTAAAAAAATTAATCATTTTCCTTATAGTTATTTCTTTTTTCATTTCTTGTATTTTGCGTTTTTAAAGATCTTTCGAGTATTAAAATTGTCATGTAAGTACAAGACAAAAACTGAAAGATATGTAGGTTGCTATTATTTGATAAAATGATAATATAAAGTAATAGCAGTTTGGATATGAGCTTCGCCGTCATTTGGATCATCTGGGAAATCATCTTCCCAAGTATTATATGCGATTCTTATATTACCCAAATCATCTGTAGAGACTATACCTTCTGTTTTAGCTCCAGCTTTACTTCCTTTCCAAAGAGTTAAGGTTTTGGTTCCTTCATTAAATTCCCATACTCCATCTCCTTGGTGTATTTTTCTAAACCGAGCAGAATAATCTCTGGCATCACCAGTACGATCTGGATCAAGAATGAAGGATGAAAATTCATTATCTGCACCTGCTCCAAAAGAGAAAGTTCCTTCTGGGTTTCCATTTTCGTTAATTTGATTAGTTATAAATTCTATAGTATTATCTTCTTCAAAAGCTACATTAGGAAAGTCCTTAGAAAATACCTCTGGAACATATGCTTCAGGGTCATATCCCGTAATTTCGTCATATGTTCCAAATACACCATACCCCCATGTTTGATTAATGCCAACCTGCCAGTCATATAGTATTTTATCTACGTTCCATTTTCCTTCTATAGCAGATTCATAAGGTGTGATTTTAACAACCCAATTTCGAACTTTTCCAGATGCCGAAATCACTTGATAGGTTATAGAAAGATCATCATTATTAAAATTTACTATATCTCCGTTACCCGGACTTACTTGTGCATATTCAGATATAGAAAGTACAGGGATAATATTTGATAAATCTACGTTAGATAATACAGCGAATATTTCGACAGTACCTTCATTATCTCCTGTAGGTCTAATAACAGCAGGGCCAACTTGACCCGGTATAGTAAAACTCAAAAATTGTCTGTCGTTACTAACAGTATCTTCAAATGGATCTTCTTGACAAGAAATAGTGATTGTAATCACTATTATAGTTAGGAATATTTTTTTTAAAATGTTTGTTTCCATAATTCCTTCTCTTTAGTTTGTTGGGTTTAATTGTCTTTCTATTGCTGGTATTGGATAGAAGTAAGGGTTATTAACAATAACTTTTCCATAAATATCCTGTAAGACGCTCTCTACGGTATTGGTTCTGCGTAAATCATATAGTCTATTTGCTTCAAAAGCAAGTTCAAAAGAACGTTCCTCAATAATCTTATCTCTAAAATCAGTGATAGATAAGCCAGGAGTTAGGTCAGGAAGACCAGCTCTTTGTCTTACTCGATTTACAGCGGTATAGCCTTCTGCTGATGGTCCTTCTGCTTCTGCATATATCAATAATATATCAGTAAACCTTAATAAGTAAGGATGCGTGCTTGTGTTGTCTCCAATAAACTTAGGATCTATATATTTTCTTGAAAAAGGAGCTGATTCTCCTCCCGCAGGAGTCCATGAAGAAACTCCATTTTCATCAAATAATTCATTTACTATAAGCTCTGTTTTACGGCGATCGGTATTATCAAATGAGGCTAGAAAAGGAAGCTCTGATACATAGACTCCAAAACCACCATGAGTAGCTGTGCCGTCTGCGAGAAATGATGTTGTTGGAGTATCTGCGGGAATAAAGAACTTAGACAATTTAGAGAATTCTCCTTCTACTAATCCATTTCTATCCTGAGGAATAAAAAATATATGCTCTGGTCCATTAAAACTTTGAGGTTCTGCAACATTATAAATGTTTAATAGATCAGGATCAAAAGTATATTCTGATTGCCCGTTAATGACAGCAGAAGCCATCTCAGAGGCTAAGCCATAAAATGTATCTGCATCTGATACCCATTCGTAACCAGGACTGCCTGATTGACGCGCAGAAGCCATGGTTATATATACTTTGGATAATAATGCCTGTGCAGCGACTCTATCGGCTCTTCCTCCTTCTCTCTGTATTGGTAATAGGTTTATTGCTTCTTTTAAATCTGATTGTATTGATGTATATACTTCTTCTATAGAAGCGTCAGGAATACCGCGAACTTCATCTAATTGGTCCACAGCCGATACTCTAAGAGGTGTAGATCCAAATAATCTTACTAGCATAAAATGGTGCCAAGCTCTTAAAAATAAACCTTCTCCATGATATTTTGCTCTCAAAGATTCATCATAACTGGCTTCTTTGGTTTTTTCAATTACCGTATTGGCTCTATTGAGTCCGACATAAGAAAGTCTAAAAAACTGTTCTAAATTTTGATTTCTGTCATCAACATTCCATTCTTCAAATTGGTTAATATTCAACCCTTCCCCTTCTTTAGGAAAAGCTTCCTCAGAAGCAGTAGTAGGGATATTCATATATGGTCTTAAATAGTCCAAAAAAGTCATTGCCTGATAAGAATGCAATACAGCCGAATTGGTTTCTTCTGCAGTACTGAAAAAATTAGAATCAGATAGAAATGTAGTGGGGTCTGGATCAAGGGAACAAGACCCTATACCTAAAACCGTAATTGCTAGAAATATGTTATATATTTTTTTCATGATATTCATTTTTTAAACTAAAAATTGACTTCGACACCTAATGTAAACCTTCGTAATCTTGGAATACTATTTTCATCTACTCCTTGTGGATTAACTTCTGGGTCTAGACCATCATAGTTGGTAAAATTGTATACGTTGTCTGCATTGATGTAAACTTTTGCTCCGTCAAGAGAGTTTATATTAGAAGCATCAATATTATATCCTAACCTAAGATTTTGAATTCTTACAAAAGAACCATCTTGTATCCACCAATCAGAGAATGCTACATTTCTGGTTTCTCTTAAAGAAGGGTATTCATTTGTGCGATTATCAGGAGTCCAGCGTTCAAATAAATTACTTGCTTTACCTCCACCAGCTTGAGTGCTGAATTTATTAATATCAACTACATCTCCACCAAAAGAACCATTAAATAATGCGGTCAATTCCCAGTTTTTGTATGAGAAATCTAATGTTAAACTTCCAGTAAAATCTGGGTTTGGGTCTCCGATTACGGTTCTGTCGGCTCCAAAAGGATCAATAACGCCATCTTTGTTAAGGTCTTCATACAAATATTCTCCTGCTTGAGCATTAGCTCCAGAAAAACCAGATGCTAATCCTTCTTCTTCAGTTTGAATAATACGTCTAACTCTAGCTCCATAAAATACATTTATAGGTTGGTCAAGTGTTAGTGTATTTATTGGTGAGCGAAATTGATTTCTGAAGTTAACTCCGGTAAATCTAAACTGATTACCAAAATCATCATTTAAAACTGAAGTAAATTCAGAAGGCCCCAAACTGGTAACCTTATTTATATTCTTGTTAAAAATTATACCTGCAGAGAAATTAAAATCTTCTTTTCTAATAATATCTAGATTAAGACTAACCTCAACTCCTTTGTTTTCTATTTCACCAGCATTGATTCTTAAAAAATCAAACCCAGAAGTGGGAGGTAGGTTACTATCTACCAATAAATCATTGGTGATTTTGTTATAAAAGTCTAAGGTAAAACTTACAGTTCTGTTAAACGCAGCAAAATCTAACCCTATGTTAAATATTTCTGTCGTTTCCCATTTTAGATCCGGGTTACCTAACCCACGAGATTCTGCAAATATTCCATTGTTACTAATGATACCAGGACCAATTGTTGTAACAAAACCGCCATTAGTAAAAAAACGACCTTCTCCCAGTCTATTTAAAGTTTCGAATGCTCCGATAGCTTGATTTCCAACAATCCCCCAACTCACTCGAGGTTTAAGTTCATTAATAAATGGAAGGTTGTTACTAATGAAAGGCTCATTTTGCATTTTCCAACTTATAGCACCAGATGGAAAAAAAGCATATTTATTATTTTCTCCAAAATTTGAAGAGCCATCTAGTCTTCCTGTGTATGTAAATAAAATTTTGTTTTTATAGGAGTAATTAACACGTGATATTAAAGATGATAATGTTGAGGTTTCAAAGTTGTTGGATACTCTTTGTTCATTACCTAATCCCAAATTTCCTGCTCCTAAGGATTGATTTGCAAAATCCTGCGCTCTTAATTGAGAGGTACGAACTTCAAAATATTCACTAGAATACCCTCCTAACAATGTAAAATCATGATCTTGACCTACTGTTTTATTATAGGTGAAATATGCATCAACAACTACACGTTGATTTTGAAAGTTGTCATGAAATCCTACGCCATTACCCTCTGTACCTAATTGAGTAAATATTGAAGGGAAAAATCGCTCTTGAAAAGAAGAACCTAAACTATAATTAAATTGAGACTTAAATTGCAAAGCATCATTAATATCCCAAAGAAGTATGGAAGAAGATGTTAAATCCAAAGTGGTAGATTCGTTTACTCTTAAAGAAGTAAGCGCTGCTGGATTGCCAAAATCATTATCATTTGCTCTAAAAAAACTACCATCTTCATTAAATAAAGGAAAAATAGGATTTCTATTAAAAGATAAGCCGCTATTATCATTTCTTCTTCCTCGAGAAAAATTAATGTTTGTAGCTAGACTAAGTTTTTCTGTTAGTTTTTGATCAATTCCAAAACTTACTGTGAATTTTGATAAATCATCATCGCGTACTACTCCGTTTTGTGTATTTAGGTTAAGTCCAAAATTGTATTTAGTACTCTCATTACCTCCCCAAATACTTAGATTGTAATTATAATTTAAGGGCTCTCTAAAAGAATATTCAATATAATCTGTAGTAGGGTAACCAGCTCTTAGTTGATCTATTGAAGGAAAAAATGTACCATTAATATCAGGCGCTCCAATATAGAGTGGTGTAAGTCCTGAGTTTATTCGGCTTTCATCGGTTAATACAGCTAAGTCCACAGGGTTTTCAAATGAATCAAATTTTGATGAAAACCTACTAATTGTAGTTAATGCAGAAAAATTAACTTGCATCTTCCCTTCTTTGCCTCTTCGAGTGGTCACTAGTATGACCCCATTAGCTCCTCTAGAACCATAAATAGAAGCTGCAGATGCATCTTTTAGTACTTCTACAGAAACTATATCTGCAGGATTAATTTGCTTTAAATTTCCGGCATCTCCTAGTGGAAAACCGTCAACAACAATTAGAGGAGTTGTTGCGGTAAATGAACTTGCTCCTCGTATTCTTACATTTAATCCGGACCCGGGAGCATCAGACGGATTCCCAATAACTAAACCAGGAATTCTACCGATTAATAATTCTTCTACAGAGTTTGCAGGAATCTCAGACAGGCTCTCAGCTTCTAAGTTTATTGTTGCCACAGCTCCTGTTAAATCACTTTTACGTACTGATTGATAACCAATAACAACAACTTGTTCAAGTTGAGAAGTTTCTTCTTGCAAAACTATATTGATTACAGACTTTCCGTCTATAGGTATACTTTGGGATGTAAACCCTATATATGTATACTCTAGAATGGCATTTTTGTCAGCAACTTCAATAGTGTATTCACCATCAAAATTGGTAACGATTCCGTTCGTGGTACCCATTTCTACTACTGCAGCTGCCGGAATCGGCATTCCGGAACTGTCTGTAACTTGCCCCGTTATGACAATTTGCGCAGACATACTAGCAAAGCAAAGCATAGCAATTGTAGTTAAAAATAAATACTTTGGTAAAGTTTTTCTCATAGATATAAGGACTTAAATGTTAATTTTTTGTAAAAGTAATAGAGTTGATAACGTGCTAATGGTACTTTAATGTTTATTTGTGTGCATTTTATGAATTTAGTAAAGAAGTTTGTTTCAGTTTTTATTCAAAATATTGATAGTCATATAGTTATGAGGTTTTGGGTCTAAAGATTTCTATTTTTTAATTTCTTGATTAACGAAAAATGGTATTTTTAGATAATTTCTAAATATCAAACATTAAACCCCAAATGAAAATAATTAGAGAAGTAACACCAGTAAAATCAGAGGATCCTTTTATAATTTTGAAACATGAAAATGCTCGTTTTGATTATCCTCTTCATTTTCATCCAGAGTATGAGATTAACTTTATTTTAAATTTTAGTGGTAAGAGAATTGTGGGAGATTCTATTGAGGATTGTGAGAATACAGACCTAGTATTAATAGGTCCTTATCTACAACATATATGGAAAACTGAAGAATGCACAAGTAATGCAACAGTGATTACAATTCAGTTTCAAGAAAATTTTTTAGGGTCTAAATTACTTAATTATGATCTATTTAAAGAAATAAAGGAACTATTAGAATTTTCGAGAAAAGGAATTACTTTTTCTAATCCAACCAAGGATAGGATTGGTAAAAAAATAATGCAGTTATGTGAAAAAGATGATTTTGATACATTTCTATTATTTCTAGAAATTTTAAAAGATTTGGCTATATCTTCAGATAAAAAGATTTTAGCAAGTTCTCCCATTGCTAATCATATTTCTCAAGGAAAAAGTCGTAGAATCAATGCTGTACTTCATTATATAGAGAACAATTATGCTAATGATATTACTCTAAGTACCATTGCAAAAATAGCTAATATGTCTGAGTCAGCTTTTAGCCATTTTTTCAAAAAAAGGACGAATATGAATTTTACACAATATATTCTTGATTTTAGAATACGAGTGGCTACCAAATTATTGCTGGAAACAGAAATGGCTATTAATGAAATTTCATATAAATCAGGATTTAAGACGCTGTCAAATTTTAATAGAACTTTTAAGAGAAAACAAGGGAGCTCTCCAAGAGAATATAGAAAAAATTATATTAAAGAAGTTATTAATGAAAGTATCCATGAATGATTTAGTCTTTTATAAAAATAACTAATACGTTTAAAGAAATACCTCATAAAAAAATAATATTAATTTTTAATTTTTCTTAGAAGGTATTTCTTTAGGTTATGATCTTATTTTATTGCTACAAAAATATCCACTTCTGCATCTCTAGGGTTCTGAGCTTCCTCTCCATAAACTTCAAAATCGGTACTATAAGTTCGATCTAAATCTGTTTCCCATATGTTTATCCATTTATCATAAATTACACCTTGAGTGATATCTCCTTTTGCAGTAAATCGAGAATACATACTTTTTTGTACTTGTACACCTGTCATACCTTCGGGAATCGAATCCAGATTTTCTACTTTACAGCCCAACACCATAGTATAGCTTTCGGTATGATCACTTTCATAATCTGTGTATATTGCATAAATAGAATCTTCAATTCTATTAGGTATTTTATGCATTGTTCCATCAGCCATAAATGTATCCCATAAAGCAGGAATGTCTTTTGCAAACTTTTCGTTTTTTTTAGTAGTACGCACCGAAACCCCAATAACCCAAAAAGGGTCAAGTTTTGTTTTTATCATGATTTTTGATTGTTAAAAATTAATACCAGAATAAAATTATATAGGTATTATGACAAGGGTGTGTCAGTAGTATTAATAACTTTAAAAAAAATCATATTGTTTGTTTAAATGTTTAAGAATTATTATGTGAAACCAAATTGTAGAGAGGTAATATTTTCACTATAAACAGGGGAGAGTAGTTTGGATTTTACTGTTATTTTAGCGACATAAATTTAAAGGAAGTATTAAACCTAAAACCAATGATCAATAAATACGGTTTACTTTTCGTTTTGATGTACGCCTTATCAATTAATGGACAAGAATATAAAAAGGTATACAAAGAAGACTGTACTTTGAGAAAAGCTTTAGAAACTCCTAAAAAGGTAAAGTTATTAAGGATTCATTGTCTGGAAAAAAATGAACTATCAGAAGCTGTTGGCAATTTTACTAATTTAATAGCGATAAAGATACAGGCCAGAAATTTAGTTAGATTACCTGATAATTTTGGAGAATTAGCTAACCTTATTAATATAGATATAGGTGCTTCTCAAATTGTTGAGTTACCCGAGTCCATTGGAAAATTAAAAAAGGTCAATGAATTGGAAATAAATAAGGGTAAATTAAAATCATTACCTGAATCTATTGGAAATATGAAAAGTTTGAGAGAAGTAGATTTTATGGATAATGAAATTGAATACCTCCCCAATACTATCGGAAAATTAAAAAACATAGAAAGACTACGAATTTCTTCTAATAACATTAAAAAACTACCTAAATCTTTTGGAGGTCTGCGCTGCCTCGAATGGCTGGAAGTAGAATATAATGAACTTGGTACATTTCCTAAGTCGATAGGAAGCTTAACATATTTACAGAAATTAGATGCTCAAAATAATGAGCTTGTCGAATTACCAAAAAGTATAGGAAAGTTAATTCATTTAGAGCGACTTGATTTGTCAGATAATAGGCTCACAGAACTTCCCGAATCTATTGGTAAATTGTCTAATTTAGAAATTTTGGACCTTGCAGAGAACGAAATTCTGGAACTTCCTGATGCTATAGGAGAACTATCAGAGCTAATACATCTGGACTTAAGAGGTAATAAATTAACCTATTTACCAGAGAGTATTAAAAATCTAAAAAAACTAGAATATCTCGATATTCCCAAAAATCTTTTTTCCAATAAAGAGAAAGAACGTATTAAAGAGCTGATTCCCTGGTGCAATATCACATTTTAGGATTAGTATATCGTATGAGGAGATTTTAAATAATTAACGTTTAACATTAGATAAACCCTAAATTCTTAAAATCAGAACTTAGAACATCATAACTGTCTACTTCTAACCAATTATTTAAAATTGTAGCATATACACTTCTAAAATCAACCGTATATTTTATATCTCCATTATCGTCAAGATCAGAAAGGTTTGGTAATTCGTTATAAATCCCCGCTTTTTTTAGGGAACCACTGATGGCCGTCACATTGTTAGCAGCTCCATGATCAGTTCCTCGACTTCCATTTTGTTTTACTCTTCTTCCAAATTCTGAAAAAGTTAGGATTAATGTATCATTAAAACGATTATTCTTCTTTAGATCACTCACCAAAGCACCTATAGCTTCTGAGTATACTTTGAGTAATCTATCCTGACTATTCAATTGGTTTACATGGCTGTCGAACCCTCCTAATGAGCTATAATATACCCTTGTTTTTAAACCTGAGATTATAAAATCAGCTATAGTTTTTAGGTTTTTAGCAAAAGGATGCTGAGGGTATTCGGTTGTGGTTGTATAAATTTTGGAAGTTTCATGAATATAAGAAGCAGAAGAATAGGTCTCTAACATCGTTTTGTATAGATATCCTTGATTGTCCTCGTCTAACATTTCTTTTGTAGTATTGGCAACGATATTTTTAAAAAATGGCTCTCGAGTAGTTTTATACAGTTGATTAGGATCAGAAACTGCTATACCATTCATTTGATTACCTTTCATGGCAAGAGAAAGAGAATTATCTACTTCTACTGCTTGATATGGGTTTTGACAGTTTGAATCTAAGTATCTTCCTATCCATCCTGTATGTAAATATTGATTTGTATCACTCGCAGTTTGCCATATATCAGTACTTCTAAAATGTGATCGATTTGGGTTTGGATACCCTACATTATTAATTATTGAAACCTGCCCCTGATCATATAGTTCTTTAATTACTTTAAGATTGTCATTAAAAGCCAGATCATTTGTTATTTTTAAAGTTTGTGTTTGTTTTTTTGCAATAGAGGGTCTTAAGTTGTGATAAATATCATTGCTAATGGGGATAATGCTGTTTAAACCATCATTCCCACCAGAAAGTTGAATAATGATTACATTTTTATATCCAGATAATTGTTGTGGGGATAAGAACTCCATACCCTTTAAAAAAGAAGGAATCAATGTCATCCCTGATGCAAAAACTGATTGTTTTAAAAAATCTCTTCGTTTCATATTTTTTGACTTAGCAAAGTTGATATTCAGGTAGACTTAATAATTCGACAATAAAATTTTTAGTGTCTGATGAATCCAAATCCTTCAACACTTTTTTTGCAATTTTAGACGGTTCTGGTTGAAGTATGTAGTGTGATAATGTTATTTTATCTTTTTGATCTAAACCTGACATAAAGTTATCCCAATCGGAGGTGGCTTTTACTTTTTTCTCGATTTGAGTTTTCATTTTTTGATAATACTTCTGTTTCATCATTACGTTCTCAGGCATATCACCTTTATCATTCCACTCTATAATACCGCTATTAAGTATTACTGATGCTAATTTAAGACGTAGCATTAGGGTAGAATTATCTATCCAGGTTTTTCCACCAGGCCATCCTGCAACATTAGGTGGAAAAAATAGCATCTGATTTAGTTTGCGTTGTAGATATAGTATTACTTTAGGGTCATCATACTTTACTTTGAAAGGCCTGTTAAGACCTACCATGAGTTCTATCGGAGATTTAATCTTCACTCCAATATTTTTTGTGTTATAAAACCAATTACTTTCAATTGTAGATTGTATTAATACCCTTAGGTCATAATCGGAGTTATATAAAATATCAGACAATTGTTTTATGAGATCTTGATCTGGTATCGGATTTACAAAATACTGATAGAATTTTTTGGTAATATATTGAGCTGTTTGTTTTTCTTTTAAGAGTATCTTGATAACATCTTCACCTGTAAAGTCACCTGTTTTTCCTAAAATTGTCTTTGTTCCATAATCATGATGATTACTTCTAAAAATAAAAGCTCCGTCTTTCTTAAAATTCCATCCTGTAAAGGCTCTAGCAGCTTCTTTAATATCTTTTTCAGTATAGCCATTATCTCTACCTAGTGTAAAAAGTTCCATAACTTCCCGAGCAAAATTTTCATTAGGGTGATTTTTTCGATTTTGACGATTATTTAGAAAAATTAGCATGGCTGGAGATTTAGAAACTTCCATTAACATATCTCCAAAATTTCCTAAAGCATGTTTACGGATGATGTTATTGAGATGTATACAAACTCTTGGCATTTTAAGTCTAACCGCAAAATGATTATGAAAAAATAATGTCATTTTCTCACGTAAAATTTCTTCTGTTGTCGTTAATTGAGTGAACCAAATAATATTAAGTTCATTCATTTTTTTTCTTTGGAGCTTCCGTAGCTTTTTTCTTTCTTCTTTGGATAATTCTGAAGGATTTTTCTCTAATGCTCCGAGATCCATTGTTAATGCAGTACTCTGCCTACTTTCTGAAAATAGTTGATCTATAATTTGTCTTTTGGATAATATTCTTGCTGTCTTTAATTGTGATGGTGAAATTCCAAAACCAAATCGCCAGTATAGATGTTGAATTTCTTTGTCACTTAATGTATTCATAATAGCAGGTTTATATCTAGGACTTATAATATTGTAAATGGTTTAATGATACTTCTGTTTATTTTTTAAAAAGAAGAATATTTGTTAAGATGTTGTAATAAAAAAGCTCTTCATTTTTTGAAGAGCTTTTTTATATTGTTTTTTATGATCGTATTACTCACATTTTATTTCGCTTTTAACAGCGTCGTCTTTTATAGCCGTTTCTTGTGTTACGCCTTCTGTAAATAATACAAACTTGTCGATCCCATGTCCTTTTGATCTTCCTGAGATTTCAATTGTATAATCCCCAGCACTATCAAAGACTACAAAAATATTGTGCCCATCATTGTCACTTGTAGAAGATTGCCAATGCCATTTGCTAGCTTTATTCATATAAATTTTAAACCACCCATCTTTACCTGATCCATTGGGTGTAGTTGATGTTTGTCCATTACTCTCAGGAATAGGGTCTAGTGTGGTGCCTTTTGGATATACGATATGTCCATCACCTTTTTGTCCGTAAAAATGTTTTGCATCAGGGATTCTCAACCAGGAATCGTTATGTTCAGAACCATTTGTCCCAATTGTAATATAAGAACGCCATATGAATCGATATGTTCCTGGTTTTGTAATTCTAATTTTGTACGATAACAGTCCTTCTCCTGGTTTACCAAGGAAATCCGTACCATTCCATACCAAATAACCATCTCCAGAAAATTCAGAAAGGCTTTTTGTTAATTCCCAAGGAGTACCAGAAAAATTTCCATTTTCTGATTCTACAATAAGTAAACCGTCTTTTTCTGTAAATATTGCAGTTTTTCCACTCTCACATTCTCCATTATTAGGATTGACGTCGGGAGTAGTGGGTGTTGGAGTAGGTGTCGGGGTGGGTGTTACTTCTTCTCCTGTTTCTTCAGGTTCTTCACTGTCGTCACTACTGCATGATATTAGCACTGTGAAAAGAAAAAAGTATAGGATGTACTTTAGATTTTTGGCGATCATAATTTAGGGTTTTATTTAAGGTTAAAAACTCAATTTAGGTAGTTTTAGTATTTTTTAATAAGTAGTATTATGAATTTTTAAAGAATTAGCCAAAAGTTGCCTCAATAAAAACATTTGTTATAATTATAGCTTTGATTACAAAGTCTTTTTTTCAATCAAATCCCAAGTATTACCATACAAATCTTCAAAAACGACTACTGTTCCATAGATTTCTTCTCGGGGTTCCTCTCGAAATAGGACTCCTTTAGATTTCATGTTATTATAATCTCTCCAGAAATCATCTGTATGTAAGAATAGAAAAACTCGACCACCAGTTTGAGAACCAATAGCTTTTTCCTGCAAAGAGGATGCTGCTTGAGCTAATAGAATATGGGTTTCTGCTTGTTTGTGAGGAGCAATGAGTACCCAACGCTTTTCATCATCTACAATGCGATCTTCTATTAAAACAAAATTAAGTTTCTCTGTATAAAATTGAATAGCCTCATCATAATCTTTGACTACTAGTGAGAGAGCTCCTATTGTACGTTTCATCAGTTCGTGTTTATGATTTATCAAGAGTAAAATGAACTCTGAATTGATTATTAGAGAGTGTTAAATTAGTGGGATCTATTTTAAGAGACTATTTTACACGTACCGTATCTGGGACTAATCCAGTATAATCCCCGCCATGTCGAATCACATCACGAACTATAGATGAAGAGATATAACTTTTACCAGAAGACGTTAATAGAAATACAGTTTCTATCTCAGACATTTTTCTATTCGTATGGGCAATTGCCTTTTCAAACTCAAAATCTCCTGGGTTTCGGAGTCCTCTAAGGATAAAATTGGCATTTTGTTGTTTGCAAAAGTCTACAGTTAATCCTTCATAGGTAATCACTTTAATCTTAGATTCGTTTTTAAACGCTTCTTCCATAAAGTGCTTTCGTTCTTCTAGAGAGAACATATATTTTTTTTCGGCATTTATACCTATAGCAAGAATAATTTCGTCAAATAGTGTGAGACCTCTCTCGATAATATCATAGTGGCCTAGAGTTATAGGGTCAAAGGATCCTGGAAAAACAGCTCTTCTCATGAGTGAGTATTGATTGTTGTATTTACAAAGATAAATGAATTTATGATTTAAGAAATCAGAAAATACAAATCACTAGTTAATACTTCTGTTTTTTTGCTGTTAAGCAAGATTCTATAGCATTAGAAAATAATTCTTGCAAATTAATTCCTGCTTTATGAGCTTGCTGAGGAAGAATGCTGGCCTCACTTAATCCTGGGTTTGTATTCATTTCTACAAAATATGGTTCTCCGTGGTGAAAGATATATTCACTTCTAGAAAAACCTTTCATTTTTAGAATTTGATACACTTTTAGTGCCAGGTCCTTAACTTTTTTGGTATCTTCTTCAGACAAACGTGCTGGAGTAATTTCTTCAGATTTTCCTAAATATTTTGCTTCATAATCAAAGAATTCATTTTCTGTTACAATTTCTGTGATTGGCAGTACGGTATTTTTTCCGTTATGTTGAATGACCCCAACAGAAACCTCAGTTCCACTTAAAAAAGATTCGATGATAATTTCATCATCTTCTTTATAAGCGATTTCTATTGCAGGAAGTAATTCTGCTTCAGTTTTCACTTTGGATACGCCATAACTGCTACCAGCTTTATTAGCTTTTACAAAACAAGGTAATCCAACAGTGTCCAAAATAGTTTTGCTATCAATATGATCTCCTTGGTTTAAAAAATAATTAGTTGCAGTAGGTATTCCGTAAGGTTTTAAGGTACTGATACAATCACGTTTATTGAATGTAAGTGCAGCCTGATAAAAATCACAAGCAGTTTGCGGAATTCCTATTAAATCAAAATAAGCTTGAAGCAAACCATCTTCACCAGGTGTACCGTGAACTGTATTAAAAGCAGCATCAAAAATAATTTTTGTCCCATCTAAAGTTAATGAGAAATCATTTTTGTCTATGGGATGTTTTTGGTCAGTATCATCTACATAGTACCAATTGTCCTTAGTAATGTGAATGCGATAAGGGATATATTGGTCTCTATCAAGTTTATTATAGACTACATTTCCGCTTTGGATAGAGATTTCAAATTCGCTTGAATATCCTCCCATCAAAATGGCGATGTTTTTCTTCATTGATTGGCTTTTGAAAACAAAAATATCATTTCTCTAATAAGAAAAGCGTAAAACTTTCCGTTTTTATATATTTGTCCAAATTATATAATGTATTTATGAGCGTATTTATCAATTTTCTCAAGGACCTTTTTAAGTTTGTTTATAGTAAAATATTCTTGATTCAACTGGTGATAGCAGTTGCGATGATTGCTATTCTCTCATATGTAGCACTACAGTGGTTAGAAGGTACTACAAATCATGATCAACGTATTGTAGTACCAAGTTTAAGTAAAAAGACTTTGGATGAGGTAGGAAAAGTACTTGAAGAAAAAGATTTGAGATACGAAGTTCAGGATTCTGCGAGTTTTAACCCGGACTTTCCTAGATATTCTGTTATTGAACAAAATCCAGTTGCAGGTAGTGAAGTAAAAGAAAACCGTAAGATATATGTGACTTTAAACCCATCAGGTTATCGTAAGATAGAAGTGCCAGAAGTAATACAAAGAACAAGAAGGCAGGCAGAACCAAAATTAATTGCTCTTGGTTTTAAAATAGGCACTGTTACATATCAGCCAAATATCGCAAGAGATATGGTTTTAGAACTAAGACATAAAGGAAAAAGACTAAAGCCAGGAACTAAACTAATGAAAACTTCTACCATAGATTTGGTACTAGGGGATGGAAAAAGAGGGACAATAAACCTTTCCAATTAATATAAAATATTTTGGAGGAAAACTTGAACATAGAAGATTTTGATACTACCGATGATGATTTATATGAGCATTATCGTTTTGTTGCAGGTGCGGGACAGGTTCCTTTGCGGGTAGATAAATTTTTAATGAATTTTGTTGAAAACGCAACTAGAAATAAGATTCAACAAGCGGCTAAAGATGGTAGCGTATTTGTGAATGATATAGCCGTTAAATCAAATCATAAAGTAAAACCTAACGATGTAGTTCGGGTATTATTTTCACATCCTCCTTACGAAAATCTATTAACTCCAGAAGATATACCACTGGATATTGTGTATGAAGATGATACCTTGCTTGTGGTTAATAAACCAGCAGGGATGGTTGTACATCCTGGTCATGGAAATTATTCAGGAACTTTAATTAATGCTTTAATTTATCATTTTGATAATCTACCTAATAATAGTAGTAATCGTCCTGGATTAGTACATCGTATTGACAAGGATACCAGTGGATTACTCGTAGTTGCTAAAACAGAGGAGGCAATGACTCATTTGTCAAAGCAATTCTTTAATAAAACCAGTGAAAGAGAATATGTGGCTATTGTATGGGGAAATATTAGTGAAGAGGAGGGGACTATAGAAGGTAATATAGGTCGTCACCCTAAGAATAGATTACAGAATACTGTTTTTGAAGGAGAAGAGGAAGAAAAAGGGAAACCTGCAATTACTCATTATAAAGTTATTGAACGATTAGGGTATGCTACCCTAGTTTCATGTACACTTGAAACAGGAAGAACTCATCAAATAAGAGTGCATATGAAACATATTGGTCATACGCTTTTTAATGATGAACGCTATGGAGGAGATAAAATATTAAAAGGCACTACATTTACTAAATACAGACAGTTTGTCGAAAATTGCTTTAAAATTTTACCTAGACAAGCTTTACATGCCAGAACTCTTGGTTTTGAACACCCGATAACCGGAAAAAAAATGCATTTCGAAACTCCTATTCCTGATGACATCCAACACTGTGTAGAGCGATGGAGGAATTATGCCAAAAATCAATTAGCTGGTGATTAAGATAAACCTTTAATACCTACATCATGGAAATTTCTTTCTTAGAAATATTTGTTCTGATTGGGGTTATTCATGGATTTGTTTTAGGTATTGTCATCCTGTTTTCGAGATTTTTTAAAAATAAAGACAATACATATTTGGGGTATACTCTTATTATTTTATCAATAATTGGAGTAAATAACTGGTTTTGGGATCTAGAAAAAAACCCTTTTGTGATTTCAATTCTAGATGTGTTTTTATGGCAATTCCTTTACCCGGTTACATTATTTATTTTTTTTATAAAAAAAATAAGACACCCTTTTGGAGGAAGCCGTAAGCTTTATTTATTGTATGTTCCTTTCCTTTTCTTAAGCAGTATTAATGCCATTATATCTTTAGATACAATTTTTGAGGTTTATAAAATTACATTGACAAATAAAAAGGAAGTTGTTTTTTTATTTTACAAAATAATAAGCATACTCTCGGTTGTTTATCCGGTAGCTTTTATGGTGACTTCGTTTTGGTTCTTATTTTGTTTAAAAACACAGTTTGACATTAAATGGATTAAACGGATATGGATTTTTATTTCTCTTTTAGAAATTTATGGAATTGTTTTGGAAGGAATGAGATTTATGTATGGTTATAAAATGCCTTTGACTTATTTATGGGTTGGAGTCTCTGTATTTATGTATTGGTTGATTTATAAAGGATTATATCAGTTTAAATTATCAAATGATCAATATGAAATTAGTCATCGTTTTAAAAGAGCGAAGCACGATCAAAAAAAAACTGTAAAAAAGGATGTAAACCCCTATATAGAGCAATTATTAATGCTTATAGAGTCTGAAAACATTCATCATAATCCTGATATTAGTCGTGATATAGTTGCCAAAAAACTAGGGATTAGTAGCGGATACCTTTCAGAACAAATTAATAAGGAAAGTGGTAAGAATTTTTCAGAATTCATAAATAGTTATCGGCTAAAAGATGTTCAGCAAATGATTTTAGATTCAGAATTTGACAAATACAGTATTCTTGCTATTGGTCTAGAAGCTGGTTTTAATTCGAAAACTACTTTTTATACTGCTTTTAAAAAAGAATTAGGAATGTCTCCCAATCAGTTCAAGAAACAAAATAAATAAGTTCGGATTTCTCAGGTTCTGACAATCCAGAACATTCAAAACTTCTATCGTTATTAGCTTTGACATCAATAATCCTTAAAACAATATGATGTCTAGATTTAGTAAAGCTTTAATAATAGGTAGTATGTTATGGGCAGGCAATTTTGCTATGTTATATTCCCAGAATACAAATGGAAAAACTACTTCTTTTGAAAATGTAAATGTGATTCCGATGAATAAAGAAATCATTCTGTATAATCAAAGAGTGATCACTGTAAATGGAAAAATATCAATAATAGAACCTGCTTCAAAAAAAATATCACAAAAGATAGATGTCATTATTCAGGCAAAAGATAAATATTTGATTCCAGGTTTAGCAGAAATGCATTATCATCTTGAAAATGATGTGAAAGATGAATTTAAACTTTTGATCGCTAATGGAGTCACAACTGCAAGAAATATGGCAGAGTATGAAGGTCAAGATCATATAGCTATTAGAGAAAAAGTTAAAAACAATGAATTATTTGGGCCTTATTATGTTACTACAGGACCTTATCTGAAGGCAAATGATCTAAAAACAGTCACAGATGTAATTGATGTTGTAAAAACACATCATCAAAGAGGGTATGACTTTTTAAAAATAGCCGACAACCTTCCTAAAGAAATATATACAAAATTGTTGGAAGAGACCGGTAAGTATAATATTCCTGTTGTAGGTCACGGACAACGTAAACTTCCTTTAGAATATTCATTAAGGATGAAATCTATAGCACATGTAGAAGAGTTTATGAATATATTCAATACTCAACAAAAGGCAGATACTTCGTATTTAAAACAAGCTGCTATGATAATTAAACAGAGCGGTTTATACGTATCCCCAACTTTAGGGGTTTATGAGATGATTAGTAGATATGCAGACGATAAAAAATTTGCTGTTTTAAAGAAAAGTGATGTTATAAAATATCGACCTAAAGCTTATGTTGCATATTGTTTATCAGATTCAACTCATTACCGTTCTAATACTTGGTTTACCGCACCAGCATCTCTGATTAGACTTAGTAAAGAATTGCAATGGCAGAAGGACTTTACCAAAATATTAAATGATGCAGAAGTACCGTTATTTGCAGGAAGTGATACATATGGCCTTTTTTTACCTGGTTTTTCATTACATCGGGAGTTAGAGCTGATATGCAATGCAGGGTTATCTCCTTATGAGACCCTAAAAACAGCTACAGTGAACCCTGCAAAATACCTAAACAGAACTTCAGTAAGTGGTACAATTACGGAAGGAAAGTTGGCTGATTTGGTGTTGCTAAATAAAAACCCTCTAATAGATATTCGTAATACAAAAACTATTGAAGGTGTTATGATTAAAGGAAAATGGTTAGGGAAAAACGAATTGGGCGCAATGCTGAAAGAGGTAGAAAATAACTGTAAAAAGGAGGGGGAATGAAAAAAATAAATGCCACAATTTAAATTTGAAAAAGAACGCGTGATACAGCTATTTTGTTTATTATCAAAGTATTTATAAAAGATTAAATATAGGTTATCAAAAACTTTATTTGTAAATAAATAAGGATTAATGGTGAAATAATAGTAACTTCGCGTTTTAATATTTTATAATGAACAAAGGAACAGTAAAATTTTTTAATGACTCCAAAGGATTTGGATTCATCACAGAAGAAGGATCAAACAAAGATCATTTTGTACACATTTCAGGCTTAATTGACGAAGTACGTGAAGGTGACGAAGTAGAGTTTGACCTTAAAGAAGGTAAAAAAGGAATGAACGCGGTAAACGTGAAAGTATTATAATATACATTTGACTTTTTTAAAACACAAGCCTGTCTATATAGACAGGCTTTTTTTGTTTATAGAAAGAAGGTTTTAATAAAATCTTCTTATCGCTTTAAGAATTTTATCGGCTCGTTTTAGTTTAAGTTTTTTGATATATTTATATGATCGATTTAGAATTTTTTGAACTCGAGAGTTGTTTTTATAATCTTTTCGTGTATTGTATAAATCTAAGGCGATTTGCAGATCATCAGGAGTAAAAGAAACACCAGTATATTGCTGAAGGATTTGTAAATAAGTGAACCCAAATTCTGCTGTAGGTTCTATCATAGTCCCTTCTCCAAAGTCGTTCCATGTAATAATCTGAATAAAATCTGAGAGTTCATGATGAGTATAGTTAAGAGTTTCTACAAAAGTATGTCCTTGATCAGTATCAATCGTCCAGTCATTTATTCCATCAGACCATCCACCTTCTGCATAGAAACTTTTAAATCCTGGATAAGAGGATCCAACAGTAATATTGTTTTGCATTTGATATGTATCATAATAGTATTCATGAGCAAGAAGGTGATCTTTATCCACCCATAAAAATTCGCCTGTTGCATTTACCCCAACCCGATTCTTAGCAGCCCATAAGGTCAAGAAATCAGGACGATTATCTGCGGGTAAAATATCAAATACTTGATTCCATTCATTTTCTGTAGTCAAGTAATCAGGACCAAATATAAATAGTACGTTTTTATCATTGTATTTGATATATTCTGGACTCGAAAAATACTGTTCATTAATGTATGTAAGATCTTCTTGAGCGGCTTCTATGATGTTTGAAGATAATGACTGAGCTGCAGCTTGTGCTGCCACTCGATCTTCATACATGATGGCAAATTGCATTCCCAAATCTTCTAGAGTACCAATAAAAGTTTCTGTAGATTGTTTAATTAGCCCATAGTCATGTAAGTCTCTACTGCCATACCAGTCAAAGATTACACCATCGACTCCAGAAAGTTTCATCATTAGAAAATGATATTCTTGTAAGTCTGGATCACTAGATGAGTAAGGGCCAATAAGAGGATAATAATAAGAAGCAATTTGTAACGTATTATTTTCATTTTTGATTTCGGGATTCTGATTGCTCATAGTCCAATGTTGGCCCCAATACCCATCAAAATCTTTATTCTGAAACCATGGGAGATAATGTACATAGACTTTTTTAGGATTTTCTTTGACGATATCCATATGAGAAATATCTACAATATTTCCTTTTTCTTCAAGTTCTATAAATTCCAATTCTTCTTCTAATACCTTTAATAATTCTGCATCGGTATAGGTAGAATCCTGAACAGTTTCTGAAATAGATAACTCTTCTACTTGTTGTTCTTCAATAGAAATGATTTCTTCTTTTTCACAAGAATACAAGAAAATGATTATAAAAAAAATGGAAATAGTAGGTTTACACCAAGATCTTAACATAGTACACATAATTAAAATAGTTACACCAAAAAATTGTCTAAAAGAGTTTAGTTTTATTGTACTAAGGAGATTTGTGAATAATTAGACTACGAATCCTTTTCTTATCTAAGTTTTGGATTCATACAATTTTTGACGAAATGAGGGTTTTACCTCTATGTGTTACGTTATTTGTGTTAAAAGTAATTAAATTAATTTGCTTTGGAAAAATATTTTTGGTTTTTTTTAACATTTTTCAAATTGAATATTGCTCTTAAAACCAGTGTTTTATGGTGAATGGCCTATGTTTTGGTAGTGTTGATAAATTTTTTTTATGAATGAATAATTAAGAAATAGTATGAATGATTTATATGTACAACATACAATTGTATTTTAACTATAAAATTCTTTTATATGGATATTAAACGAACAGGACATATTCTTTATGTGAGAAAATATAAAGAATGTATACTATTTTATAGTACCGTTTTAAAACTGGATATTTTGTTTCAAAATAAAGAATTAACATGTTTTGATTTTTTTGGAACATATTTAATGATAGAAAAGGAAGATAGAGCAGATTATTTGAATCTTGATGGAGGTGTCAAAAAGGCATTTAGTTGTATTCGAATGCACGTTATAAACGTAAAAGAGATAGTCCTCGATTTAAGTGCAGAAAAGATACCAGTAGAATATCAGGAACATAGTTGGGGTGTTGTAGCAAAGTTTTTTGATCCAGATGGAAATCTTCTGGCATTTAAAGATGAAGAAACGTTTGCAAAACAAATAAAAGAATATATCAAATAGAATAACTTTTATATATACCTAAATAGAGAAGAAATAGGTCAGTAAGTTTTAATTCTAAATGCACAATCGTATTTTTGAAAAACAAAAAAGTTGTATAAATGAAAATTGTAGTATCTCCAGCCAAATCATTAGATTTTGAAACCGCATTACCCACTAAAAAGCATTCATCTTCAGCCTTTCTTCTTGAAGCAGAAAAGTTAAATGGAGTGCTCAAAAAGAAATCTCCAAAAAAGCTTTCTGAGTTAATGAGTATAAGTGATAAACTTGCACAGCTCAATTGGCAACGTAATCAGGAGTGGAGTCTTCCTTTTACTGTAGAAAATGCAAGACCTGCAATATATGCATTTAGCGGTGATGTATACACAGGATTGGATGCGTACACACTATCAGAAGAAAAATTAAATCTGTTACAAGATCAATTAAGAATACTTTCTGGATTATATGGCATCTTAAAACCCTTGGATCTTATACAGCCATATCGTCTTGAGATGGGTACAAAACTTAAGATAGGACGAAAAAATAATTTGTATGAGTTTTGGAAAAAAACGGTTACTCAACAGATAAACGAAGAGCTACAGGAGGATGAATTATTCATCAATCTTGCGAGTAATGAATACTTTAGTGCAGTAGATATAAAAGCATTAAAAGTTCCTGTAATCACCCCTCAATTTAAGGATTGGAAAGGAGATAAGCTTAAGATGATTAGCTTTTTTGCAAAAAAGGCGCGAGGTATGATGGTGCGTTATATTATTGATACTAATGCAAAAACTATTGAGGATTTAAAAGGATTTAACTATGAAGGTTATGGTTTTAGTGAAGAATATACCACCAAACCTAATGAGTTGGTTTTTGTGAGATAGTGTAATCATTATCATCCGATTCTTAAGAAAAAGTGTTTTTTTCTTACTATTAAACATAGTGTTCCTGGATAGGTATTAGCTTTTAAGTAAGTACCATTCTTAAATGCATCTAATTTTAGTATCTTCAACCCTAATATTCACAACACAAATTATTAGATGCAAAAAATTATCAATTTCCTTGATAAGATTGGTGAAAAAATAGGGGTACTGGTTAGTTGGATTGCTGCTTTACTTGCTGTGGTTATAGGTCTTGATGTGATTGCTCGATATATATTTAAGTTTACTTATGTATGGATAATAGAAATAGAGATTTATCTTTTCGGAATGTTATTCTTATTAGCTTCAGGATATACCTTTAAATACGGAAAGCATGTTAGGGTAGATGTATTCTATAATAAACTTTCTAAAAAAGGAAAAGCATGGGTTGATCTTTTAGGGGGCGCTTTTTTATTAATACCATGGTGTTATGTAGTCATTGTTTCCTCATGGTATTATGGGCTATCATCTTTTATGATTGGAGAAAGCTCTCCTCAGCCAGGAGGCTTACCAGCTTTATATGTACTTAAATTTTGTATTACTTTGGGGTTTGTTTTTTTATCACTTCAAGGACTCTCTCATATGCTGAAATCAATTCAAACTATATTTAATAAAGATCAGTAAATGGAGTACTTAGCAATACTATTATTTGTAATCATTTTTATTCTGATTTTAAGAGGATACCCGGTAGCTTTTACACTAGGAGGAATCTCAGTAGCATTTGCTTTTGGAGTATCAATTTTTGCTCCGGAACAGTTTCAGATGTCCACTTTTTATTTACTTCCATCCAGAATTATGGGGGTAGTGAATAACTATGTATTAATGGCTGTACCTTTGTTTATTTTTATGGGAATTATGTTAGAAAAATCTGGACTAGCTCAGAGTTTATTAGAAACTATGGCTATGATGTTTGGACGAGTTAGAGGTGGTTTGGCAATTTCTGTTGTGATTGTGGGGGCATTATTAGCAGCTTCTACAGGTATAGTAGGTGCAACTGTAGTGACTATGGGGTTAATAAGCTTACCTACTATGTTAAAACGAGGATATAAAACAGAACTAGCTACGGGAGTAATTGCATCTTCAGGAACTTTAGGACAGATTATACCACCTTCTATTGTACTGGTTTTACTAGCAGATACGATTAATAGTTCATCGAGAGGAGCAGCATCTGTAGATGTGGGTGCTTTGTTTTCTGCAGCTTTGTTACCCGGGATTATACTTGTTGGTTTATATATTCTTTATATCCTGATAAAATCTTTTATTCATAAAGAAGATGCTCCCAGTATTCCTGCAGAGGAAATAAAAGAATTCAGGGGAGATAACTTTACAATAAAAATTATAAAAGTATTATTTCTACCAATACTATTAATTGTACTGGTATTAGGGTCTATTTTTACTGGAGTGGCTTCTCCAACAGAAGCCTCTGCAATAGGAGCGATTGGAGCTACAATATTGACTATTATACAAAAGAAGTTTTCATTCAATATTTTAAAAGAAGTAGCTCAAGAAACTGCTAAGCTTACCTCAATGGTATTTTTTATTCTCTTAGGAGCAACAACATTTACGTTAGTATTTAGAACTCTTGGTGGAGATTCGTATTTACAGGAATTGATTATGTCATCAAACCTAACACCTTTACTATTTTTGTTATTAGTAATGGTAGTAATTTTTATAGCTGGGTTTTTTATTGATTTTATAGAAATTGTTTTTATTATAGTTCCTGTAGTAACCCCTATTTTTAATGCTTTTGGGATGGATATGTTGTGGGTTGGGATTTTGATTGCATTAAACTTACAAACATCATTTTTAACTCCACCTTTTGGATTTGCACTATTTTATCTTAAAGGGGTAGCTCCAGAAAGTGTAAAGACCAGTCAAATTTATAGAGGAATTATACCTTTTATAATCATTCAATTGATTATTGTTGGGGTAGTAGTATTTTTTCCTGAGATTATTTTTATCTCTAAATAATTTTGATTTTAGTTCTATTAGATAAAGCTAAAAGTATATTTCATAACTTATTTATAGTACATATGAAGTTCGATAAAATTCAAAAATATAAAGCAAAAAAATCACTGATATTGGTATTGATATCCACGTTATTCTTTTCTTGCCTGGGAGATCCTCCTGCAAGTATGAATACCAATTCATATGACGTAAGCAAACCGGATAAAGTATTTTATTGGAAGATGACCACAACATGGCCACCTAATTTTCCTGTAGTAGGTGAGGTCGCAGAAAAATATGCTGAATGGGTTGATGAGTTGTCTAATGGACAAATCAAAATTAAGGTATATGGAGGAGGAGAATTGGTTCCTCCATTAGAAGCTTTTGATGCGGTATCTCAAGGTAGTGTTGAGATGGGGTGTGGCGCAGCGTATTATTGGGCCGGAAAAACACCTGCTGCTCAGTTTTTTGCTGCAGTACCTTTTGGTATGAATAGTCAACAAATAACGTCTTGGTTAGAAGTTGGAGGAGGATATGAGTTATGGAAAAAAACTTATGCTAAATTTAATCTTGTTCCGTTTATGGGCGGAAATACAGGTGTTCAGATGGGAGGATGGTTTAATAGAGAAATTAATTCTATAGAAGATTTTAAAGGATTAAAAATGCGCCTTCCGGGGATTGGAGGAAAAGTGCTAGAAAAAGCAGGCGGAGCTGCAGTGTTGGTAGCAGGAAGTGAAGTGTATACAAGTTTAGAAAGAGGAGTAATTGATGCAACAGAATGGATTGGTCCATATCACGATTATAAAATGGGATTTCACAAAATTGCAAAATACTATTATACTCCGGGATGGCATGAAACAGGTTCCCAGTTAGAATTTTTTATTAATAAAAATTTACATGACGGTTTGCCGCCTCATTTACAAGCGGTATTACAAGCAGCAGCTAAAAGAGCTCAGGTATGGGTTTTGTCAGAGTTTGATAAACAAAATGGTATCTATCTGGATAAATTAGTGAATGAAGAAAATGTCGAGATTCGAGAATTTTCTAAAGAAACTTTGGATGCATTAAGAGGATACACAGAGGAAGCATTACAAGAAATGATAGGTGATGATCCTTTGTCAAAAGAAGTATATGAGAGCTATTCTAATTTTCAAAATAGAATTGCGAAATGGTCCGAAGTAACAGAGAAAGCGTATTATAATAAAATACAGAAGTAATATTAATTCTTAATTGGACACTACAAAAAAAAGCCGTTTGAGTTATTTAACTGAAACGGCTTTTTACAAGTTAACAATAGAATTAGAATATTAAATCATCATCTGCTGTTTCAAGATCAACATTGGTTGTATTTCCTTCAGCATCAGTTACAGTTACAATACTGTCACATTCACCATTTCCAAAATCTAAAGTCTTGGTAACTGTATTTTCGGTGTTTTTAATAATTCCACTTACAGGATATTCACAATTATCTTCAATACGTAGAGGAGATGTAGTTGTAAATGAAAATAAATCGCCGTTACTAAACTTCGCACTACCATTATTAGTACTTAAGCTATAAAACTCAAAAGTATCATTGTTTGTAAAAAATTCATTTTTTCCAGTTTCTTCAATGGTAGCAGTTAAACCATCTGCCCATGCAAAACCTATATTAGAAGTGGTATTAATGATTTCTCCTTGTTCTGTAATAGAAATAATCAGTTTAGTTGTACCATTTACAGTCATATCGTTGAAAACAAGATTTTCCATAGTTTGATCTGATGTGATAGAAATGTTTTCGCCGTTAAAATCAAAAGAGAAGGACATTAATATTTTACCAGAAATGACATCTCCTTCTTCAACTTCACATCCATCTCCAAAATCGATGGTTACAGTACCACCTGTCTGATCTTCATTTAATTCCTGATTTATAGTGTAGCAATCACTCATTTTTTGACTGAATTTGCCAGAAGATCGCATACCAGTATTAATAGCACCCGATGTTAAATCGTTTATTTGATCAGTAGCTGCTTCCAAACTTTTGTATTGTTTAGAAGTAGAGGCTTCGGCATTTATGCCTCCATCATTATCCCCATCATCATCACTACTACAACTGAATAAAAAAGCGGTAGCTATAATTAAACTGACAAATGGGATGATTTTGTTTTTCATAATAAAAAGGTTTAATAGATTGTTTATGTTTATTTATTGGACGGCAAAACTAAATGATAAGGTTTTTGAGAAAATTAAAATCGAGTTAATTTTTTTGTTAATTGTGCTTTTCTTAACAGGGGTTTTCCCCCTGTCTCTTTTTGTGTGTACTTAGTAGAAATATATATAAATATTCGTTAGGATAATTATAATGAGAGTTGCAGGGATATGAGGGTGTACATCATACTAAATTTATTTTTACGATAAAAAAAGATTTAAAAGAATTTATTCAAATTATTTCGAATGTTATTTTTTTAATAATACAACCGTTAGTTTTTGGTTATACAATAGAGTTTTTTTAGTTTCTAAGTCACGTTATAAGTTATTTTGACTTATATATTTTGAGTATTCTATTGCATAGCATATTTCTTATCAATATCTTCGCAGCGAATGTTCGCTAAAAGTGTTTTTAACTCAAAATTTACAATATGCAAATCAAGAAGGTTTTAGTTGCTAATCGAGGGGAAATTGCAATCCGAATTTTTAGAGCATGTACAGAAATTGGATTGCAAACGGTAGGAGTATATACGTATGAAGATCGATATTCTTTGCATAGGTATAAAGCAGATGAAGCTTATCAAATAGGTGAGAATCATCAGCCGTTAAAACCATATCTTAATATCGAAGCGATCATCAAAGTAGCTAAGGATAATGATGTTGATGCAATTCATCCAGGGTACGGGTTTCTTTCAGAGAATGCTGATTTTGCGCAACAATGCCTAGAGAATGATATCATTTTTATAGGACCTAAAGTTTCTGTTCTTCGTTCTTTGGGAGATAAAATTACAGCTAAAAAAGTAGCGATAGATAATGATATACCAATCATTCAAAGCAATAAGGAAGATCTGGTGGATATTAAAATAGCTATAAAAGAAGCTAAGCGTATTGGATTTCCTGTTATGTTAAAAGCAGCTTCAGGAGGAGGAGGCCGAGGTATGAGAGTAATTCGCAATAAAGAAGAATTAGAAAAAGCTTATCCCGAGTCACGTAGAGAAGCTCTTAATGCTTTTGGAGATGATACGGTTTTTCTTGAAAAGTTTGTAGAGAATCCAAAACACATAGAAGTACAAATTGTAGCTGATCAATATGGAAATATGGTACACCTTTTTGAACGTGATTGCTCTGTGCAACGACGATATCAAAAAGTAATAGAATACGCTCCTTCTTTTGGAGTGTCAGAACAAATAAAACAAGATTTGTATGAATATGCGCTTAAAATATGCAAAGCCGTAGACTATAATAATATTGGTACCGTAGAATTTCTGGTGGATGAAGATAGTAGTATCTATTTTATTGAAGTAAATCCTCGTGTACAAGTAGAACATACCGTTACAGAAATTGTCACAGGAATAGACTTAATCAAAGCTCAGGTTTTTATTGCAGGAGGATATAAACTATCGGATAAACAAATAAAAATAGAAAGTCAGGAAGGTCTTAAAACCACTGGGTTTGCATTACAGTGTAGAATAACTACAGAGGATCCAGAAAATGATTTTAAGCCAGATTATGGTACGATAACTACCTATAGAAGTGCTTCTGGATTTGGAATCCGATTAGATGCAGGAAGTGTATATCAGGGAGTAACGATTTCTCCATTCTTTGACTCGATGTTGGTTAAAGTTTCTGCAAATAGTAGAACTTTGGATGGAGCATGTAGAAAAATGCGACGAGCACTTTCAGAATTTAGAATACGTGGCGTAAAAACCAATATGCCATTTTTAGATAATATTCTAAAACATGAAACTTTTAGAAAAGGAGAGGTAACCGTTAATTTTATTCAGAATACAAAATCTTTATTTACAATCCGAGAATCTAGGAACCGCGCCACCAAACTAGCAAATTTTTTGGGTGATATTATAGTGAATGGAAATCCGGATGTTAAAAAAATAGACCCAACTAAAACTTTTGTTACCCCTATAGTTCCAAAATTTGATGAAACCGCAGGATATTCAAAAGGAACTAAAAATATATTAACCGAATTAGGCCCGGAGAAGTTTGCTACATGGTTAAAAAATGAAAAGAAAGTTCATTTTACTGATACTACAATGCGAGATGCTCATCAAAGTCTAATCGCAACAAGGATGAGAACTTATGATATGATAAAAGTGGCAGAAGGGTTTGCAAAAAATCATCCAGAAATCTTTAGTATGGAAGTTTGGGGAGGTGCTACTTTTGATGTTTGTTTACGTTTTCTTAATGAAAATCCATGGGAAAGACTACGCGCATTAAGAAAAGCTATGCCTAATCTATTACTTCAGATGCTAATTCGTGGATCTAACGGAGTAGGATATACCGCATATCCTGATAATTTGATAGGAAAGTTTGTAGAACAATCCTGGGAGAATGGAGTTGATGTTTTTAGAATTTTTGATTCGTTAAACTGGATGAAATCCATAGCTCCATGTATAGAACATGTTCGTACAAGAACACAAGGCTTAGCAGAAGGCTCATTGTGTTATACGGGAGATATATTAGACCCTAATAGAACTAAGTATACGCTTGATTATTATATTCAGTTAGCAAAAGATATTGAGAATGCAGGAGCTCATATTCTAGGTATAAAAGATATGGCAGGATTACTTAAACCGTATGCAGCTTATGAATTAGTTTCTGCCTTAAAATCAGAAATTAATATTCCAGTACATTTACATACGCACGATACCTCTTCAGTGCAATCGGCAACATATCTCAAAGCAATTGAGGCAGGAGTAGATGTAGTGGATGTAGCTCTGGGAGGTCTTTCGGGATTAACAGCTCAACCAAATTTTAATGCAGTACTTGAGATGATGAGGTTTCACGAACGTGAAAATATTATGGATACTTCCAAGTTAAATGAGTATTCTAATTATTGGGAAGCAGTACGTGAATATTACTATGTTTTTGAGTCTGGGTTAAAAGCAGGAACAGGAGAAGTGTATCAACATGAGATTCCGGGAGGACAATATTCAAACCTTAAACCGCAAGCTGAAGCATTGGGACTTTCTGATCGTTTTCATGAAATTACTAAAATGTATGGAGAGGTTAATGAACTTTTTGGAGATATCGTTAAGGTTACACCAAGTTCTAAAGTGGTTGGCGATATGGCTCAGTATTTAGTAAGTAATAACTTAACTATAGAGGATGTAAAAGAAAGGGGAGAAACAATTTCATTTCCACAATCAGTAGTGAGTTTGTTTAAAGGAGAATTGGGGCAACCCGTAGGGAAGTTTCCTAAAAAATTGCAGAAATCAATTCTTAAGGATCAGAAACCATTTACGAATAGACCTAATGCACATTTGGAGCCTGTAGATTTTGAAACTGAATTTAAAGACTTCGAAAAAGTATTTAAAAAAGGAATGGGAAGGGCATTGGATATTACCGATTTCCTTTCTTATAAACTATACCCAAAAGTTTTTACAGGAGCATATAATCATCATTTAAAATATGGTAATGTGATGAATATTCCGACCAAAAACTTTTTCTATGGGATGACTCCTGGAGAAGAAATCATTATAGAGTTGGATAAAGGGAAAATTCTGCTGATAGAATTAATATCAATAGGAGAACCTCATGAAGATGGAAAAGTTACTATATTCTTTAAAGTAAATGGTCAAACCAGAAATGTAGAAGTACAAGACAAATCAATTAAGGTAGATAAAGTGATAAATGCCAAAGTTGATAAAACAGATATCAAACAAATAGGAGCTCCGCTGCAAGGTTCTTTATCTTCTGTATTAGTTAAAACGGGTCAAGAGGTTAAAAAGAATGATCCGTTATTTGTTATTGAAGCTATGAAAATGGAAACGACTATTACGGCTAACGAAAATGCTGTAATCAAGAAAATTGTACTCAAACCTGGTACAATGGTAAATGCTGATGATTTAGTAATTATGCTTAAATAGTTTTTTTAATGGATTAATCTGTTTCCTGACAATCTTCTTCAAAACCATATAGAGTACTTACAAAACGTTCTTGCATTTCTGTTTGTTCTTCGTATGCTCTATAAGCATCAAGTTTTGTGCAGCGACCTAGAGCCCATTTGATTAAGTACATTCGAGCATAGGTTTCTTCGTGTTCGGTTCCTTTGCCTTCAATAGATTCATGATAACAGTTTGAAGGACTATAATTATTTTTACATTGTTCCTCTACAAAATTATCCCAATAATCTATTAATAATTGCCCTCCAGAAACCAAACGTTCTATATAAACATCACAAAATTCATGTTTAGAAGCGGGTATATCTAACGTTAGTAATATTTTTGGATCAAAGTGAGCTTTGATCTGTATGGTATAAAAATCATATGACTTTTTTAAAATAGATAACTCTCTTTTGCGTTGCTTCTCCCAATATTCTTCATCGATGAGGTTTAGATTTTGGATGTATTTGTATTTTCTGTTGTATTCTTCATTGAGTGTGTCTAGACTTAACCTAGATAACTCTTCTAAATTTGAAGCCGTATATGAAGTTTCAAGACCAAGATTATACCAAAAAAAAGGTTTTTCATAATTATATAGATCATATTCAACATCACGAAAAGCAAACTGAAATGTATCTATAATTTCTAGTTCACTATACGCATCAGTGTCAAAATAAGCTTGGAAGTCACAAAAAATTTCACCCCATTTTAGTATTTTGAATCGATTGTTAAATCTTGAAGATAGAAAAGCATTAAATACATAACCGCTTTGATCGATATTTTGATTTGAAGATTCTTCTGGGAGTTCAAAATTAATTTTAACCCATTCCCCTTTGATTTGTTTACCACTATCCCTTATCTCTAAAGTTATTCCTGTATGCTCTATAATTTTAACTTGACTTTTAAAAGGGAGTTTAATAATGATTTCACTGCCACTTTCTGGTCGTTTTCTAACAAATAACCCATTTTTTGCAATAACTGTATTTATAGTGTTAATAGGTTGCTGTTTTTCTGGTATTGAAACAATAATACTATCTCGGGTATCTGAAACGGTAGAAGTATTTTGTTTTTTGTCTTCTTTACAGGCATAGAGAAGGCAAATAAAACTCAAAACAAATATCCGCTTAAGTATATACATTGTCATATTTTGAATTAAAAAGTAAACACTAAATTTATTAGCTTTTAATTCAACTTAAAAACTTAAATTTAGATTTGTAGTCAATCGATTAATATCTGCGAATATCTTGTTACAAAAGAGTATCTCTTTTTTTATATGAAATAATGATATATTTTCCCTTTTTATAATGCCTGAGTACCTGTCATAAAAATAAATAAATTATAGTTTTATAGTTAATTGAAGGAATAAAATGATTACAATTTATCATTAACTTTTTAATAAAGTTTTACCTATTTTTACGGGATGCAGTACTTTTTAATCATTGCCTTACAAGGCTATTGTGTTTATCACGCGATCAAGAATAAAAGTAATTATTATTGGTTTTTTGTTATTATGCTTCTGCCTGTATTAGGAAGTGTTATATACTTATTTACTCAAGTTTTTAACAAGAAAGATCTGGATGTGGTTCAGAATGAAATTGTTAATGTTATCAATCCTACTAAAAAAATTAAGGATTTACAGAAACAATTAGATTTTGCAGATACTTTTCAGAACAGAGTAAATTTGGCAGATGCATTATTAGAAGCAGGAGATTATACTTATGCTATACAAGAATATGAAAAAGCACATAATACAAACAATGATGTTGGAGTGCTTAAAAAACTTATAGAGGGATATTATCAAATTAAAAATTACGAAAAAATTATTTCGAGTGCAGAAAAGATAGTAGATAGATCAGATTTTAAAGGTTCCCGAAGTCAGTTTTTATATGGTTTGGCATTAGAAGAAGATCAACAGTCTGAAAAAGCAGAAGAACATCTACGGCAAATAGATCAACGATACTCTAATTATAAAGAGCGCTATACTCTCGCTCAATTTTTGCTAAAAAAGGGAAAAACAGAAGACGCAAAAGAGATTTTATTCGAAATCCTTACAGAGGCACAACACATGTCCAAGCCTAATCGTAATAAATATAGAACAGTAGTACATGATGTAAAGAAATTAGTTTCTTCTATTTAGACATCCCATAATATGTATTCCTTTTTTGAAATAATTGTGTTTAGTACTATTGCTTTTTTCAAAATATAACATATGCTTAATATGTTTATGTGTTTGAATTTCTTACTTTTAGAAGTATTACTAAATATATCTACCCTTTAATGACAAATACATCATACTGAACTTTTCAGTTGTTGTTTTCTGTTAAACGTATACTTTACAATTACTCTTTGATAAATAGACATAAACCTTGGTGTCGGTAAATTTTCAAGGATTTTTAATTTTAATTCATGTATTATGTTTAAAAAACTCTTAAACCTTAAAGGAACTTCAAAAATTAGTAAAAAAGAACAAAAAACCATCTCTGGTGGTGGATCAAGAGGGAATTGCTATCCGTTTTTTCATTTAGGTCCTTGCAGACTTGATTGTAATTGTCCTGGTACAACTGCCAGCCAGCCTTCTGGGGCTAGTCAATTTTGTCTTTTAAACTACCCGGCGATAATACGTAATGCTACTCAATGTGGTGGATCGGGAGGTGGAATCGAGATTGATGCATAGTCAAATAATGTATCATTTTATTTATAATCTAAAGAGTCATAGTCACAATATGACTCTTTTTTTACCCTTTTATACAGGATAATAATAGTCTATACTCATGAAACTACTTTGTAGTTCAGAAAATCTTTCTATTTTTACATTGCCTTAACATTTCTGGGAAACATTGAGAATCAGACCTATTCAAATATCATTATTTATCCTATTCGTATTAGGGGGATTGTTCGGTCTCATGTTTTTGAGTGAAAAAGGGGGCGTTCAGAAAGCTCAAACTCAGGATGATGGATTTTCTTATGAGGGAGTAGCTGTTAAATATCCGGCATATACTACTTTTTTGGGTTTAGAGAAAGATTCATCTCTGACACGACAAGATGTTTTAGAAGTTACGCAAATTGTAACACCATTAGATATCGAAACAAGTGAAACCAAGAATGATATTGCTTTAGCAGAAGAAATAAAACAATTACCTGATTTCTCCAAAATTGATACTACTCGAATCGTTAGGATTAAATATCCAGAAGAAAACCCAGATTTTGCAACAGAATTAAGAGAAAAACTCTCTTCAAAATCATGTCGTATTATACATTATGGAGATTCTCAAATCGAAGGAGATCGTATAACAGGGTATTTACGTAACAGACTCCAGGGGATGTATGGTGGGAGCGGTCCTGGGTTTATTCCTGTGTTACCAGTCTATAGACAGATAAGCGCTGTTGTAGAGCCAAGTGAACACTGGGAGCGTTTTGCGTTTTTTGATCCAACCAAGAAAAAGTTTTCTCATAAAAAATATGGAGCCTATTTATCAGTTTCACGATTTACAGCATATCAAAAAGTACTTCCAGATAGTACAGCACTTGATTCCTTACCAATCATAAAAGCTTCTGTAAAGATTGGTAAATCAAAGAAAACATATGCCAAATTCAGGCGATTTACAAATATTGGTCTACACTATGGTAATTGCAATTTCCCAATAAAAATATCAGTATATAATGATGGTAATCTGATTCAACAAGACAGCCTGATTGCAGATGGAGGATACCATCAATACAAAATTCGAACTTCGGTTACTCCAACAGATTTAAAAATCGAACTAGAAGGCAAAGTTAGTGCAGATTTTTATGGACTTACCTTAGATGGTGGTTCTAGAGTACAAATTGATAATGTGGCAATGAGAGGCGCTTCGGGAACTATTTTTGCAAATTCTAATGCGTCGACCTATAGCCAAATGGTAAGGCAATTGAAGCCTAAAATTGTGATCATGCAATATGGTGGAAACACAATGCCATATCTTAAGGATTCTATAGATGTAGAAAAATATGCTAAACGAGTAACAAGCCAGGTAAATTGGATCAGGCGACGTGCAAAAAATACAAGTTTCATATTTATTGGACCTACAGATATGTGTCTTCCGGTAAACGGTAAAATGGAAACCTACCCGATGTTACCGTACCTTAATGCAAAACTAACAGAAACCTGTCTAGAGAATAATGTTGCATATTGGAGCATGTTTGATGCGATGGGAGGAAAAGGATCTATGAAACTATGGGTAGATGAAAAACTCACAGCCAAAGATTATATGCATTTTACCTGGAAAGGAACCAAAATAATTTCAGAACTATTTTTTACAGCCCTATACCTTGACCTTAAAGAACCTGAAAACAATGATGATGCGTAGCAAATTACTCTTTTACCTATGCCTTTTTGCCTTACCAGCAATGGCACAAACTTATGTTTTAGACACCGTACGAGATAAATATCCTTTTGTGAATTGGAAAGCGAACACTATCAAGATGGCAGAGGATTCTCCGGCGTTTAAAAAACTCTTTCATAAACTAGATACGATTGCAAAAGGAGGAGAAGAAAATCTTCATATTTTTCATATTGGAGGTTCTCATATCCAGGCAGATATTTATTCAAACCGTTTGAGGTCTTATCTTCAGACAATGAGCCCAACCTCAAAAGGGCAACGAGGATTTATTTATCCTTACAGTATTGCCAAAACTAATAACCCAGGAAACTATAGAGTCAAATTTGATGGGGAATGGAAAGGATACAGATGTTCGGTAAGAAAAGATAGCGTAGCGTGGGGATTATCAGGTGTAACCGCAGTTTTTAAGGATACAATATCTAATGTTAAATTAAAAGTTAATGGGAATAACTATCATGAAAATATGTATGATTTTAATAAAATCAGGATCTTTTATGATAATTGGAGTACAGACTATGAAATATCTTTTAAACAAGATTCTATAATTTCTGAAGTCAAAGAGGATAAGAAAGCACATTTTATCGAGTATACTTTAAATACAACAGTAGATGAAGTCGAGTTTTGTATTCGCAAAGTTGAAAATGTAGAAAATGCAGAGTTTTTAATGATGGGGATAGAATTAATGAATGAAAATAAAGGGATTGAATATACTTCTATCGGAGTAAACGGAGGTAGTTTTTCCTATTATGATCGTTGTAAATATTTTGAAGATCAACTAATGTTATATACTCCTGATTTATTTATTGTATCAATAGGTACCAATGATGCATACCACCCTGATTTTAATCCGGATTCATATAAAACATATTATACTGATTTAATTAAATTGGTACAAAAGGCAAATCCAGATTGTGCTGTATTACTTACTGTACCTAATGATTCATATTATAAGAAGAAATTTCCTAATCCTAGAACTCGAGTGGCAGAAAAAATTATTTATGAAGTTGCCAAAGAACAGAAAATGGCGGTTTGGGATTTTTATGAAATTATGGGAGGGTTCAATTCTTCGCAGAGTTGGTATACTCATAAATTGATGCCTCGCGATCGGATTCATTTTACAGTAATGGGATACCGAATAAAAGCAGACCTTTTGTTAGAAGCATTGGCACATTCATGGGAGAACGAACTCCAATTGGAACCAAACTCTATTTTGACTCAGATTATTAATGAATAGACTCATTGACATATTTTCTTTTTCAGAAGATTTCCCATTAATCTTTACACAGGCAAATTTCTGGATTTTCTTTGCAGCAATCTATTTTATTTATGCCATAGTTTACCGTAAAAAAGCGCTACGAAGTGCTTATCTTTTTGCAATAAGCCTTTTATTCTATTATAAAACCAGTGGTCTTTTTATAGGGATATTATTGTTTAGCACGGTCAATGATTTTTTTCTGGGTAAGGCTATTTATAATAGTAAATCTATTATTTTTAAAAAAATATTAGTTGCAGTAAGTGTTATTATTAACCTGGGGACGCTGTGTTATTTTAAGTATGCTTATTTTTTTACAGACTCCTATAATTATTTATTTCAAACTGATTATGAAGTTATAAATTATCTTGCACAATGGGCAAATACCTGGAGTGAAGTGGATTATTTTACGGTAGATAAAATTATTCTTCCCGTAGGGATTTCCTTTTATACTTTTCAAACTATTAGCTATAGTGTAGATATTTATCGAAAACAAATCAAACCTCTAAAATCGATTATAGATTTTGGTTTCTTTGTGAGTTTCTTTCCTCAATTAGTGGCTGGACCAATTGTAAGAGCGGCAGATTTTGTACCGCAGATTCGAAAAGAGATTAATATTACCAAACAAGACTTTGGTAATGCTACTTTTATGATCCTAAAGGGGTTAATCAAAAAAATGCTCTTTGCCGATTATATTGCGGCTAATTTTATGGATAGGGTCTTTGATGTCCCCGAGATGTTCTCTGGATTTACTAATATTATGGCAATGTTTGGATATTCATTGCAAATCTATGGAGATTTCTCTGGATATACCGATATAGCTATCGGATTAGCATTACTTATGGGATATAAATTACCTGTTAACTTTAATTCACCCTATAAGGCAATTCATTGTGGAGATTTTTGGAGGCGATGGCATATTTCCTTATCAAGTTGGCTCAAAGATTATTTATATATACCCATAGGAGGTAATCGTAATGGAAGTATTTTTTCATATATCTTCATAACAGTGTTCACTTTTTTAGGAGTATTTGCCTATGCAGATTTTGGAATTGCCATTATAGCAACTGCGGGGATAGGGTTGGTATTGATTATTACTCTATTTTCTTCAAAATTAGCATGGCATTTTAATCGAAATGTAAATATTATGATTACCATGCTAGTAGGAGGTTTATGGCATGGAGCTTCCTGGAAATTTGTAATCTGGGGAGGATTAAACGGATTAGGAGTTGTTGTTTATAAATATTGGCGAAAAATCAGTCCTTATGAAAATTCTAACGCATGGTTGGCTACGGTATGGAAAATAGGATTTACCTTTATATTTATCACGTTTACACGAATCTATTTTAGAGGTAATAGTATGGATCATATTAGTCGCTTCTATCAACAAGTAGCAACCAATATGGACTGGCAAAATGCGTTGCTTGTACTTTGGGAATACCGTACAGTTTTTATCATCATGGGGATTGGGTATATTACACATTGGTTGCCTTATAAGACCAAAGATTGGATTTTAGAGCAGTTTATAAAAAGTAATATAGTGATTAAAGCAGTTGTAGCTATGGTAGTCGCTATTATATGTTATCAAACGTATGCGGCCGATTTTCAACCCTTTATTTACTTCCAGTTCTAAAAATATCTGATGCATAGGATTAGAATTTCCTATTTGTCATTCCAGCGCAGGCTGAAATCCTTTTTATAATTGATAGTGTATCTTTTTGGGCGTACCCCTGCACTACATTTCGGGTCGGGCTATTCGCTATATCTTTCTTATTTGTTATGCTAAGCTTGTCGAAGTAGACAAATAAAAAAGGATGCCACTACTATCCCTCACGCGATAGCACCTTTTACTACTTGATTTACATTGATAATTTAGGAATCATTATTTTAGTTTTAACAATTTGCACAGCCCACCGAGAGGGGTTGTTTGTACACCGAGCAGGGTTGTTTGTAAGAAGAGATGATTGTTTTGTAGGAGGAGCAGGGTTGTTTACTCACCGAGAACAAATACTTATAGGAAGAGATAGTTTTTTTGTAAGAGGAGTTGACTTTTTTATGTACCAAGCATGGGTATTGGTCCACTGAGATATAATATTTGCTTACCGAGATGATTACTTTGGCTACCGAGCAGTATGTTTTATATTGGGCTTGTTGTTATCCTGAACCTGATTCTCTTTTAAATATTACCCTTTCTTAACAATGAACAATAACTATTTTTATTCAGGTTTTATAAAAATAATTTGATTATAGATTTCTGTAAGCTTTTTATATTCTCATATTTTAGCTTTGCTTTGGATTTACTATCCAAAGGGAAATAACAAAAAAATATCCCAGTGTCAAAAAATGAAACTGGCATGTTTTAATATTGTACCAGAAAGTAAAGAAAGCTTCTTTTGATCTGTATAGTATTATACCGGTTAACGAAAAAGGGATATATCCCCTGTCAGAGCTATATGATATAGATAAAAAAGACGTTATCCTTTCAGTGAATGAATTACTTATTTTTAAATTTGAAAACAAATGCTAAAAAAACATTTTAAAATGTATCGTGGTATTGCTATTGCTTTAGTAAGTCTTGTACTCTTTTATGCATGCGAGAAAGAAGAAGATTTTACCGCAACACCTCTACCCATAGCCGCACAAGACAATATATCCTCATCTACATACAGGTATGCTAATGCTACAGAAGTTCCTGAAGTATTTAAAGCTTTTACTACTGCATTTACTGCCGCCAAATCAACATCATTTGACCATGTTACTATTGATCAGGGACAGGTTACAGAACTTAATAGTATATCTGGAGAGAAAACCTATAGTACATTACTTACGGTACCTAATACCAGTGCATATGAGTTTTATAATTTGGTGGTAAAAACTGATAAAGAAGGTGCTCTTGGTGAACCTTTTGTTGTAAAATATGTAACCGATAAAAAAGCTCATGAGATCACAGCAGAAGATCATAATACACTAAATTGGCAAATAGAGACCTATAAGGCCAAAGATTTTTTTGGTAGTGAGGTTAATGTCATAGCATCAAAATCCTCTTCTGGTTGCCCGCCTATAGATATACAACCTGATACTCCAGATAGAGTTGGTGGTTTTTCTGCAAAGGGAGACCTGTCCGGTTATTTTACAAAAGGCACTCCTTTACCAAGAAGAACTTTTAGAGGATCTGGGCCAAATAACGTTATTGGTACGGTTACCATATGTGTAACGAGAACCAAAAAAGTACGTTACCAATGTGATGGACCTAATAGTGATACCGATCATCCGGGAGGGCCTAATGGTGGTGGCACAGGAGACAATCGATGTGGAGATGCCAGTTCTGGATATAGTGGTACAGGACATAAATTGGTCACTAGCCAGACCTGTATCGATGTTAATGTTGCTGCCAAACCAAGGTATGCTAATACGTTTATAGATGGTACAGTGATCTATGATGCTACAGATGTGTACTTTAATGGGCAATATAGTCTTTGTCAACTGGAAACGATATATAATGGCCTGGTAGAAAACGAAGCTAATTTAACCTCGGGAGGGATAAGGCTTAGAGATCGTATTAATAGTACTTTGGGATTATCTTTAGGAGGTGGTTTTTGTACTAACGCTATAGGTAAAAGTGTTGCGCAGGCAAAAGGTAAAAATGCTATTGGCCCGGGAGAAGATAATCCTAATATTGCCATTGGTGGATTAGAAATAGGATGCCCTGATGCCGATGGTATTGCGATCACTACCCCATCAGAAATCCATAACCTGATCAAGGCTTTAAAAACATTAAGTATAGAATATTTTGCAATTCTAAGCCCCGCACAAGAGCAATGGTTATTAGATCCTAAAAATCAAAAGGAGGCAAGGGAGATTGCAGATCTAGTAGATAATAGACAAGGGAGTGCAGCATCAAAAAAAGCAGCAGTAGAAATTATAAAAGCTGCTATAGATGGTACATTGATAAGCATTAAGCCTTTTGTGAAATATCCTCCTGGCACAAATTATGCTATCGAATATCCATTAACAACTCAAATCCTTAAGGAGGAACTTCCTAAGATGGCTAATGATGCATTTTTGGTAAACGCATTAAAAAAATATGGAAGTTTAAATGATCAACAAATTAAAAATGCCTTAACTTGGGGGTCAGAGAGCAGTGTAACAGTTGAATTTGGTAGCACAGGTTTAGGATGGGGATTATATAATGGAGAAATCTTTGAAGGAGGAGATTTAAATACTATTACTCTTCACTGGGATTTAGAAGAAAAATTAAGAGAGAAAAAAAGCCTTAACACTGAAGCTTTACGTTTTTTTATTGCAATAGCTACTTTACATGAAATAACTCATTTAGGAGATTATTTGTACAATGGTAACATGTATACTTCCGATGATCCATTAGCCAGTGATGCCGAAGGTACGGATTTTGATATGGAAGTAGTAGGTCTAACAGAGCAAGACCCAGAAGATGCTAATAAAGTACATCAAAGTTATTTATTAAATAGAAAAAATTAAGTCATATGAAGTTTTTATCAATTTTTATCATGTTTATATCTTTACAAAGCTATTCACAAAACTGGTATACTGATGGTAATAAAGATTATGAAGGTTTAAAAGAAATTCTTTTTCAATCAATGTTTATAAAAGAAAATAAACAAGATACGATTCAAATTAAAATTGATGATATAACAGCTAATTTTTGCGTTCCTCTAAATAATAAAATAAAAAATAGTGAAAAGTCGATATCATTTATTAGAGAACAAGAATTGTATGATAACCAAATACATGATTATTATGATATAAAATATTTAGAGATTAGTTATAATATAGCTCGAATTGGGTATGTTCAATATTCAGAAAGTAAAGCTGTACAAATAATTTTTCAAAGAAATATATACGGAAAATGGCAATTGTTAAAGAAACAAGTTACCCACCCACAATTAAGATATGTCGATTTTGTGTATAAAGAGATAAAGAAAATAAAAGCTAAAAACTAGTAACGAATTACAATAGCTTCAAGTATAAAAGCAATGTCTATAATATGACATTGCTTTTTTTGTGTTAACGATTGATTGCGAAAAACAATGGTTATTAGATCCCAAAAATCAAAAGGAGGCAAGAGAGATTGCAGATCTAGTAGATAATAGACAAGGAGTACAGCATCAAAAAAAGTAGCAGTAGAAATCATAAAAATCAAAAGAGCACAAGGAGATTGAAAGCATAGATATTAATATCACTTTTCCATTATTAATATTACTTTTACCTTCGTGAATCATAATTTGTAAATCTTTATAGTGTTCATACATACCCACCCATACGAACCCTTTTTTCCAGAAGGAGCAACAAAATTAATTGTAGGAACGCTTCCACCACCACGTTTTACCACTAGAGAACTTAATGAAAAGGATGTAGATTTCTGCTATGGTAGCAGTAACGGATTACTATGGCCGGTTCTGGATCGGATTTTCGAACTTAATTTGGTTTTTGAAACTACAGAAGTGGCAGCAAAGCAAAGAAAAGATTTCTTAACATCAAGAGGTATTGGAGTTTGTGATATAGTACATAGCTGTAATCGCCAAAAGATTGATGCTTCAGATTTGGGAATGCAAAACATTAAGTTAAGAGATCTCATAGGATATTTGTTGCAATATCCAAAAATAGATACTTTAATATTTACTGGAGGTAATAGTAAAAACGGTCCTGAATATTTTTTCAGAAAACATCTCAAAGAATATGATATGAAACTAGAGGTGGTTTCAGATGAAATTCCGAGAATACATCAATTTATATTAAGTCAGCAGAGCCGTGAAAATAGAATAATAAAAACCGTGTCATTAACAGCGCCATCAGGAGCTGCGAATAGAGCTATTGGTAGTTTACAAGAGTATAAAGAGTTAAAAAAACAAAACCCTAAATTCAATACGATTGATTTTAGGGTGATGCAGTATCAAAAATTCTTTTAACTAGAGATTTTATTTTTTTATTGCCTCAAAAAAATCTTTAAATCATCACTTTTTTGCATTGCATAGGAGAGTGATTTATTATAGAATGATTTTTCTGGCTTGTAATTTGTTAAGGATAAAACATTAGGTAATTTCATTGCCCATGAACCTGATTTTTTAGTCTCACCAGGAATAATCATCACTACATGTCCATATGTGTTAGCAGTATCGATGATTAATGATAAACCTCCACGATTGGTATGCGCTAAGGCCTGATTTATTGTCTCTTGATTTATAGAGCCAAGTTGTAACCATTCTCTTGATCTTTCTACAATAGGTCGTATACTATCATAAACTACATAGCCTAATTTAGGATCATTAAATTCTGTAAGATCATATGTTTTAGTGATAATTTTAGTAATACTATTTCTACAGTCATTACGTTCTGTAGCAGCTTTTTTACAGGTGATAAAATTCTTTACTTCTGCTGAAAAATCAACTCCGTTGAGGTTAGATGTATTGCTAGAATTTTCATCAACTGGACTATTGGTGTTATCTTTTCTCTCATTAGACTCGACTTCATCGAGAGCGTCTGAAGTCTTTTGTGTCTTACTGTCATTACAAGAAACAATAAGAATGGTCATTAATAATACTAGTAATTTTTTGGCCATGGATTTTATATTTAGAAATACAATGATAATTAATCTCGATAGAACTACAAAAGAAAAAGAAAACCCTAAAATCAATCGTATTGAATTTAGGGTTTCTAAAATATGTATTCATCTTGTTTATGTTTCTTTTTCCACTTTCTTTTCTGTACTTTTTTTTGCTACTGGTTTGGCCTTTGGTTCAGGTTCTACTTCTGTTTTTGGTTTGGCTTTAGTTGTTGATTTAGCTTTAGGTTTTGCAACTGTAGGTACGGCTGCTGCTTTTTTTCGGCGTCTTAATCTACCATAAGTTCCTATCCATATTTTACCACGACGTGTTTTTTTATCTCCTTTACCCATAAATTAAATTTTGCGTTAATTAATTGATTATGTGTTATATACTAATATACGGATTTAAATATAATTTTCTGTTTTTTCTTCAAACCAGACAAGGATGAAAAACATATTTGCAAAACATAATACAGATTCATGGTTGATCAGGTTAATGCTATCATAGATAGAATTGTATAAAAAGAAAAACAATAAGAAAAGAATTACTGGCTTATGTATATATCAATATTGGGAGATATGTGTACATTTATATAGGAATTAGTATGATATTAGAGATGTATTGAGGTTCAGATCTGGGATGATTAAGAACTATTAAATAAAAATTAATAAGGTTTGCTTAATTTGTTTATTCCCTGTGAGATGTAAACCTATAATGCAGTAGAGGTTATCTACTATAAGTTAAATAATAAAATGACACAAGAATTATATCAAAAAGCAATGAAGTTTGCTGGCGAAAAACACAGTGAGCAGAAAGTCCCAGGAACAAATTCTAATTATCTGTTACATATTTCTAATGTTGCTATGGAAGTATTAATTGCATATAATTTTGATAAAACTTTTGATATTGATTTTGCGATTCAGATAGCTATATTACATGATACAATTGAAGATACAACAGCAGATTTTGATGAAATTAAAAAAGAATTTAATGAAACTATTGCTCAAGCGGTTTGCGCATTAACAAAAGATGAAAAGTTAGTGTCCAAAGAGGAAAAAATGATAGATAGCTTAACTCGCATAAATAAATTAAAAAAAGAGGTTGGTCTTGTTAAAATTGCTGATAGAATAACAAATTTACAAACCCCACCACAACATTGGAGTAAAGATAAAATAATTAAATATTGTAATGAAGCAAAGCTAATCTCATCTACTCTAAAAAATAAGAATGATTATTTAAATAAAAGATTGGAAACGAAAATTTGCGAATATGAAGAAATGATTAAAGCACTTTAGAATGAATGAAAGATTACATGTTTTAATTTCTGAAATCCGAGAAAAATGTGAAAAGGCTAATTGTTTTGAATTTGAATACCACTGGGAATTTTGGGGTGTAATGTGGTATCCCTGGTTTCTCGAAATCAATGGAAAGTCTGAATCTTTTTCCTTAAACGATATCTCTTATGATGACTTAGAAAAACTATGTGAAGAAGGGGTAATCGAACTTGTTAAAGAATATTCAGATGATGAAAAACATAAAGAAGAATTTGATAAGAAAAAATATCGACTCGTTAAGAAAATAGATGTTTCATTAAGTCAAGGAATAGAAGAACTTAATATAAAGTCAATCTGTTTTGAACCCATGTGTTCGGAGTGTAATAATTCAGTTGCCAAAATTGAAATTGTAGAACCAAATCTATACCCTAAAGGAGCAAATGAATGGAGTAATGAAAAATTAAATCAATACAAAAAATTTAGAAACTTTGATGCCACTTATTTACTATATTCTGGCCCGGGAGGAAATAATGGAGAGATTGGAGATGCTATCAATTTGAAACGAAAATTGAGGATAATTGATGCATTTACAAAACCATATATTGCGAGTAAAATACGAGATCAATTTTATGATATGGCTGGCTATTGTGATAGTTGCTGTGAATTTTACTGTAGTAAACACTGGAGTTCTAGTTCTTTTGGATATGGAAAGTGTCCTAAAGGACATGGTAAATCCTTAGATCCTCATTGGTCACCTGATATTGAATGAAACAAGAATAATGTTATAAATAAAAAATAGATTTTAATCCAAAAATTGCGATCTATTTGATAAATCACACAAATCTTTAAACTTACTATGTGTTAAACCGAGAATAAAATATGAGTTTGCACACAACCTTTTCTAGATTTCATCATCTTGGTATAAAGAAGAACATGAAAAAGATCTTTACAATTTTCTGCCTTTTCTTGATGTTATTTGTGTCCTGTAGTGATTCAGATGATAATGATGAATTTATAGATTCTAAATGTGACCAAATAACTAGTATAGATATTCTAAAATATAAGAATAATGAATCTTCTGTATTTTCAATTCAAAGTGTTGAGATAACTGGAGATTGTTTAGAAGTTATCATCGGATCTGGAGGTTGTAGTGGTGAAACCTGGGTAACTGAATTGGTAGATGCTAATAGAGTTGCCGAATCTAATCCAGAACAACGAGACCTAAGAATTCTGCTTAAAAACGAAGAGTTATGCAATGCTTTTATTTCAAAAACATACTCTTTTGATTTAAGACCAATTCGAATAGTAGATAGTAATAAAGTACTTTTAAATCTAGAGTTTTGGGACGAGCAAATACTTTACGAATATTAAAGATACAATACAGATTTGCTGTGAGATTAAGGTTTAGAATTTTGAAAACTACTTTATGTAAGAATAATGACCAATAATTTTATAATCAAAAAGACAATCAGCTAATACTTGACCACTACCAATATTATGAACAATCATATATCGTTTTTTATCAGCAGATTTTTTGTCAACAACTAATCCGATATGAGTAATTCCTCCACCAAGATTCCAACAGACAATATCTCCAGGAATATAATCATCTGATATTTTGGAAATAGGTTTTACTTTTCCAAATCGAGAAAAGAATTTCATTAGATTAGGAACTCTTCTATGATCGATATTTTTATCGGTTTTAGATAATCCCCAGTTTTTTGGATATAGATTAAAATTAGTTTTCATATCCAGATGTACCTCTTTTTGTAGATCGATATCTAGTTTTCGATATGCTCTTATCACGACATCTGTGCAGACTCCTTTATCACTAGGGACATCTCCATTTGGATAATCAATAGAGAAATAAGCAGGATCATAAGTAACTTCTTGTTTTGTTAATTCTAATCCGGCATTGGATAATCTGGTTTTAAAATCGGATTGCCCAAAACTAAATTGTAATGATATTATAATTAGGAGTACAGATGTTGTGATTTTTTTAATGAGCATATCAATTATTTTTTATAGGATGGTTATCGTATTTCTTTTACAAAATCTCCAATCTTATCTACTCCTTGGTGAGTCAAATGTTTTATAAAAGCAGAACCAATAATAGCTCCTTGGCTTGTTTTAGTGGCCTGCATAAATGTTTCATTATTGCTTATCCCAAAACCTACAATTTGTGGGTTTTTTAAATTAAGAGATTGGATACGCTCAAAATATTTTTGTTGTGTGTTTCCAAAGGTGTTTTTGGCTCCTGTTGTACTTGCAGAGCTCACCATGTATATAAAACCGTTAGAGACACTATCGATAAATCGTATTCGTTCATCAGAAGTTTGAGGAGTAATAAGTAATACATTAATTAATCCGTATTTTTCAAATGTTTCCTGATAATGCTCATGATATTCTGCTACTGGTAGGTCTGGAATAATCAACCCATCAATACCTATTTCTTGACATTTGGCACAAAATGCCTCTATACCATATTGCATCATTGGATTAAAATACCCCATTATGATTAAAGGGATATTTACGGTTTTTCGAATATCTTTTAGCTGGTCAAATAGAATAGAAGTCGTCATACCATTTTTTAGCGCTATGGTAGAGCTTTCCTGAATAGTTGGTCCATCGGCTAAGGGATCACTAAAAGGTAATCCGATTTCTATCATATCTACTCCATTTTTTTCTAAATCCTGAATCACTTTTGTAGTATCATGAAGTGATGGGTATCCGGCAGTAAAATATATAGAAAGTATTTTTTTGTCTTGTTCTAGGGTTGTATTAATTCTGTTCATAAAAGTTCTATTTTATGTCATTCTCTCGAAGGAGAGAATCTTTTCATTCTTTAGTTTGTATTGTGGATTCCAGTCAAGGCTGGAATGACAAGTTTTAATTCTTTTTTGAAATAGATAAAATAAACTATTTTACAGTTTAAAATAATCTATGTATGTATTAAGATCTTTATCTCCTCGGCCAGAAAGACTGATCACAACGATATCATCGGGCTTAAATTTTTTATCATTAAAAATAGCCAATGCATGAGAGGTTTCTATAGCAGGAATAATACCTTCTAATTGTGATAGTTCTAACCCGGCAGTCATAGCATCATCATCTGTTACAGAATAAAATTCTCCTCGTCCAGATTTATATAGATGCGCATGTAAAGGTCCAACGCCAGGGTAATCAAGCCCTGCAGAAATTGAATAAGGTTCTGTAATTTGCCCATCAGGAGTTTGCATCAATAGCGTTTTACAACCATGAATAATACCTTCTTTACCTAGTTGAGATGTAGCTGCGCTTTCTCCACTATGTATTCCTTTTCCGGCTGCTTCAACGGCAATAATGCCTACGTTTGGGTTATCCAGAAAGTGATAATATGTTCCTGCAGCATTACTTCCGCCCCCAATACAAGCGACTACATAATCAGGATGTTCTTTTCCTTCTTTTTCTTTTAATTGCCATTTGATTTCTTCAGAGATTATAGATTGAAATCGTGTCACCATATCTGGGTAGGGATGTGGGCCAATAGCAGAACCAATAATATAATGCGTATCTACAGGGTTATTGATCCAATCTCGTATTGCTTCATTGGTGGCATCTTTAAGCGTCTTGCTTCCAGATTTAGCAGGTCTTATTTCTGCACCAAGCATCTTCATACGAGCCACATTAGGAGCTTGTCTTTTAATATCAATTTCTCCCATATAAACAATACATTCTACCCCCATCAAGGCACAAACTGTTGCAGTAGCAACCCCATGTTGTCCAGCTCCGGTTTCTGCAATGATTCGGTTTTTACCTAATTTTTTGGCGACAAGTATTTGACCGATGGTGTTATTTACTTTATGAGCTCCAGTATGATTAAGGTCTTCACGCTTTAGGTATACTTTTGTGTTATGTTTTTCTGAAAGTCGTTTAGCATAATATAAAGGAGATGGACGGCCCACATAATCTTTTAGTAATTGATTAAACTCTTCTTTAAAAGAAGGTTCATTCATAATATCGAGATATGTAGTTCTTAATTCTTCTACGTTAGGATATAGCATTTCGGGAATATATGCTCCTCCAAAATCTCCATAATATCCTTTTTCATTTGCTTGATAAGTCATACTATAATTTTTTATTCTCCTAAGAGTGATACTATTTGTTTTTTAAATTTTTTTATGTTTTCTGTATTCTTTAATCCAGGTGAATCTTCAAACTTGCTATTAACGTCAATGGCATATAGGTATTTAGATTCTGGTCTGTTTAGAAAATTTTGAACAGCATCAATTTCGGCTAAACCAATACCGCCACTTAAAATAAATGGAGTAGAAGAAGAGTATCCTTCTAAAACTCGCCAATCAAAAACATATCCATTACCACCTTTTTCTTTGCCTTTGGTATCAAATAAGAAGCAGTCTACAATTCCTTCATATGGTTTTAGGATATCAAAATCAAATTGATCTTTGATAGAAAATACTTTCCATAATTCTATATGCTGAGACCCTATAGGTTTTAAAAACCTGTCAGGGCTATTAAGCTCATTTTTAAGCTCAATACAAAATTCAACACTTTCATTACCATGTAACTGGATAGCTTTGAAATCATGTTGTTTTACGTTTTTGATAATAAAATCGATAGAAGCATCCACAAAAACTCCAGTTTTTTTGATTTTTTCTGAAACATTAGGGATACCTCCTTCAAAATTTCTTGGAGATTTCTCATAGAAAATAAACCCTAAATAGTCTGGTTGTAATAGAGCAACATCCTTAATGTTTTCGGGAAACTTCATTCCGCAAACCTTTATTTTTATGTTTTTAGTTTTCAATGTTAAAGATTTGGTTCTAATTTAATATTGTTATTATCAAAATTAATATTGTGAGCAAAATTGTATACCTCACTAAAGCTATCGAGCATATTAGGTTCTTCAATATCAGCTAGTAATTCTCTTATCAATTTAGACTCAAAATTATGTTTTTTGGATGTTGAATATTTTACCAATTGACTACCAATTGTTTTATAAAATAATTTTTCAATCCTTGTTTTGTCTTTTGGTTCTTCATCAACCAATTCAATCTCTACACCACATTTTTGCAAAATACTTTTGATAATATGTTGTGTTGGAACATTTTGAGTTAATGTAATATTGAGTTGCTCTTCATCGATATCTGTTGCACGAATGATTCCTTTGGCCACATAATCTACGGGGACAATATTAAGTCCTCCATCCATGTTTAATACCATTCTAACTTTTCCCAGCTCTGGATGTGTCTTTTTTATTTTTTTGAAGAACTCACCAATTGCATAGAATACAATATATCGACTGCTTACAAATTTTGGATAGTCAATAAGTCTTCCGGATACAACACTTGGACGGGCAATGGTACAACTGAAATTATTTTCTTTGGCAATTTGTAAGATCAATTTTTCAACTTTCATTTTATAAGCTTCGTAAAAGTTTCTAAAATCAAAATTTGTAACAGAGTGATAATCGTCGGTAATTTCACCTTCTATTTCACCTCTGGAGAAAGCTGTACTTACAAAGACTAATTTTTTTGTTCTCAATTTAATAGTCTCAAAAAATGCTTGTGTATTGACATAATTTACATGAGCAATTTCGTTTTTTGCTTTTTCGGTATTGCTTAAATTTACTGAAGCAGCTAAATGATATACGATCAAATCATTTCCCGCATCATCGGGAAGTATAAAGTTGTTGATTTCTCCTTCAATGACGTGGATGTATTTTTCTAAGTATTCTTTATAGAAAGGAACTATTTTTTTGGGAATAAGCTGTTCTGTAAAAACTTCGTCTAATAAACGTTGTTTTGCAGATTTTTTAGGTTGTTTACGAATCAAGACATAGATAGTTGCCTCTTCACTTTTTGAATACAAATCAAACAGTAGTTCAAACAATACATGTGAGCCTATATTTCCTGTTACTCCAGTTACTAATATTGTATTCATTTTAGTTGTTTTATAAATTCTATAGCGCTGGCTCCCGGGTTTTCTGTCTTCATAAAATTTTCGCCAATTAAGAAACCTTTATAATCATATTGTTTTAAATCTTTTATGGCCTCGATACTGCTAATTCCGCTTTCTGAAACTTTAACAAAATCATCTGGTATTTGTGTACTTAGTGATTTGCTAATATCGGTACTCACTTCAAAGGTTTTTAGATTTCTGTTATTTACTCCCAACATATCTAATGAAGGCATAATCGATTTCTGAAGCTCTTCTTGATTATGAACCTCTAATAACACATCCAGAGATAAGCTTTTTGCAAATTCTGATAGGGATTTAATCTGATCGCGTGTTAATACTGCAGCAATTAGTAAGATGGCATCTGCTCCATGGGCTTTAGCTTCTAATAGTTGGTATTCATCGATGATAAATTCTTTGCGAAGTAAAGGCATTTTAACAGAAGATCTTGCTAAAAGAAGATCATCCAAAGAACCTCCAAAATACTTTCCATCGGTCAAAACAGACATTCCACATACGCCAGCTGTTTCATATCCTTCCGCAACATCTTGGACACTTACATTTTGATTAATTACAGATTTAGAAGGAGACCTGCGTTTGTGTTCTGCTATAATACCTGTAGCACTAGTTTGTAATGCGTTTGCTAACGAATTTGTTTTACGCTCAAACAATACAGAATTTTCAAGTTGCGTAACCGGAATTAAACTTTTTTTAAGCTTTACTTCTTTGTGTTTATCGACTATTATTTTGTCTAATATGTTCATTTCCTATCATCCTGAACTTGTTTCAGGATCTTCTTAATTATAGTTAGTATTTAAATTCCAGTTTATCCTGAAAAACAAAATTTGTTTTCTTAATTTTTACTAAGCTCTTGTACTTTTTTCAATGCAGCAAGTCCTTTCAGAGAAAGTAGTGCCTCCTTTGCTTTTTCGAACCCTTGTTTTGGTTCAAGGCCTTTAACTGTAGCAATTGCCATTCCTGCATTAGCACAAACCACATTGTTTTGTGCTTCTGTGCCTTTACCACTTAGAATATTCATAAATATATTAGCAGATTCTTCTATTGAATCACCACCAGCAATTTGTTCTTGTCTTAATGCTGATACTCCAAAGTCCAGTGGTGTTAACATTCCTTCTGTACGATTAGAAATGGTTTTTGTGCTTCCTGTTAAAGAAATTTCATCGTATCCGTCTAATGCATGAATTATAGTAAAGTTTTTATCTGTATTTTGGTATAAATACCCGTACATTCTTGCTAGTTCGAGATTAAAAACTCCAACCATCTGATTTTTAGGAAATGCTGGATTTACCATAGGGCCAAGCATATTAAAGAATGTTTTTACACCTAATTCTTTACGAATTGGTGCTACATTTTTCATAGCAGGATGAAACAATGGAGCATGTAGGACACAAATACCAGCTTCATCAATACTTCGTCTTAAAAAATCTTTATCATTACTAAATTTAATACCGAGATGTTCCATCACGTTAGAACTTCCACATTTAGACGAAACTCCATAATTACCATGTTTGGTCACCTTAATTCCTGCTCCGGCAGAAACAAAAGAAGAAAGCGTTGATATATTAAAAGTATCTTTTCCATCACCACCTGTACCACAAAGATCCACCGGATTATACTCACTTAAATCTATAGCAATACAAAGTTCTAGTAAGGCATCTCTAAATCCCTCTAATTCTTCTACAGTAATACTACGCATCATATATACTGTAAGGAATGATGCAATTTGACTTTGATTATATTCTCCTTTAGAAATATTGACCAAAACACCTTTTGCTTCTTCTTTAGAGATGGTTTCGTGATTGATTAATCGATTTAGTAAATTTTTCATCTAAAAATTATTTCTTATCATTTCTACAAAAGCAGAAATTCTTTTATTATTTAATATTGAGTCTCTCATTATTGAGAGCATGAAAAAATTAATCCTTTATCCAGTTTTCCAGTATTTTTTTTCCATCAGGAGTTAATACCGATTCTGGGTGAAATTGTACTCCACGTACATCTAATTCTTTATGGCGTAAAGACATAATTTGACCATTTTCGTCATAAGATGTTGCTTGGAGACAGTCTGGTAAGTTTTGATCAGCGACTACCCATGAGTGATATCGACCTACATCAAAGTTTTCATTTAACCCATCAAAAAGAGGTTCATCTTTTACTGATAGTGTGATGTTTGTAGCAACACCATGATATACATTTTCAAGGTTGACTAAATCCCCGCCAAAAACTTCGCCTATAGCTTGTTGCCCCAGACAGACTCCAAAAATACTTTTGGTATTGGCGTACGTTTTAATGATGTCTTTTAATAAACCAGCTTCTTCGGGTATACCAGGGCCTGGAGAAAGTAAGATTTTCTGGTATTGTTCAACATCTTCTAATCGTAACTGATCATTACGTTTTACGATAACTTCACAACCTAAATCTTCTAAATAATGAACCAGATTGTATACAAATGAATCGTAATTGTCTATCACTAATATTTTTTTACTCATTTTTTAATTTTGGAGTTTCTAAGCTCCTATATTTCTTCAGCAAGTTTTAATGCTTTGGTTAATGCTCCTAATTTATTATATACTTCCTGTAATTCGTTTTCTTCGTTTGATTCGTTAACCAATCCAGCTCCAGCCTGCCAATGTAATTGGTGATTTTTACTTAAAAAAGTACGAATCATAATAGCATGATTAAAGTTTCCCGAAAAATCCATAAAACCAATAGCTCCACCATAGAAATCACGATTTACGGTCTCGTATTTTTCTATAAGTTGCATAGCCATGTGCTTTGGTGCCCCACTTAAAGTTCCTGCAGGAAAGGTATCAGCTACAACTTGCATGGTAGTTGTATCCTGGTGTTTTTTACCAGTGACCTTACTCACCAAATGAATTACGTGAGAATAAAATTGAACTTCCCTATAGGTTTCTACGGTAACATCACTTCCGTTGCGACTTAGGTCATTGCGTGCCAAATCAACCAACATTACATGTTCTGCATTTTCTTTTTCATCCTCAGATAATTTTTTTGCTAATTCTGCATCTTGTTCATCATTTCCTGTACGTTTAAAGGTTCCGGCAATAGGATGAATTTCTGCCATATCATCCTTTACCACCAATTGAGCCTCAGGAGAACTTCCGAATATTTTAAAATCTCCATAATCAAAATAAAACAGGTACGGAGAAGGGTTGACGCTTCGTAGTGCTCGATATACATTAAACTCATCTCCTTTAAACTTCTGCGAAAAGCGCTTGGACAGTACTAACTGAAAAACATCGCCTCTTAGGCAGTGCTTTTTTGCCAATGTTACATGTTCTTTATATTGTTCGTCATTAAGGTTTGAAGTTGTATCTCCTATAGTGGCGAAATTATATGAAGCAAAGTTTTTAACCTTAAGTAAAGATTCAATTTCAGAGATATTACTTTCAGATTCGTAACAATGTGCAAAAATATAGGCTTCATTGGTAAAATTACTAATAGCAATAATGTTTTGATATACTGTGTATTGTAAATCAGGAATGTCTAGCGCACCTTCTTTTTTAGAAATCGATATATCTTCAAAATATCGAACAGCATCATATGCTATATATCCAAAAAGACCATTGTTAATAAATTTGAAGTTACTTTTTGTGGTTTCAAATTGCTTACCAAATTGTTCAACAATTTCAGGGATATTAGTGTCTTCTGTAATAGGAATTTCTTTAATGCTTTTATCAGGGAAAGATTGATAAATAATTTCGTTTTCTATTTTGATATTTGCAATTGGATTACAACAGATATAAGAAAAACTATTTTCACTGCCTCGATAGTCGTTATTTTCTAATAGTAAGCTATTGGGGAAACGATCTCGAATCTTTAGATAAACACTTACTGGAGTAAAGGTGTCTGCCAGGATTTGTCTGAAATGTGTGGTTAATTTATAACTCATTTTATACTTTACTGATTTATAATTTAAAGTCTTTGATTAGGTAACAAAAAAAAGGCTTGTCGTGATTTGACAAGCCTTTGATATGTTTACTTAACATAATAACAGGAACTATCTCACGACGTTTTCGTTTTGAGATAACCACCACCAATTATTTGTTAAGATTACTTTCATTTTTTATTTCTTGGCTCAAATATATAAATTAATTATAATTTGAAGCTATAAAATTTTACATTTTTAAATTAACAGCTAATTCGAACTCATCACTGATCGCTTTATCACCTAAATTGTCAAAGAAACTTCCAGATCCGTATTTAATATCATATTTGGTTCTGTCTACTTTAAGCGTAGTAGAAGCAGCATTACCATTAATGGCCAAATCAAAATCGATAGGGTTTGTTTTTCCTTTGATAGTTAAATCTCCTGCAATTTTATAGCCTTTATCAGTTTTTTTAGCTTTTTTTACCACTAGTTTTGCTGTTTTATGATTTGCGGTACTAAAGAAATCATCAGAACTTAAGTGTCCTTCAAGTTTTTCTTTTCCTTGCCCTGCTTCAAGATCTGTAACCTTTAGTGTGGTCATATCAACAGTAAATTCTCCTCCGGTAATATTTTCTCCGTCAAACACAAGAAAGCCTTCAGATAAATTAAGTGTTCCGGTATGTGATCCAGTAACTTTTTTACCAGTCCAGTTGATTGTACTTTCTGAAGCTTTAACTTCTTTTTTTTGTGCAAAAGTAGAAGTGGTAGCTATAACTGCAATAGCTAAGATTAATGTTTTAAGTTTAGTTTTCATGATTTTTAAAATAAATAGTTATATATAGTTAATGATTAATTTATATCTCTTAGTTTATTGAGGAGCTCATTGAGATGTGTCAAATCCTCTTTTGAAAGATTTGATGTTAGCTGGTCCTCGAACGTGGTCATTATTGGACTTATGTTATCTATAAATATTTTTCCTTCCTGAGTAATAGTAATTTCAACTTTTCTTCTATTAGACGGACAAGTATCTCTTTTTACATACCCTTTGTGAATAAGCTTATCAACCAATCTTGTCGTGTTACTCATTTTGCTTACCATTCTTTCCTGTATTGTAGAAAGGTTAGCGGGTTTGCCTTTTTGACCTTTTAAAATGCGCAATACGTTAAATTGTTGAATGGAGATGTCATATGTCTTTAATTCAAGATTGATTTTTTCCATTATCCAATTTTCGGTATAGAGTAGATTAACTATTGCCTTTCTGGAAATTGGAAGCTCAACTTCTGTCTTTATAATGTTTTCTATTTTCAATTGTATATACAATATTTGTATGTACAAATGTATGTCGGTTTTTCTTTTTAAAATTATAAAATGATATTAATTCTTTGTTAAAATTAAATTTAAAGCAAGGTTAAATAGTATTATTGCCATTAAGAATAGTATTACTATTAGGTTAAACATTTGTGAAAAATTCTGAAAATATTTAGATAAAACATGGAAACCTTGTTAATTTTCTTTTCCCTAAACAATGGTTTTGATACATTGGCGTCATGTTAAAATGGATTTTATATATAGTACTGGTTATATTTTTTGCTAACTGTAAAGGAGAGCAGACAATTGCTCTTGATGCTACAGATGTTTTTAAAAGTAAAGGAGTAGAAATACCAGTGTATGATTTTGAAAGCTTCAAACCTTTATTAACGATTAATGATGAAAAAACTAGGGTTATTAATTTCTGGGCGACTTGGTGTAAACCTTGTGTGGCAGAACTCCCTTATTTTGAGTTGATTAATAGTAGGTACCCCGATAATGAAGTAGAAGTTATTTTGGTAAGTCTGGATTTGCCTAAGCATGTAGAGTCTAAATTAATTCCTTTTGTTAAAAAACAAAAAATAGAAAGTAAGGTAGTCCTATTGGATGATCCAGATGCTAATAATTGGATACCAAAAGTAAGTAAGAATTGGTCTGGTTCTATACCAGCTACAATTATATACAAAGGAGGAACCGTTAATTTTTATGAAAGATCTTTTACCTATAATGAATTGGAAAAAGAGCTCAAAAAAATGCTTTAAATATCTTTATTAACTATTATTGTAAATCTAAATGCATATGAAAACGTTAAAAATTCTTGTTGGAGTAGCTTTTATTATTGCTATAAGTGCTTTTGCTATAGACAAAGTATCTAATCCTGAAACTGATGGAGGATATTCAATTGGAGACATAGCTACAGATTTTAAACTAAAAAATATTGATAATACCGATATTGCACTGGCTGATTATAAAGATGCTAAGGGCTTTATTGTGATTTTCACATGTAATCATTGCCCATATTCTGTGGCTTATGAGGATAGAATTATTGCTTTGGACAAGAATTTTAAAACCAAAGGATACCCCGTTATTGCTATAAATCCTAATAATCCAAAAGCTTACCCAGATGATAGTTTTGATAATATGATCATACGGGCAAAAGATAAAGGTTTCACTTTTCCTTACCTTTTTGATGATGGCCAAAAGATATATCCTCAGTATGGTGCAACCAAAACACCTCATGTATATGTTCTTGAGAAAACTGATAAAGGAAATATTGTTCGATATATAGGAGCTATTGATAATAACTACAAAGATGCCTCTTCTGCCACCGAAAAATATGTTGAGGATGCAGTAAATGCTTTACTTAAAGGAGAAAAAGTACCAGTAGAAACTACAAAAGCTATTGGATGTAGTATAAAAGCGTAGAACTCTTTCTATAATTTTTATTTTTTTTAAGTTTTTTATAAATGAATGTATAGTTTTTATACATTTTACGAAGTACTCTTTATATTTGTAAGGAATATAAATAACAGGAGTCTAATTTTTACGTAGAATATATTTTATAATGGCAGATATTACTCAAGAAGAATGGCAAGAACGTATTATTAATGATGATAATGCGGTAATCTTGGATGTAAGAACAGAAGAAGAGGTAGAAGAAGGTTTTATACCAAAAATGTTAAATATAGACATTCGTCTGGGGCAAGAGTTTCTTGATGAGGTTGAAAAATTAGATAAATCTAAAAATTATTATATTTATTGTCGCTCTGGAGCACGTAGTGGACAAGCATGTGCATTAATGAATCAAATGGGTTTCGAGACCACATATAACCTAATTGGAGGTTTTATGGCATGGGAAGGCGAGACTGCAGAATAATATATATGAGAATTAAACCTTTTTTATTAGTTACTTTCTTTTCTTTATTACTTTTTAATTGTAAACAAGTTGAAGATAAATCTTCTACAATAGAGTTAATTACAGTTGAAGAAATGGATTCACTATTAGAAATGGGAAAAGTACAGCTTATTGATGTGAGAACTCCTAGTGAGTATGCAGATGGACATATTGATGGAGCATCAAATATTGATTTTAGAGATGATAATTTTGAAGCCCTTATAGCCAAAGTAGATAAAACAAAACCTGTAGCGGTATATTGCGGACGAGGAGGAAGAAGTGGTAAATGTTCTGCATATATGAAAAAGGCTGGGTTCACTAAAATTTATGACTTGGATGGGGGAATTACAGAATGGAAATTTAAAGGAAAACAGATCGTAAAATAAACTGTTTTACTAAATATATAAAATAAGAGATGCTTCCCATACGAGAAGCATTTCTTATTTTTATTCGATAAAATCAGAACAGGATGAGGCTAATTCAAAACAAAATATTCTTTCTTACTCTTTTTATAATCGGTGTTGTCCATGCTCAACCGACTAAAGCGTATTATATTTTGGCAAAAAATGGCTTATCTCTTAGGAATACAGCTTCATTAAAATCAGAAAGATTATTTACCATAAAATACGGTGAAAAAGTATATGTTGAAGATCTAGAAAAAGACACCAGTAGTAAAAAGAATTGGTTAAAAGCAGATAATATTTCTGGAGTCATGGTAAAAGTGAATTACAATAACAAAGAAGGGTATGTTTTTGATGGATACCTAACCGATATTGCTCCTCCACGTGTAGAAGAAAAAGTATCTGATTATGTAGAAAGAGCCAGGCCAAGCAGTCCAGGCAAGATAGTTTTGTTTGAAACTATCACAAGGGATTATGATGGGTATTATCTAAGGGAAGAAACCATATTTTTGAAAACAGATAGATGGTCAGAAGCATTTTTATTGGCAAAGCAATTGTTTAATGTCCCTGAAAAATTGGGTTTTCCCAACTTAGATTTTGAAGGGGAGACACTCATCATTACAAACCCCGATAAAAAGGAATATAGCTGGTCTGATGAACTAGAGGTAACTCGCAAAAACGAAGAAAATGATTTTGTGATAACCTACACTATACGAAGTGAAGGTGGTGGAATGTCTGTGAAGTTAGAAAAAGATGATAATGGTGAAAGCATTAGAATAAGTAGAACAGGTATTGCAGACTGAAACTAATGATATTTACAATTGAAAAATGGTATCTCTTTTTATAGTTGCAGATGCTTGTGGATACCTCAGGTTTTTAGGATTTCTTTCACACTATAATTGCATACCTTTAAGCTTTATTTTTTTACGTCCACTAAATACAGTCATAATGCAAAATAAAACCTTTATAAAGCTAGTTATATTTTTGGGTATTTTACCAATGCTGTTAGTTTCTTGCGCTCAGGATACAACCCAAGCAGATTTAAAATCATCACTTACCTTATATGCCTCTTTTGATAAAGGTGTACAGGCAGATTTTGCATTAGGAGATGTTAACCTTTATACCGTCCCCTCGCGTAAAGCTCGTGATTCTGCACAAGTAGGTTTACATAAACCAGATATTAGTATTGCAAAAGATAAAGGACGTTATGGTGATGGACTTTTGTTTACAGAAAGAAGTCGTGGGAATATATACTACCCAAGTGCAAAAAATATTGCATATAACACAAGTGATTGGAGTGGTGCTATTTCATTTTGGTTAAGTTTAGATCCAGCCACAGATTTAAAACCAGGATATTGCGATCCTATACAAATTACAGATGTAAGTTATAATGATGCTTCGATTTGGGTTGATTTTACTAAAGAAAACCCCAGAGATTTTAGATTAGGTGTGATTGGGGATAGAGATGTATGGAATCCAACTCCTAATGGACCTGATAACGAAAATCCAATTTTTATAAAGCAATTAGAACCAGTAGTGAAAAATCCACCGTTCAGAAAAGGTGAATGGACTCATATCCTGATCAATTTTTCTAACCTTAATACAGAAAATGGTCAAGCTTCTCTTTATATGAATGGAGAATTAAAAGGAACTAGAAAAAACATTTCAGATCCATTTACATGGGAACTGGATAAATCTAATATCTATTTAGGTTTAGGGTATATCGGACTAATGGATGAATTATCTATTTTTAATAGAAACTTAAGTGATAAGGAGATTTCAACACTGTATACATTAGAAAACGGAGTGCAATCTCTTTTTGAATAGTAACTATTTCATGGAGGTAGAATAATTATTGATATAGTAAGCACTATTTTCTTACTTCTTTGACTCCTCAGGATAGTTCATTTTAATAATTTTTCCTGGATTACCCACTACGACTGCGTAATCTGGAATGTCTCGTATAACTACTGTTCCTGCTCCAATGATGCACCATTTGCCAATCTTAATTTTTGGTACAACGACTGCTCCGGCACCGATATGAGACCCTTCACCCACATGAACGAGTCCGCAGAGGGTGGTGTTGGGCGAAATATGAACAAAATCCTCAATTACATTATCGTGATCTACACTTGCCAGTGTATTTATAATTACGTGCTTTCCAATAGTAGTATTGGGTTGGATTACAGCTCCGGCATAAACAACAGTGCCTTTTCCTATTTTTATATCTGGATCTATAATGGCGGATGAATGTATTGCTGTTGCAAATTCACTTTGTAAAAATTTAGCAATCTCAGATCGCTGAAAATTATCTCCAATAGCGATAATAAAAGGATCTCCTTCTTGAGAAAAGTCTTTATCTATTTCTAAAATTGATATATGTTTAAACTTGGGATGACAACCAGAAGGATTGTCATCAAATATTTCTGTAACAGCAACCCTGTTTTGCTTTAAAACTGAATGTATGATTTGAGCATGTCCTCCAGCACCATATAATCTTACCGTATTGATCTCTTCCATTTTGGCGCCATTTTATAGTATGTAATGTTATAGTGTCTAACTCTTTAGTATTGTTTTGATAGGTCAAAAGTATCCAACCTCCCTTTTTGAAAGTATGATATTTGTCAGTTTTGATGAAGAGAATATAAGTACACTAAAAATATTTTTTCCTCAGTCTCAAAAAACGGGACGGGTCTGCCTTAGTATTGCAAGGTAAAACTATATGTTCATTCAAATGATTTTAAAAAGCACTGAATAGTTGGGGAGATACACGTACTCCTAAGTAGTACGAAAACGAAACCCAGTATAGGTTTATAAGCAATATCATTAAACAAAAAATTCAATCCATTATGATTAGAAAACACTTGCTATGTGTCATAGGCATGTTTTATGCCTTCACTTTTGGCCAGGAATTACCACAGTTATCACCACCAACACCAGAGGTTGCTGCTATTGGGAAATATACCGACATCCCTGTAGGTTTAAATACAGGAACTCCTAATATTTCAATTCCTTTGATGAGTTTATCCGAGTTTGGGATAGAAGTTCCCGTATCGGTAAATTATCATGCTTCTGGTATTAAGGTTAACGAAATTGCTTCACGTATAGGTATAGGCTGGAGTCTTGCTGCAGGAGGGATGATTACCAGACAAGTAAGAGGTATCCCAGATGATGAAAAAGAAGGGTTTTTGAATACTACTAATACTGTAGATGCTTTCTTTAATTTAACTCCACAACAACAAGCACTGGCTTTTGATGATGCAGTACGCAGTAAAACTCAGGATTATGAGTCTGATTTATATTATTTTAATTTTCCGGGAGGGAGCGGGAAATTCTTTTTTGATCAACAAGGTGCAATTTATAGCCACCCTAAAAATGATCACCAGATTAGAAAAATTACGGGTCAGGTAAATAATATTACGACCATTTTGGGTTGGGAAGTAATTACTCCTCAAGGAATGACCTATACTTTTGGGATTATTCCTGGATCTTCAGAGTTAGTGACAGAAGTTAAACGCAATCTGATTTATGGAGAAAACTCACAACTTCCGTCAGGATTTACTTTTCATACTTCTGGATGGTATTTAACTCAGATTAGAGATTATAAAGGGAATAGTGTTCGTTTTAACTATTCCAAAGGGACTACAGATGTAGTATATTATAGTCTTTTGGATCAAAAAAAATATCTTCCATCAATTGTACCGGGAGCAAATGGGAACTGTAATGTCCCAGATGTATCTACTTCACTTTCTGAAGATCGTTATCTACCAACGTACCTTACCACTATAGAAGGAACACAAGGGAGTATTCAGTTTAATTATGATACTTCACGTAATGATCTTAAGAATGATAAAGCCTTAACCGCGGTTACGCTTAAAGATGCTAATGATAATGTTATTGATAGTTACCGTTTTGAACATGGATATTTTACTACTGCTCCTTGGGAGAGGTTAGGAACATATGGCGATTTAGATCAACGTACTAAGAAATTATACCTTAAAAAAATCAAACAACAAAAAGGGAGTGTAATTAATAAAGAACACAGTTTCAGTTATTATGAGGATCATGCTTTTCCAGAGCGATTATCATTTAACAAAGATTTTTGGGATTATTCTAATGGAGCTGATAACGATGTTTTATATCCTGGAGCAGTGTATACCAATGGGTATGGAAATCCGGTTGATGTTAATGGAGCAGATCGTGCAGTCAATTCCGATTTTGCTCAGACCCTATTATTAAAGGAAATCGTATACCCAACCAAAGGGAGTACAGAATTTATTTATGAATCCAATACAGTAACTGGAGGGAAAGCATTTTTTGCAGGAAATACACTAAAATCTGTAACCATTACGGGTTCACAAATAACGACTTCTCCAGATTCTAGTGAAGTGTTAAGTTCTTCTTTTACATTGCCAGAAAAAACGTTGATCTATTACAGAAGTACTGCTGTCGCCGCTTGTGATAATAATCTTGGTTCTAATGATTGTCCAACGCTATGGCTTGCCGATGCTAACGGGAATACATTAAGAACTTTTAGAGGAAACAGTAGTGATGCGCAACCTTTTGAATTAGAAGCAGGGACGTATACAGTGAATGCTCAAAACGGACTAATTCCTACTAGTCTGGAGAATGGAATTCCTCGATATGATAATACGGCTAGTCTATATTTCTATAAAAAAGAGGTTGTGGATAATAATGGTAGTAGTACCTCTATAGCTTTTACAGGAGGACTTCGTATCAAGGAGATGAGATTTAAAGATACCAATGGTTCACTTATAAATACTAAAAAATACGAGTATAGACAGTTTGCACATCCTGAGTTATCTAGTGGTTTTGCGTCTAATCCTCCTTCTTTCATATATCTAAGAGCTCCTTTTTTTGATGGGAGTTTAAATTGCACATTTAATATTATCCAATCCAACAGTCTCTTTCCTCAAAACGGATTGAGCTCGTATCATGTGGGATATACGAATGTGACTGAATTTAATACAGATAATTCACAAGGGAAAACGGAGTATACCTATAGATTTATTCCAGATGATCATAGGTATAGCGAAAACAATCAATTTCTTCCGGGAGAAGGATACCCTTTTGCTCCAGCAAAAGATTATTCTCACCAAAGAGGGCTGTTATTAGGAACAAAAGTATATAAGTTCAATCCATCGAGTCAGAATTTCTCTATCGTAGAAGAACTGAGCAATATCTATACTCGAAAAGGGGAGTTTTTGTCAGAGAATATTGCGATGGGATATATTGGTAATGCTAGCCCTGAATATACAATGTACAATAACTTTAGTGATCGATACCTGATGACAGGAACCGAAAAAACAAGTTATTACCCATCTGGAAATGTAAAGATAACAACACAATATACCTTTGATGAAGGATATCAGGGAAGAACATTTCCAACAACTATAACTACAACAGATAGTAATGGGGATAGTGTCGAAACAAAAACTTATTATCCTGATGATGTGTCTTCTGCAGATGCATTGGAGAGTCCATTAACTGCTACAGAATATAGTGCAATTTCTAATCTGAAAAAGAGTGTGTACTATCGTATTACAGAACCTATTCAGCAGGAAACCCGTATCAACAATGTATTAGCAACAAAACAACTTACCAAGTACCAGATTTTTGGAAGCATTACTCTACCTAAGAGCGTACAAGTGGCTAAGGGGAGTCGAGATTTAGAAAATCGTATTGAATATTTAAATTACGATAGTCAAGGTAACCCTTTAGAGGTTACTCAAACCGACGGTAGTCATACGATCTATATCTGGGGGTATAATGATCGGTATCCAATTGCTAAGATTGATCATGCCAGTTATATCGATATGCCTGCTGCAGTACATACGTTGATTACTCAATTAAAAACCAATACAAATCAGGAAACCACTCCAGCACAAGAAGCAACGATTCGTGGCTTAATTGATGACTTAAGGTCACATACATATTTTGCTAACGCACAGATTACTTCTTTTACCTATGATCCATTAATTGGAGTGACTAGCGTGACCGACCCAAGAGGGTATACGATGACATATCATTATGACATATTTAATCGCCTGGAACATGTAAAGGATGATGCGGGAAAATTGATTTCTGAAAACAAATATGGGTATAAGAACTAATGAGGACAAAGACAATGAAAAATATAATAAAAAACTATATAGTACTTATCATTGTAATGATGGGTACAGCAAGTGCTTTTTCACAAATAGGAGACGGAGATGTTCTCGGGGATTGTGGAATTACCTCCTATCGCGATGCTGATGGAGACAGCTGGGGAGATATAAATAATAAAACATGTCAACTAACAATACCTGCAGGATATGTTGGTAGGTACGGAGATCGTGATGATGGCAATGCACTAATTACAAATATAGCGCCTAGAAACTTTTATCGGGATGGAGATGGAGATACTTATGGTAATCCGAATAGTACAATATACGCTAGTGCGCGACCTAATGGGTATGTAACCAACAATAGTGATTATGATGATAGTAATGCGTTAATCACAAATGTTGTTCCTAGAAACTTTTATAGAGATGGAGACGGAGATACTTTTGGAAACCCAAGTAATATAAAGTATCAGAGTGCACAACCTTCAGGATATGTTACTAATGGGAATGATTGTAATGATGGTAGTGCCGCAATTAATCCAAACACGGTATGGTACAAGGATAGTGATGGAGATAATTTTGCTAGTACAAGTAAAAAACAATGCACCAGTCCAGGGGCAGGGTATAAGTTAAGTGTAACAGGTTTAGGAGATTGTAATGATAATGATGTCACCTTGAATCCCCTTACCGTATGGTACTATGATAATGATGGAGATAGTTTTGGTAATGAAGGTGATTTAAGTGCGATTCGACAACAATGTAGTCAGCCATCTTCAAAATATGTTAGAAAGATTGGTGATTGTAATGATAACAATATAAACATTCACCCTAATACAGTTTGGTATAAAAACAGTGATGGAGATGGTTTTGCGAGTACTACAAAGAAACAATGTACAAATCCAGGGTCTGGGTATAGCCTTACAGTAAGACCTTTAGGTGATTGTAATGATAATAACGCAGCGATCCACCCCGATACAGTTTGGTATAAGAATAGTGATGGAGATGGTTTTGCAAGTACTACGAAGAAACAATGCACAAACCCTGGATCTGGGTACAGCCTGACAGTAAGACCTTTAGGTGATTGTAACGATAGTAATGCTGCGATCCACCCCGATACAGTTTGGTATAAGAACAGTGATGGAGATGGTTTTGCAAGTACTACGAAGAAACAATGCACAAACCCTGGATCTGGGTACAGCTTGACAGTAAGACCTTTAGGAGATTGTAATGATAGTAATGCTGCGATCCACCCCAATACAGTTTGGTATAAGAACAGTGATGGAGATGGTTTTGCAAGTACTACGAAGAAACAATGTACAAACCCTGGATCTGGGTACAGCCTTACAGTAAGACCTTTAGGTGATTGTAATGATAATAATGCAGCGATTCACCCCAATACAGTTTGGTATAAGAACAGTGATGGAGATGGTTTTGCAAGTACCACGAAGAAACAATGTACAAATCCTGGATCTGGATATAGTATGACAGTAAGACCTTTAGGTGATTGTAACGATAGTAATGCTGCGATCCACCCCGATACAGTTTGGTATAAGAACAGTGATGGGGATGGTTTTGCAAGTACCACGAAGAAACAATGTACAAATCCTGGATCTGGATATAGCCTGACAGTAAGACCTTTAGGTGATTGTAACGATAGTAATGCTGCGATCCACCCCGATACAGTTTGGTATAAGAACAGTGATGGAGATGGTTTTGCAAGTACCACAAAGAAACAATGTACAAATCCTGGATCTGGTTATAGTCTCACAGTAAAACCATTAGGAGATTGTAATGACAGCGATGCAAGTATACATCCAAATACGGTTTGGTATATAGATGGGGATGGAGATACTTTTGGAGATAAGAATGTGACTAAAATACAATGTACTAAACCAGCGGGTTATGTGCGTAACGATGATGATTATAATGATAGTACAGGACTAATTACCAATATTACTCCTAGGAATTTTTATAGAGATGTAGATGGAGATACTTTTGGTAACCTGGCTGATAAAAAATATCAAAGTACCCAACCCGCCGGATATGTTACCAATGCAAATGATTGTAATGATAACGATGCAAGTTTAACTCCCAACACAGTATGGTACAAAGATGCAGATGGAGATACCTGGGGGGATAAAAGTGTGACTAAAAAACAATGTGATCAACCTTTAGGTTTTGTGCGTAATGATGATGATTATGACGATAGCACGGTTAATATTATCAATATTGCGCCACAAACATTTTATTTGGATAACGATGGTGATGGATTTGGAGATCCTAACCAGAGTGTATATTATAGTATTGCTCCTGCAGGATATGTCACCAATGCCAATGATCAGTGTCCAGAAGTACCAGGAGAAAATAATGGATGTGCAGGTACTCCTTATCAGGAGATTACTATTAGTAATGAGAATTATGTCTTTACCAGAGTATATCAAAATGAGATGGAATCGATGACAGGGGTTACTACTAATAGAGATGTGGTCGAGAACATAACTTATTTTGACGGATTAGGACGACCAAAGCAACAAGTAGGAATCAAAGCTTCACCAACAGCAAAGGATATTGTTACCCATATCGAATATGATATCTATGGCAGACAGGCAAAACAACATTTACCCTTTGAAAGAGCAGCCAATACAACTACTCCTTTGGGAAGTTATGGAACTGTAAATGTAAATACGACTATTAATAGTTATTACCAAAATACCTATGGCGATGACTTTACAGGAATGGCTTTGGCAGATGTTAACGCGTATTCTGAAAGTATTTTTGAACCTTCACCTTTAAATAGAGTAGCAGAACAAGGCGCTCCGGGGAAGGATTGGAAGGCAAACCCAACAAATAATGATGATCATACGATCAAGTTTGACTGGGATACTAATATTGTTGATGAGGTAGTACGTTTTAAGGTCACTTTTTCAGGTGGAAATACAGGAAAACCGCAATTGGTAAAAGATGGATTTTATACTGCTGGGGAATTATATGTTACGATAATCAAAGATGAAAACTGGCAACTTAATCAAACGCATCCTAAGGATCATACAAGTAAAGAATACAAGGACAAAAGAGGGAGAGTGGTTTTAAAACAAACGTTTAATGAAGGAATCTCTCATGATACGTATTATGTATATGATGAATTTGACAATCTAACCTATGTGATTCCGCCAAAGGTGACTACCAATGATCCAGTATATAATATCGAGCTTTCTGAGTTATGTTATCAATACAAATATGATCATAGAAATCGCCTGGTAGAAAAGAAAATCCCAGGCAAAGGATGGGAGTATATCATATACGATAAACTTGATCAACCGATATTAACTCAAGACGCTAATCAAAAGGCTAAAGGAGAATGGTTGTTTACCAAATATGACGCCTTAGGAAGAGTAGCATATACCGGTAAGTACAAGAGTACACGTAATAGAGGAACTTTACTCCTGGCAATGAGTGGAGTGAGTACGTTTTGGGAAACAAGAGAACCAGCTACTACTTTAGGAGGAACTACAGTGTATTATAGCAATGCAGCGTTCCCAACTGCAGATCTAGAAATACTAACAGTTAACTATTATGATAATTATAGTTTTGATATCAATGGGCTATCGAATCCGGGAACGGTCTACGGAGTAGGCACCACAGATCGTACCCGATCGCTAGCTACGGGTGGTAAAGTACGCGTGTTAGGAACTAATGATTGGATCACTACCGTTACTTATTATGATGACAAAGCAAGACCCGTTTATGTTGCAAGTAAAAATGACTATCTCAATACTACCGATATCGTAGAAAGCAAGTTGGATTTTGTAGGTAGAGTAGAAGAAACCAAAACTACGCATACCAAAGGTACTAATGCGGCTATCGTAACAGTAGACAAATTTACTTATGATCATACGGGGCGACTATTAAAACAAATCCAAAAGATCAATACGCAAGCAGAAGAAGTTATTGCAGAAAATAATTATGATGCATTAGGACAATTAACGAGTAAAAAAGTAGGTGGCATTGCGAACGCAAGTGAAGCAAGCTCCCCACTACAAACCATAGATTACACCCATAATGTAAGAGGGTGGTTAACATCAATTAATGAAGGGACTACGAGTAATGGAGACCTCTTTGGTTTTGCATTAGACTATAATGCAGGAGTCAACCCATTATACAATGGTAATATCTCAAAAACGGCTTGGCAAACGGCTAATGATAATGTCACCAGAAGTTATGAGTATACCTATGACGCTCTAAATAGAATAATTAGTGGAGTCAGCAATGATGGTAAGTATAATCTATCCAATGTTAGCTATGACAAAATGGGTAATATTTTATCCTTGAATAGAAAAGGGCATACTAATGCTAATGCGACCTCTTTTGGAGATATGGATCTGTTATCTTATAAATATGATTGGGGTAACAAGCTCTTAAAGGCAACCGATACAGGTAATAAAACCTTTGGCTTTAAGGATGGTACGAATACCAACAATGATTTCACCTATGATGTTAATGGTAATATGATTAGTGATCAAAATAAAGGAATTACTAGTATAACCTACAATCATTTAAATTTACCAGAAACAGTTTCTATATCCAATAGTGAAGGAACAGGAGATATTACTTATATTTATGATGCTACTGGCGCCAAGTTGAAAAAAATAGCACCAAGTGGAAGTTCTTTAATAGAAACTGAATATGCTGGGAATTATATCTATAAGAATAACGTATTACAATATATGAGTACTCCTGAAGGATATGCAACTCCTACTGTCACCCCGAGCGGAGTCGAGGGGTATCGATATGTCTACCAATACAAAGATCACCTTGATAATGTTCGTTTAAGTTATACCAAAAATGATGTAGGAAATCTAGAAATTATAGAAGAGAACAATTATTATCCCTTTGGCCTTACTCATAAAGGATATAACAATACAGTATCTTCTTTAGGGAACTCTACTGCACAATTATTGAAGTTTGGTGGGAAAGAAGAACAGAATGAACTTGGTTTGGGTTGGATTGATATTACTGCGCGTAACTATGACTCTGCATTAGGGAGATGGATGAACCTTGATCCATTGTCAGACCAAATGAGAAGACACTCTCCTTATAACTATGGATTTGACAATCCTATTTATTTTATTGATCCTGATGGGATGATGCCGTATGGAGCAGGGGAGGATAAAGTAACAAAGTCTTCAACTGATAACATATCAGTGTCTTATCAACTTGTAGATGATAAAAATAATACTCATCAAACAACTTGGACTAGACATACGGAAAATGTGACTACAACATCAAATGGATCATCTGTAAAAAAAGTCATAAATAGCACTACGGAAACAATTACAACTACAATTATAACAAATGACGCTGGTGAAGTTTCTACATCTTCGACAAAAAATTATACAGAGGCAACAACAACAACAATTTCTGGCTCAGGGGCAGGAATAGTAAATGAAAAAACAGACGTTACACTTTCTGAAAACACAGATTCTTATGATTTGTCTCAAAATAATCAAGCTGAAAGTTTTGCTAATAATGTAGTTACTCAAGTTGAGGCTGATAATAATTGGAGTCCATTCAATGGTTCTGTAATGGGAGGTGATTTAATGGATGGAATAACAGTGGGAACTGCTGCTACTGCAGCTGCTACAAGAGGTGCAGTAGATGTTGTTACCAAGTTTTTAGGAGCTAAATGGGGATCTAGGTTTTATGCTGCTACTGCAGGTATTGCATTGGGTAACTTATTCAGAAACAATGCTAATCATTCAGGTAGAAAAATAATTTATAAAGTAAACAAAGACGGAAGTTTATCTAAAATATAACAATATGTACTATTTAATTTTAATTGTTTTATTGTTTTCATTGATATACAGGGTATATCATTATAGGACAAAAAACTTTTGGAAAGACAATGTGTTTAAGATCAATTTTTCTAATAGTGTTGTAATTGTAGATAGGTATTCTATTCTATTTTCATTACTATTAGTTTATATTTATTTTAAACATAATAATTTGGAATTTATAATATTATCCGTTTTAATATTATTTACGTTCGTTAAATATGTGAAAAAGTAAAATATTATAGATGCTAATCTAAAGGATAGCTCGGATTTACAATCCCTACGCTCCCGCTAGACCAGATAGAGCGGAAATGTTTTGCGTGCTAAGTCTGAGTAAGAAAATAAATAGATTAAAAACTCCCGCTCCCGCTAGCGTCTCGCTAGTGGCCTCAAAGATTGGTTAACGGCGGTATGAGTAAGAAAATAAATAGATAAGAAACAGCTACAGCAATGTAGCTGTTTTTTTGTTTTACTATTTCTTACTTCATTCACTTAAAAAATATATTTTCTTCAATGATTTAGTTTTTAGAGGGTATTTGTACAGTTTATGTCTAGTTCCCCCGCTCCCGCTAGTCTGTGACTAGTGGCGTCAAGACTGGTCGGTAAGAGTAAGGTAGTATAGAAAACAGCTACATTTCTGTAGCTGTTTTTTTGTTTCAATACTTCTTACTTCATTCACTTAAAAAAAATATCTTTTTCTAACTGATTTAGTTTTTAGAGGGTATTTGTACAGTTTTTGTCTAGTTCAATTAAAATCAAAAAAAGAGTGAAGCACTAATTTTGTAACTGAAGTTTAGTTCTAAATTAGTTATGAAAATAAAATTCTTTCTTTCTGCATTTTTGCTTTTAATACTATGTGTTGGTTGTACCCCTTCATTACCAGAAGATGTAGCTCATGCATATGAAAAACTCCCAGAGCAACTAGATTATAATATTCATGTAAAACCAATTTTATCTGATAAATGTTTTAGCTGTCATGGACCAGATAAAGCAAAAATATCAGGAGGGCTTCAATTGCATGATCCAGAGACCGCACTTATAGAGTTAAAAGAGTCTCCAGGAAAATTTGCTATAACTCCGGGCAACCTAAAAAAATCTGAAGTTTTTCATAGAATTTTATCAAATGACCCTAACGTGGTAATGCCAACACCAGAATCATATTTGTCACTATCTCCAGAAGAAAAAGCAATACTGATTAAATGGATTGATGAAGGAGCAGAGTATAAAGATCATTGGGCTTTTATACCAGCATCTTTACCCAAAATACCCAAAGTGAATAATGAGAACCTGGTAGCTAATCCGATCGATAATTTTGTCTTGGCCAAATTAGAAGAGCATAATATCACACCTTCTAAAAAAGCAAATAAAGAACTACTATTACGACGCGTTTCACTTGATCTCACAGGATTACCACCTACCAAAAAAGAGATTTTAGATTTCACAAATGATACATCTACAGATGCGTATGAAAAACAAGTAGATCGTCTTTTAGATTCTCCTCATTACGGAGAAAAAATGGCTGTTGATTGGTTAGATTTAGCCAGGTATGCCGATACTCATGGATATTTCGTAGATCGATATCGGGATATGAGCCCCTGGCGAGATTGGGTAATTCAATCGTTCAATGAAAATTTATCTTATGACAAGTTTATTACATGGCAGTTGGCAGGGGATTTATTAGATAACCCTACAAAAGAACAGGTATTAGCAACAGGATTTAATCGTCTACACCCTCAAAACCTTGAAGGAGGAATTATAGATGAGGAATTTCGATCAGAATACGTTTCAGATAGAACCAATGTTATGGGACAGGGTATCATGGGATTAACGGTAGCTTGTGCAAAATGCCATGATCATAAATACGATCCTATTTCACAAAAAAATTATTATGAGTTGTATAGTTTTTTTAATCAGATAAATGAGTCTGGCCAAATTCCATGGGATTGGTCTATGCCCGTACCTACATTACTTCTCCCAACGAAAGAAGAAGAAAAAATGATGTCCTATATCAATACTCTGATTGATAAAGAGACTCAAAACATTCAGGAAATAAAAAGTAATCAGTTACAAAATGCAAAGGATTGGATTGCAGAAGAAAAATATAAAACAGATTCATTTAAAGATACAGATCATCTATCAGCCTATTTTGACTTTGAAAATAATTCATTACAAAATAAACTTAATCGTAGAGAACGTGGTACGATGAAGACCCAATTTACGAACAATGAAAAAACAACTTTTACCCTGGGGTATTCTGGCAAAGGACTTCAGTTTGATGGGGATGCGTGGTTAGATTTGGGTGATATTGGTATTTTTCAACGTAGTGAGGCTTTTAGTATCGCAATACGAATATTTGTACCCAAAGATCTAAAAGAAGGAGTGATTTTTCATAAAGCACAGGGAACCAGATTGCATAGTTATAGAGGGTACCACTTAACTATTAAACCCGATAATACACTAGAACTTTTGATGGCACATGTATGGCCAGATAATGCTATTGTAAAACGAACTATTAAAGAAGTACCCAGAGATCAATGGGTACATCTTACCTTAACCTATGACGGTTCCAGTAAAGCAAAAGGCCTTAAAATATACCTTGAGGGTCAGGAAATGAAGTCTAATGTAGAAATAGATAACCTGTATAAGGATATTATCTTTCACAATTATGAAGACTATATTTATCCAGAACCTATAGAACCTGGATTACAAATTGGAGCAAGATGGAGAGGTAAAGGAATTGCTAAATCAATAGTAGATGATCTTATGGTCTTTGATAAGGAATTAACCAATCTGGAAATTCTTAAAATATCAAATAGCAAATTTCTTGATCCAATACTATCAAAAAACGAAAATGAATTGTCTAAAAAAGATAAAGATCAATTAGTAAACTATTATTTGTCTACAAAATCAAAGCCTGTAAAAAAAGCATTATCATCATTACAAGAATTGCGTACTCAATATGCAGATAGTGTTGATAATATCAAGGAAATTATGGTGATGAAAGACTCTCTGAATTTACGTAAAACCTATGTGTTAGAAAGAGGACAATATGATGTTTACGGTGAAGAGGTATTTTCGGATACTCCAGAAAGTCTACCATCTATGTCAGAAAAATTACCCAAAAATAGGTTAGGTCTCGCTAAATGGTTAATAGACCCCAACCATCCTTTAACGGCAAGAGTAGCGGTAAATAGATACTGGCAGAATTTCTTTGGTACCGGTATTGTAGAAACTTCTGAAGATTTTGGAAATCAGGGAACCTTGCCAACACATCCTGAATTATTAGATTGGCTGGCAATAAAATTTATAAAAACAGGATGGAACCTTAAGACATTAAATAAGTTAATTGTAATGTCTAATACGTACCAGCAAGATTCTAATGTGTCAGATGTGTTAAGAGAGATAGATCCGGATAATGAATTACTGGCTAGAGGTCCCAGAAAGAGATTGTCGGGAGAAATGTTACGAGATAATGTATTACTCGCGAGCGGATTACTAAATCAAAAAATAGGAGGGGAGAGTGTAAAACCATACCAACCAAAAGGATTATGGAAAATGACACATATAACTTACGAAAGAGGGTCTGGAGAAGATCTATATAGAAGAAGTATGTATACTATATGGAAAAGAACAGCTCCCAATCCTACTATAGCTACTTTTGATGCCCCTACAAGAGATATCTGCACTACCAGAAGACAAGAAACCAATACTCCTTTACAGGCATTGGTGCTCCTTAATGATCCTACGTATATAGAAACAGCAAAAGTAATAGGTAAAAATATGACTTCGTTTTTGAGTATTGAAGATGCAATTAGCGATGCGTATATACGATTAACAGGAAAGACGATAACAACAAAAGAATTACAACTATTGATGGAGTTACAAAATGAGGAATTTAAAAAGTTTACAGAAAATATTGATAAGGCAAGAGGTTGGTTAAATTCTGGAGATATCCGCTTTCAAGAAAATGAAAACCTCCCTATGATAGCGGCAAATGCAGTAGTTGCTAGTACGATTATGAATTCTGATGCTACAATAACTAAAAGATAATATATATGTGATCATCATGATACATTATGATTTACTAGTATCGCAAAGAAGATTTGATGACAGACAACAAAAAATAAAAACTCCCTTAATCTTGTTTTTAGATTTTGTTCAATAAAAAAACATGTTGAGATTAGTATTGTGAAACAAATTCAACTAGATTATCATTTCTTTCTAATTTTAGTTTTTTTCTTAGTCGATACCTTGAGGTGTGCACACTTTCTATTGAGATTCCAAGAAGTGAAGACATGTCCTTACTTGAAAAGTTAAGTTTTATTAGTGCACAAATTTTTAAATCTGTCTGGGTTAATGGTGGGAAATCCTTTTTGATTTTTTTGTAAAAATCTTGATTGATATCTATAAATCTTGCTTCAAATTCTTTCCAGTTACTACCAACACCAGACTTAATAGATTTTATGACTTTATTTATCGAGTTTGGATTTAGATCTTCTTTATTGTCGGTAAGAGTGTTTTTTAAACCAGCAATAAATTCATCTTTTTCTATGAGTTGTAGAGCAGATTTTGCTAATTCTTTGTTTTTTAATTCTATTGCCTTTTTATTTTCTTTTAGCTTGAGTTTCTGTTTTTGTTTTAATAAAATCTTTTCTCTTTTGTGTTTTCGTTTTAAGTTTTTGAATACCATAAAACCAAATACAATAAGTGAAAATAGTGTAACAAACAATAATATAGACCTTAGTGTTGATATTTTCTGTTTATGTTCTAATTTTAATAATTTTTGCTCATTTAGTATTTGTTCTTGTTTGTTTTTTTGGATTCGATATTTGTCTTTTATCTCAAATAAATATTCATTGTTTTTACTATTGATACCAAATATTTTGTTTTCTAAGCCAATGGCTTTATTCAGATGAAAGAAAGCTTGTTTGTATTTTTCAGAACCATAATAGATTTGAGATAATTCTTTATGATTTATGATTTGATAATTCATATGGCTATTGTATTTGCCAGATAATTCTAAAGATTGCGTATAGTGAAATTTACTTTTATCTACATCTCTTTTCATTTGATATAATTGTGCAAAAAAGTAGTGTACAATAACCAAATAGGATTCATTATTTTTTTTAAAATATTCATAAGAATTTGTAAGCATCTCTTCGGCAATATCAAATTCTCCGCTAGTAGCTAATAAAAATCCTCGTTCTGATTCTAAAAAATAATTTTGAACGTCACTATTTTGAGAACGAAAGTGGATATAACAGCTATCTACATATTTTTTTGCAGTTTCAAAGTCCCTATTGTATCGATAAAAACTAGCTATCGAGAAATAATCACTGATAAGATAACCCGCATCAATTTCTTTTTTTGAGAACAGATTTTTACTGATGCGTAAAGCGTTGTCAAAATTTTCTAATGCTTTTTTATTTCTATTGTAAAAACTGTATAACCAACCTAAAGATTGATATACTCTTGATTTAGAAAATTCATCATTACTTTCTTCTGCTAGAAATAGGGCTTTCCAGTATCCATCATATGATTTACCATAATTTAGATTGTGTCCGTATAATTCAGATAATTCATGAATACTATTGATAAGATTTAAAGTATCCTTTTTATAAGTAAAATAGTCAATACTCTTTTCATAATTATGTACGGCCTTATCAAAATTGACAAACTTATTTTTTCTTGCTTCTTCTACATATTGATTTGTTTGATATGGTACCTGTCCGAATATAAAATTCTGAGATAAAGTAAATATTAAAAAACCGGATACTAATAATATTTTTTTCATCATTTTGATTCTTTTCAATATTTTTTGACGCTCCATAATCTAGAATTAACAGAAATTATCTTCCAAACAATGAATCTAATGAACCAAATCTAACTAAATAATTGTTTAGTTGTTGGTTGAGGAATGTTTAGGTAAAAGTTTAAAAAAGTAATTTTTTCTTATAAATTAACAAAAATTATTAGAGGAGTGATGTTTGTGTGTTGTTCCCTACCTAGAAAATCGTGTTTTTGTCTAGTTATTTAAGGGGTAAAAAATGAAATGTCTAGTTTATGTCTAGTTGTGGTTAAAACAAGGTTCTAATATTAGTATTGATCTTTGTAAGAAAATTTTATTCTACAATTTAGATATGGTATTGAGATCTTTCCTTACGTTACTTCTGCTGTGCGTTTTTTTTGTAAGTAGTGCCCAAAAATATTCAAAAATAGGTAAACATGATTTTAATTTTGATTGGAAATTCAAACTTTTAGAACGCTCTGGAGCACCTGTAAAAATTGAAGATACAGACTGGAAAGACATAAATTTACCTCATGATTGGAGTGTAGGTTTTTCATTTGATCCAAAAGGAGAAGGAGCAACTGGTTATCTGCCTGGAGGTATCGGAATATATAAAAAAGATTTTTTATTAAATATAGATGATTCTAAAACAACGTATGTGTTGTTTGATGGTGTTTATAACAATAGCGAAGTCTATTTAAATGATCAGTTGCTGGGAACCCATCCATACGGATATTCTCCTTTTTATTTTGACATCACCAAAAGACTAAGAGATAATGGTGAATTGAACACTATAAAAGTTGAGGTTGATCATAGCAGATTTGTAGACAGTAGATGGTATACGGGGTCTGGGATCTATAGAAATGTGAAACTAATACATAAAAACAATCTACATATTCCAGTATGGGGAGTTTTTGTGACTACTCCAGAAATATCTAAAGACAATGCTAAGGCTCATATAAAAACAACTATAAAAAACAATAACATATCAGAACAAGATTTTGATTTACAAATTCAGATTTATGATGATGAGAATACGTCTGTTTCAGAATATTCAAAAAAATACAAGGTAAAAGCTAGTCAGAAAATTGACGTGGAAAACATTCTTAATATACCAAAACCTTTTTTGTGGAGTATAACATCACCAAGAATGTATACAGCAATTATCACCATTGCACAAGAGGGTAAATTGATAGATAAAAATGATGTACGCTTTGGAGTAAGAAGCATAAAATTTGATGCAGATAAAGGCTTTTTCTTAAATGATATTAGTACTGCTATAAAAGGAGTTTGCCTTCATCATGATGCAGGACTTGTAGGTGCCGCTGTACCCAAAGATGTTTGGAGAAGAAGATTGCAAAAACTTAAAGATGCAGGATGTAATGCGATTAGAATTGCTCATAATCCTGGTTCACAAGAATTCCTGGACCTATGTGATGAAATGGGATTTTTGGTTCAAGATGAATTTTTTGATGAATGGGATAATCCAAAAGATAAAAGATTAAATACAAATGAGAAAAGTGTAGATGATGTAACTCGAGGGTATACTCAACATTTTCAAAAATGGGCAGAACGAGACCTTAAGAATACTATGTTAGCGCATCGCAATCACCCTTCTATTTTTCAATGGAGTATAGGAAACGAGATAGAATGGACCTATCCAAGAAATGCAGATGCAACAGGCTTTTTTAATAATATGAACTGGAATGGAAATTATTTTTGGGAAGAACCTCCACATACCATAGATCAGATTAAAGAAAAACTAGAAACCTTACCCAAAGGGAAATATGATATTGGTGAAACGGCTAAGAAATTGGCGAAGTGGACCAGAGAAATGGATACTACTCGATATATCACAGCCAATTGTATTTTACCTTCAGCAAGTCATCTTTCTGGTTATGCAGATGCGCTTGATGTTATTGGCTATAGTTATAGACGAATTCTGTATGATTATGGGCATAAAAATTATCCAGAAAAACCCATCATGGGTACAGAAAACCTTGTGCAATGGCATGAATGGAAAGCTGTTGAAGAACGACCTTTTATCTCTGGAACTTTCCTATGGACAGGAATTGATTATATGGGAGAATCAAACGATCAATGGCCAAGAAAAGCTACTCCCAGTGGTATGCTAGATGTAGCTGGTTTCGAAAAACCTTCGTACCATATGATGAAGACATTGTGGAACGAAGAGCCTCATATATACGCCACTACGCAAACTCTGGATAAATCAATATACATAGAAGAAAAAAACACCGGATTAGCTGTAGAAAAAGTAAAAGATGCATGGAAAAAGGCATTGTGGGTTTGGCATGATGTAAATGATCATTGGAATTATGAAGAGAAAGATAAGGTTGTGGTAGAAGTATATTCAAACTGTAATGAAATCGAATTGTGTCTTAATGGAGAGAGTTTAGGAATCAAAAGACTAAAAGATTTTGAAGACAGGATATATAAATGGATAGTTCCTTATACCAAAGGTGAATTAAAAATTGTTGGATTAAACAATGGAGAAGTTGAAGAAATTAGAACAATACATACTTCAGGTAAGGCGGAACGTATAAAAATTACAACAGATAAAATAAAGCTAAAAGCTGATGGGTATAATACAGCTCATGTGGTAGCACAATTAGTAGATAAACATGGTATTCCTGTTACAACCAGTGATGAAGAAGTGATCTTTACAGTAGAAGGAGAAGCAAAGATTCTCGGTGTGGATAATGGTTGGGCAAGTAATGTGCAAGATTATCAATCAAACAAAATTGTAACACATAAAGGCAGATGTTTGCTGCTTTTACAATCAAAAACCAAAAAAGCAGATGTGACAATTAAAGCAACTTCAAAAAATTTAACCGGTAATACTATTCGTATTACCATTGAATAACTAAAAACTCAAAAAGAATATTCTCATGAACTTAAATTATAAATACATAGTGTACTTCTTATCTCTTATTCTTTTGATTGCTTGTAGTAACCAAGCAGAAATCAAAACTCCAAAAGTAGAAGAAACTAAAACTAAGGAAAATATAAATGACCTAGGATTAGATGTGTCACAAGAAAAACTAGATCGATTTGGTATTACAGATAAAGATCATTTGAGTGCGGCTTCCAAAAGAGCTTTGCAATGGGAATATGTAGAAAATGATTGGTATCGAGTCTTTAATGCAATGAAACCATTAAAAGGAGATTTAGCACATCAAGAGGGGGTAGTACGGCGTGATCCATCAGCCATGATTAAAGAAAATGGTAAGTATTATGTGTGGTACTCAAAAAGTGTGGGTAAAACCGATGGTTTTGGAGGAGATATAGAAAATGACAAAGTTTTTCCCTGGGATCGCTGCGATATATGGTTTGCAACATCAGAAGATGGCTGGACATGGAAAGAAGAAGGTATGGCAGTACCAAGGGGGAAAAAAGGGGCATATGATGACAGATCAGTATTTACAGTAGAAATCATGAAACATGAGGATATGTATTATCTGTGTTACCAAACGGTAAAATCCCCATATAACGTTCGCGTTAAGAATCAAGTGGGATTAGCTTGGTCTACTTCTCCAAATGGTCCTTGGACAAAGAGTGAAACTCCTATTCTAAGTCCCGCTGATAATGGAGTTTGGAAAGGAACAGAACAAAATAGATTTTTAGTCGAGAAAAAGGGAGATTTTGATTCTCATAAAGTTCATGATCCGTGTATTATACCTTATAAAGGTAAATTTTATTTGTATTACAAAGGAGAACAAATGGGAGAAGAAATCTTATTTGGAGGACGTCAAATCCGTCACGGTGTGGCTATAGCAGATAACCCTAAAGGCCCTTATATCAAATCTAAGTATAACCCTATTTCTAATTCGGGTCATGAAATTTGTGTATGGCCGACAAAAGGAGGTATTGCTTCTCTAATTACTACAGATGGACCAGAACGCAATACGATACAATGGTCACCAGACGGAATAAATTTTGAAATCAAAGGTGCTGTAAAAGGGGCAAATATGCCTCATGCTATTGGTTTAAATCGAACTTTAAATGCTCCGGATGATAATCCGACTCAGGTTTTTGATTGGGGGCTGTCTCATGTGTATAACAACTGGCATGAACAAAGTATTATGCGTTTCGATTCCTACAGAAAGACGTCTCACGTAGCTAAAGGAGCCAAAAAACCGGATGGGAAGAAAAAAGAAACAACACAAAAAGACAATTAATAACTTAACATAACAACATTGAAAGCAACTAGATACGAGGGTAATAAAACCTTCAATGTAATAGAAAAAGACCTTGAAGCACCTGTAAAAGGTGATGTGCGTATTAAAGTGGCATATTCTGGTGTATGTGGTACAGATGTGCATATCTATCATGGTATGATGGATAAAAGGGTAAATATTCCTATAACTATTGGTCACGAAATGTCTGGTACTATTGATGCACTAGGTGAAAATGTTATTGGATACGAAGTCGGAGATAAAGTAGTTGTAAGACCTCTGGATGATCGTGGTGTAAAGCCTTCTGATAAAGGATTTAATCATATTTGCGAAGATCTAAAATTTATAGGGATAGATAGCCCTGGATCGATGCAACAATACTGGAACGTACCGGCTTTTACACTTCATAAATTAAGAACAGCTACAGATTTAAAACTCGCAGCGCTTATAGAACCGTTATCAGTAGCGGTGCATGATGTAAGACTTAGCGAATTGAAGTCAGGAGAAACAGCAGTAATATTAGGAGGAGGGCCAATTGGTCTACTCGTAGCTATGGTAGCCAAAGATACGGGAGCGAATGTAATCGTATCTGAAGTGAATCCTGTAAGAATTGCCAAAGCAAAAGATCTGGGGCTTGATGCGGTAAATCCGGTAAAAATGGATTTGATACAATACGTTAAAGAAAAAACTGACGGACGATTAGCAGATGTGGTTTTTGAGGTTGCAGGAGTACAACCTGCTCTAGATATTATGACAGAAGTTGCAGGAATTAGAGGAAGAATTGTAATGGTAGCAATTCATGGAGAAAAGAAAAATGTTGATTTATTTAAGTTTTTCTGGAAAGAACTTAAACTTATCGGTGCCAGGGTATATGAAAAAGAAGATTATGAAAAATCCATTCAATTAATTACCGATAATGAACTCCACTTTGAAAAATTAATAACCGATATACAACCACTTACCAAAATTCAGGAAGTGTTTGAAAATATAGATAAAAAACCTGACGGGCTTAAGATATTAATGGATTGTCAACAATAAACATAAACTAACAACACACAAATTAATGAGTATTTTAAATAAATTCAGTTTAGAAGGAAAAACCGCCCTGGTAACTGGTTGTAAAAGAGGAATAGGAAAAGCTATGGCAATTGGTCTAGCACAAGCAGGAGCAAATATTATTGGTGTTTCGGCTAGTTTAGAAAAAGAAGGAAGTGAAATAGAGAAAGAAATAAATGCAATAGGAAAAACCTTTAAGGCATATCAATGTGATTTTTCTGATAGAAAATCTTTGTACAACTTTATTAATCTAGTAAAATCAGACTTTCCCGTTATTGATATTCTAGTGAATAATGCAGGAACAATATTAAGAGCTCCAGCAGCAGAACATTCTGATGAATACTGGGATAAAGTAATTGAGGTGAATCAAAATGCTCAATTTATCCTTACCAGAGAGATAGGAAAAGAGATGATTAATAGAGGGGATGGTAAAATTATATTTACAGCATCCTTGCTAACTTTTCAAGGAGGAATTACTGTACCTGGATATGCAGCTAGTAAAGGAGCTATTGGCCAGATGACAATGGCTTTTGCTAATGAATGGGCAGGAAAAGGAGTGAATGTAAATGCTATTGCACCGGGATATATTGCAACAGATAATACAGAAGCCTTACGAAATGACCCAGATAGATCTACTTCAATTCTTTCTAGAATTCCAGCTGGTAGATGGGGGAATCCCGAAGATTTTGCTGGCCCTGTAGTGTTTTTAGCATCCGAAGCTGCAAATTATATGAGTGGTTCCATTACAGTTGTTGATGGAGGATGGATGGGGAGATAATTAGTGAACAACATCAAAAAATAATAAAATGAGCAACGTAAAAGAATATCAACTGTTTATTAATGGGGAGTGGGTTAAATCAACATCTGGAGAAACTATTGATGTTATAAGTCCTTCAACAGAAGAAGTGATTGCCAAGATACAAAATGGAACTCCTGAAGAAGGTATTAATGCACTTGAAGCAGCAGATAAAGCATTTAAGTCCTGGAAGAAAATTCCTGCTCGACAAAGAGCTGAATTACTATATAAATTTGCCGATAAAATATTAGCTAAAAAAGAATATTTAGCAGAATTATTAGTAAAAGAACAAGGAAAATTACTTAAAGTAGCTAGAATGGAAGTAGAAGTTACTGCTACTTTTATTCAATATGCTTGCGAATGGGCTAGAAGAATTGAAGGTGATATTTTACCTTCAGATAATGAAAATGAGCAAATATGGATCCAAAAAATACCAAGAGGTGTAGTAGTAGCTATTACCGCCTGGAATTTTCCTTTGGCTCTAGCCGGAAGAAAATTAGGACCAGCTTTGGTCGCGGGAAATACTTTGGTAATCAAACCCACTTCAGAAACACCTCTTGCTACCTTAGAACTTGGAGATATAGCTAAAGAAGTAGGGATTCCTAATGGGGTAATTAATATTGTAACAGGACCGGGAAGAGCTATGGGGAATGCTTTGGTAGAACATCCTGTTACAAAAATGATTACCATGACAGGTTCTACTCCTGTAGGACAACAAATTGCTAGAAATGCAGCTCAAAATTTAACTCATGTTCAACTCGAGTTAGGAGGAAAAGCACCTTTTATAGTGTTTGAAGATGCAGATATTGATGCAGCCGTAGCTTCTGCTTTACATTCTCGTTTTGATAATTGCGGTCAGGTTTGTACATGTAATGAACGCATGTATGTGCATGAGGGAATCTATGATAAATTCATGGATAAATTTATAACAGCTACAAAAGCTCTTAAGGTTGGGGATCCGATGTTAGAAGATACAGATATGGGACCTAAAGTAAATGCTTCAGAATTAAAACACATGGAGCATCTGGTAGAAGTTAGTGTTAAAGAAGGAGCAACCATAGCCACAGGCGGAAAGCGACCAAAAGGATCCAAATTTGAAAAAGGGTACTGGTTCGAACCAACAGTACTTACCGATGTAACACAGGATATGACTATTGTTCATGAAGAATCTTTTGGACCAATCTTACCAGTCCTAAAATTTAAAACTTTTGAAGAGGTTGTAACATATGCAAATGATTGTGAATATGGTTTAGCAGCAATGATATTTACAAAAGATATGAAAACTATAATGAGATGTAAAGATGAATTAGAATATGGAGAAATTTATATAAACCGAGGGCATGGTGAGCAACATCAAGGATTTCATAACGGATATAAATTATCTGGAAGTGGTGGAGAAGATGGTAAATATGGTTTTGAGCAATACTTAGAAAAGAAGACTTTTTACCTAAACTATAAATAAATCGAATATATAAATATATGAATAACGAAATTATAGAAATTGATATTAGGTTATTCGAAGTGCCTTTACCAGAAGTATTATCGGATGCTAAACATGGAGATCATTATCATTTTGAATTAGTCACAACTACCATTACCCTTAGTGATGGCAGTACAGGAACTGGATATACCTATACAGGTGGAAAAGGCGGTCATGCCATTAAAGCAATGCTCGAACATGATTTTAAAAATGTATTATTAGGTAAAGATGGATCTGATATCGAGGGAATCTATGATTTTCTGGAGTGGCATATACATTATGTAGGCCGAGGAGGAATAGCCTCTTTTGCAATTTCTACTATTGATATTGCGCTTTGGGATATTCGCTGTAAGAAGATGGGACAACCATTATGGAAAGCAGTAGGAGGAGCAAATAATACGTGTAAAGCATATTGTGGGGGGATTGATCTAATGTTTCCTATAGAGAAACTCCTTAATAATATGAAAGCATATTTGTCCAGAGGATTTAATGCTGTCAAAATTAAAATTGGTAGAGAAAATTTGGATGAGGATATAGAAAGAATCAAAGCGGTTAGAGAGTACATAGGTACTGACATAATTTTTATGGTCGATGCTAATTACTCGATGAGTATTGAAAAGGCAATAGAGGCTATTGAAAGGTTCAAAGAGTTTGATATAACCTGGTTTGAAGAGCCTATAATACCAGATGATTATACAGGTTATGGCGAAATTGTAAATACAACAGGTTTTCCCCTCGCAATGGGAGAAAATCTACATACCATTCATGAATTTGAATATGCCTTTAAACAATCCAGGCTATCATTTATACAACCAGATGCTTCCAATTGTGGTGGGGTAACAGGATGGCTTAAGGTAGCAAAAATGGCTAAAGAACATAGTATTCCTGTATGTTCACATGGGATGCAGGAACTACATGTTAGTTTGGTTTCTTCACAAGAAAATGCAGGTTGGCTTGAAGTACATAGTTTCCCAATTGATGAATACACAACCAGACCTTTGGTAGTTGAAAATCACAGGGCAGTGGCTCCAGATTTTCCTGGGATAGGGGTAGTTTTTGACTGGAAAAAGCTAAATCCTTTCGAAAAAAAATAAGTATAACCGAAATCGCAGTTAACAACAATAATAACCACCCATTTTGATCATTATGAAAATAGAGAAAACAAATTTTGGAAACTTCGAAAAAGATATAGTATCCCTATATACATTGTCTAATAATAATGGTGTGGTGGTAAAAATAGCAGATTATGGAGCTACAATCACATCTATTCTTACTCCTGATGCAAAAGGTAATGTCAGGGAAATTACTTGTGGTTTTGAAAATATAGAAGGGTATTTTTCTGAGGAGTATAAAAATAATGCTCCTTATTTTGGAGGAACAATAGGTAGATATGCTTCTAGAATTCATGAAGGTAAATTTAGATTAGAAGACGAAGAGTATACCCTTGCAGGAAATGATAGAGGAAACCATTTGCATGGTGGAATTCAAGGGTTTGATCGACGTATGTGGCAAATAGATGAATCTACAGAAGGAGAAAATGAAGTTCTTTTAGCATTAACTCTTCACAGCGGCCACATGGAAGAGGGTTATCCTGGAAATGTAAATGTAAAAGCACGATTTACCCTTAATAACAACAATGAATTAATTATTTCTTACCATGCAGAGACAGATAAAGCCACTCCTATCTCGTTAACCAACCATTCTTATTTTAATTTGTCGGGTTTTAAAGAAACTGTTCACAACCATAAAGTAACGATACATTCTGAAGCATTTCTTGAAGGAAATGAAAAAGGAGTTCCGCAAGGTAATAAAATAGAAGTGGTTGATCGACCGGAAGATTTTAGAAAAGGAAAACTATTTAGTAAAGCTTTGAATCAGATGGAAACAGGTTTTGATACGTACTTCCTTTTTAAAAAAGATTTCCAACTAAAGAAAGTAGCTTCTATTGAACATTTTAAAAGTGGTAGAGCAATGGATGTTTTAACTACAGAACCTGGAATGCTTTTTTATTCGGGATACTTTACTTCAGACCATTTAAAAAGAGAAAATGGAGATCAATATGGTAGATATAAAGCTTTTTGTTGTGAGACGCATAGATATCCTAATGGTCCAAATCTTGATATCGCTCCAAAAGCAATCACATATCCGGGAGACCCATACACCAGTAAAACAATCTTTAAATTTTACACTACTTAATAAATACCATACAACAAATAAATATTCACACTTCATCTAAGTAAAATTCAATATTATGATTTTAGGAGTTTTAATTGCCATTATTGCAGGTCTCATGTTAGGTTTATATGCATTACCAGAAAAATACACCAAAGGCTATGAATTTGAGAATACCTGGGGAATGATGTTTTTAATTAACATGTTCATCATTCCGATTGCGGCGGGTTTTTTATTAGTTACAGGATTTAATAGTATTATTACTAATATCCCTACAGATATTCTTTGGAAAATGGTTTTTGCTAGTGTTCTTTGGGGAGTTGGAGCAATGATGTGGGGTAAAGCAATTAATCATATTGGTTTGTCCTTAGGGTTTTCTATATTCATAGGGACTGTAATTTTAGTAGGTTCATTGTTGCCATTTCTTGTAGATGGTTTACCACCTTCCAATGTGTTTAGCGTGATTTTAATAGGAATTATTATTGTGCTTTTAGGTGTGTTCTTTAACGGAAAAGCAGGTATTCTTAGACAAAATGAAAATACAGAAAATCAAGATACCAGTAATAATAAAAATTCGTCTATGATCATTGGTATTATTATAGCCGTTGCAGGTGGGTTATTAGCAACAGGCTTTAGTTATGCTAATGCTTTTGGAAGACCTTATTTACATGAAGCTAGTCAACAAGCAGGAAATCCAGAATGGGTAACTGCCGTTATGGTGATGATTGTCATATATGTTTCTGGAGGTCTTTTTGTTATACCTTATTTTATGTATCAATTGAGTGTAAAAAAACTATGGGGTAAGTTTAGTTCTTCTCATACAGGCAAAAACATAATATCTACTTTTATAATGGCTTTATTGAATTTTGCTGCTTCAGGAACGTTTGCCTTTGCAGCTTATAAACTTGGGTCTTCGGGTAATACAGTCGGTTATGCGATTTTTAATACATCATGTGTAGCAGTTGCTATAATTACAGGACTCTTAACTGGTGAATGGAGTAAAACCGGTACAAAACCTAAAATGTTTTTATATCTAGGTTTGATAACTATGACTATAGGAGTTGTTGTTATTGCAGTAGGAAACGGAATGCAATAAAATTGTTGTTCTTTTAGCTGAATTTTTTGATCGAAAATTTTGATTATAGAAGTCAAGATTTAACTATGATCTTAAAGGTACCATTCTTTATAAGGATACTTATAAATTTTATATAATTTAAAATATATTGAGTTTGATTTTTAGGGAGAAATCTCTCTATTTTTTTATAATCAAACTTTTTTAACTATTTCAAATATGTTAAAACAACGGCCTTGTATTTGGTAAGAATACAAGGCTGCTTTTTGTTGTTATATTTAGATAAAAAGATTAATTAGCATCTATTGGTTTATAAACACGAATCCAGTCTACTTTAAATGTATGGTCATCTGTGTTTTGAATCTCAGAATCTTTAGGTGTACGTCCGTTACAAGCATTCCAGTTTTGATCTTCAACATTGATGATAATATCCATTTCTTTATCCAAGTTCATTCCATTTGCCAAGTAATTTAATGGATCAATTACACTTGTTGTTGATGAATTTTGAGCTTCTTCAAGACTTGTAGCAGTATTTGTCGCCTGAAACCCATTTCCGCCCTTAGGAATTATTCCTCCTTCTAAAGGTTTGGGATAGGTATATTGCCAATTACCATTTATGTCACGACTTGCAAAAGCATTATCAGATAATGTTCTTACATGTTCTCCATCTATGTAATATTCAAGATGCTTAGGATCTCTCCAGTATACTCCTACGCGTACCCATTTTCCTCCCCATTGATTTACTCCGTCTTTTCTCCACCAACTACCAATATCTGTAGGCTGATAATCCTGAAAAGGATCACGAATAAAAGTATGATGACTCAAATGTACGCGTTCTGCAAGCCAAACATTTCGATCATCCTCACCTTTTCCGCCATAAGCTTCGATAATATCAATTTCTTGTGTGTCATCAGGACTTAATAACCAAACATCAGAAGCAGTTACTGCATTTGCTACTCTTACACGAGCTTCGATATATACAGGATATAAGACTCTTTTGGTAGAGGTTATACATCCGGCTCTTGTCGTGGGTAAAGTCCAGGTTTCTGTTACTCCGTCGGTATCACAATCTACATCAAATGATTTCATTTCACCATCATTTCTAGATGCTTTTATTTGTAATTCGCCACCAGAAACAGATACATTTTGTCTTACCCATTTTGTAGGTCCGGGACCTTCCCAATTGTTATGATAAAAATTAGTCCACTTATTTCCAAAAGTAGCTTCAGCTGAGGTTGCTGCAAAGGAGTAATTAAAATCATCAGAGGAGTCGCTTTGTAGCTTCCATGATTTACCTTCACCCGCAGAAGCAGGAACGGCGATACCTTCCCAATCAGTGCCAACACTATCTGGATCTACAGGATCAGGATCTGGTTCTGGGTCAGGAGTTTCTGCTTCTGTTATTGGAGTTTCGGTAGTTGTATTATCACTAGAACAGGAATTAATAAAAACATAGGCACAAGTGATTAATAAAAACAGTTTCATTTTCATAAGAATTTAGTTTAAGTAATTATTTTATTCAGGGCTTTAAGAGATGGATTTTTTTAGTCGTCACTCTATTCTTTAGTCTATACTGTAAAGCGCAAAGACGATTATAAAGCATAAAGATTTATGAATAAATAATCTGTCTTTTGTTTAATAAAAGACTCAAAAAACGGAAGAAAAGAATACTATAAATAGTATTAGAAATCATTTTCGAGGTTTTAAAACAAAAAAGACTATGGTATTGCCCAGAATTTTGATGCTTTAAAATTAGTACTCTTTATTTTTTAAGAATAAAAATGACACTAGACAAAAACTATACAATACTCTGATAAAACTTAAAAAGACTTTAAAAGAACCCCTATACCCTTTTCGTTATCTATCCTTTTTTAAAGACAAATTAACAAGACAGATTATATTGATGATGAGTCTATGCATTATCGTATAATTATAGGTTTTTACTATGGTATACTGGGATTTATTTGATTGAAATAATATAAAGTCTTCATTTATTATTGTGTTCAAAAACTATTGAAATTGTTTTGATCAACACAAGTAATAAAAAAATAAGCAGATATGTTTTTTTTGAGAAAAGAGCTTTTTGATTTTAATAATATCAAATACCTAAAAATGTCAATTCATTAATAATAGGTGAGTATGTTTAACTACTATGTAATTTTAGATACAGATAAAATATAAGGGATACAAATTTTTAAAAATTCACAAAATCCAAAATTCCCGAGATCATTCGTTTTAAATTAAGTAGTTGTTTTTTAGCTTTTTAGACTTGGTTTTATACCTAAGAAATGACCGTCTAGTTTTAGTCTAGTCTGTTTTTTTTTAATAAAAATTTAAGATTTATATGTTTGTTTTGAATATTTCGCGATAGGTTTTTTAAAAACATGCGGAATCTTCAAAAGACACAGATTTTTATTAAGCTATTTTATTTATGAAAAAAAACAAAACAATTTTTGAAAGAAAATATCATTTGTTATGGATGTTTACTTTGATCATTTTTTCTGCGACTACACAAGCGCAAGAAAAAGTAAATATTTCAGGTACAATAACAGATGGTAGTATTCCTATACTTGGGGTAAATATTTTAGTACAGGGGACTGACAGGGGAACTGTTTCAGATTTTGATGGAAATTATACTATTAAAGTCAACAAAGGTGAAATTTTAGTTTTTTCATCAGTTGGGTTTATAACGCAATCCATTAAGACAGAGGAGCAAACTACAATTAATGTGGTTATGGAGGTATCAAGTCAAGAGCTGGAGCAAGTTGTTGTGGTTGGATACGGTACTCAAAGGAAAATTGAAGTTACTGGAGCTGTAACAAGGTTGAGCTCAGATATCATTTCCAAAGCTCCTGTATCAGATTTGGGAGAGTCGATACAAGGGCAAATTGCAGGTGTTAACATACAGGCTAATGGCCGTCCTGGCGATGTCGCTAATATTCAGATTAGAGGTGTCGGGTCTTTGAGTCCAGGGTCTTTAGGGCCTTTGTTTGTAGTTGATGGAGTACCTTTTCAAGGTAATCCAAACATAGCTCCAAATCAAATTGAATCTATAAATGTATTAAAAGATGGAGCTTCTGCATCTATATATGGTACAAGGGCTGCAAATGGTGTAATTTTAATTACTACCAAAAGAGGAAATAAAGGACAATTAAGAGTAGAATATGATACGTACATTGCTGCCCAAAATATCACCTCGGGAATTCCTTTAATGAATACTGATCAACAGTATTTTTCTGATTTAGCAGTTAATGAAAGATTAGGAACTACAAACCAATTATTGTTTTTGAGTCCAAATGCCTTAGATTTTGATAGTGATTTTGTTAATGATATCCAAAATGATAATGCGTTAATGCAAAATCATAGTATTAACGTTTCCGGGGGAAGCGAAAATTTAACACTTAACCTTAATGGTTCTTATTTTGAACAAGATGGTGTTTTGATTAATTCGGGTTTTGATAGGTTAACTACCAGGATAACTGGTGAATACAAAAAGGACAGGCTTAAAATATTCTCTAGTATTGGGTTTACCGAAGAAAATAGAGAACAAGAACCATTTGGCTTATATGAATTTGCAATATCTCAAAGGCCTTTTCAGGCTCCAATTGCAGATATAAGTCCTGTAAACGGAGTTGTTCAATTAAATCAAGGTAGTAGTTCAAACCCAGTATTATTAGGTTTTTTAACAAGATTACTTAATAATGAAGATGATAGAGTGACAAGAACTTCTAATATTGCATTTAGTGTAGATTTTGAAATTCTTGAGGGGTTAACCTATAGAGCTAATTTGGGTAGAAACACATTTGATTTCAGGCGTAAATTCTTTCGACCTCAATATCTGTTATTCGATAATACTGGGGCACTTGTCCCCAATGGTTCTAATGTAGATGCATTACTTGACGAAAGTTTTATATTTTCTGAAAGAAGTACTATAGAAAACTCTATAAATTATTCTAAAGATTTTGGGAAGCATGGTTTAAAATTATTAGCATTGACGTCCTATGAACAGTTTGATTCAAAAAATGTTCAAACGGGTATAATAGGTTTGCCCAGTAATGCAACTAGCGTGCTTTCACAAGGAGAAAATGGTACAACCCCACTTGGAATTGATACCAAGAACGTTTTAACAGGACTTTTAACGAGGATTCAATATAATTTTGATGATCGTTATCTTATTTCTGGAAGTTATAGAAGGGATGGATCTTCTAATTTTGGGCCTAATAATAGATTTGGTAACTTTTTTGGATTTTCTGTAGGTTGGAATGTTAGTGAAGAACCATTCTTTAGGAATGCAAACCTAGACGCTATTAACAATTTAAAAATAAGAGCCAGTTGGGCAGAAATTGGAAATCAAAATATTCCCCCGTATCTGTTTAATCCACAAATTGAAACTGGGGTAAATTATATTTTTGGTGGTGAATTAGAATTTGGTCAAACTGCCCGACGCTTTTTTGATGAAAATATCAAGTGGGAAACTAAAATATCTAAAAATATAGGTCTTGATTTGGGAATGTTTAGTAATAAATTGAACCTTACATTGGATGTGTATCAAAATGACAGAGAAGATCTTTTGTTACAAGAGAGATTACCTGCTTCTGCAGGAGCTAATACCCCTGTCCAAGGTAATGTTTTTGGAGCTCGCCTTGTAAATGCAGGAAATCTTACCAATAAAGGAATTGAAATTGCATTATCGTATAGAGACCAAACAAAATATGGTTTAAAGTGGGGTGTATCTGGGACTTTTACTAAAAATAAAAATGAAGTTACCGATCTTAATGGTGTATCAAGAGGTTTTGCTGGGGGACAGACTATATTTAGTCAAGCGAATAATGATTTAACAACTTTCTTGGCTGAAGGATACGAAGCAGGTGCCTTCTTCTTAATTCAAAATGATGGAATTTTAAAAACCCAGGAACAGGTCGATGATTATAATAGTAGAATTGGTGGTAACGCAGCACAGCTAGGTGACCTTGCTTTTATAGATCAACTTACTGTTGATACCAATGGGGATGGTGTTCCTGATGCTCGAGATGGTCTGATTAATGATGATGACAGAGTATATTCAGGTTCGGGTCAACCAGAATTTGAAGCGGGTCTTAATATAAACTTAGAATATAAAGGCTTTGATTTTTTTATCCAAAACTATTTGGCTTATGGTGCCGAAGTTTATAATGCTTCTCGTTTAGTAGCTTTTGTATATGGTAGACATTTAGAGCAATTTGGCCAATGGACACCGTCAAATCCAACCTCTGACATTCCAGCACGAGATAACGGAATCTCTAGTAGTGTTAGACCTAGATCAAACTTCTTTTTAGAAGACGGATCCTATTTGCGTATACGTAATATCACATTAGGATATTCTATTCCAGAGACTTCATTACCTGATTTTTTCAGTAAAGTTAGAATTTATACTACAGCGCAAAATCCTTTTACTTTTACAGATTATACAGGTTTTGATCCCGAAGTAGCTGGAGATGGAATTTTTACAAGAGGAGTAGATGCCGTGTCTTATCCTATTACAAGAAGATTTTTATTTGGTCTTCAACTTGATTTCTAAAAAAAATATTAAGTATTATGATACAATATAATAAAATTAAAGTTTTTCTGATATTATGTTTTATTTCGCTTCTTACGATAAGTTGCGATAAAGATGTGTTAGATATAGAAAACCCAAATGCAGTTACAGAAGCTACTTTTTGGAAGACTCCTCAAGATTTTGATGCCGCTTTAATTGCTACATATGGTGCATTACAATTTCAGGCAATTAGTGGAGCTGGGATACCTTTGGAAATGGTACGTGGAGATGAGGCTGGATCAGAGGATTTTTATATTCCATGGTTTCGTCTTTCCAATTTAAATGTTAATGATGGAGATGCTCATGTCGTTAATAAGTGGAGTGCATTATATATTGGTGTTTTTAGAGCAAATCAGATCCTTGACCAGTTAGAAGTTAATAGTGACGTTTTCCCTACTCAAGAAGAAGCTATTTTGGTAGAGGCTCAAGTTCGTTTTCTAAGAGCATATTTCTATTTTGAGATAGCACATTCTTATGGTGGCGGTGTGATAAGAACTTCAGTTCCTAATACGAATGAAGAATTATCGATTCCATTTAGTTCAATAGAAGAAATTACCGATCAGGTGATTCTACCAGATCTTTTATTCGCCAAAGCAAATTTACCTCAGTCATGGCCTGATAATGAAGAAGGAAGGGTTACCTGGGGAGCTGCTACTTCTTTGTTAGGAAAAAGCTATTTATATAGTAAGGAATGGTCTCAAGCAGCCGGAGAATTTAGAGAAGTTATTGATGCTGGTATTTATAGTTTGGCTCCTAATAACCTAGATAATTTCTCTCATGAAGAAGGTTTTAATGTAGAATCTATTTTTGAAGTACCCTTTTCTGTAGAGTTTAATCCAGGAGGAAATGGTATTGTTGTAGACAATTACCCAGGTGTAGCAGGTTCAGAAACAGCTGATGTAGCGCTATCGACTGGCCATCTAAGGTTTGGTGGTTTTAATACTATATTGCCTACATACTACATGCATGAACTTTTTGTTAGGGATGAAATTGATCCCAGTAACCCTATTAATGATGGTAATATCCAGTCTAAAAGAATGGGAGCAAGTATAGTACCTATTGATGGAGATGGACTTTATTATGGTTTGCCAATAGGAAGTAGACCTGGATGGGTATTTGGACAAAGTTCTTATGTTAAAAAATACTCGAACTGGTATCATCTCGAACAGGAAGATGGTAATAGAAGATCCGAAATTAATTATAGAGTTATTCGATTGGCTGATGTTTATTTAATGTATGCAGAGGCTGTTTTAGAAGCTAATGGAGATTTTGATACTGCTATTGATTTCATAGATAGAGTGAGAACAAGAGCAGGTGTAATTACATTAAGACAATACATAACAGATGATGGAGGCATTCCTGAGTTTCATATTAGTGAACAGGTAGCATCAAGGCCACGATCTTTTGCAGTTGCAAGTGTAGAAAGTGTAAGAACTCATATTAGAAGAGTAGAAAGACCATTAGAATTATGTTTTGAAGGTTTTCGATGGAAAGATTTAGTACGTTGGGGAATTGCAGGAAGTGTATTGAATGAGCTTGCCCAAGATGAGTTGTGGAGAACCCAAAATCAATCAGGAATTTTAGATGTAATTGCAGATCCTAATGTGCCTGGCAGTGGTGCAGGGGTTGCCCCTTTATTCATTAGGGAGAAAGTAAGACCAGATTTTCGTACTCCTAGTGAAAATTATAACCCACAAATTCATGATTATTTACCGGTACCTGCTATTGAATTACAAACAAACGATCAAATTGGTGGTTAATAAAAAATTGATGATATGAAAAAATATTTAAAAATAATAATGCTTTTGGTCACTACAATTCTTTTGATGACCAATTGTCAAAATGATGATGTTGATACTGATATTCCGAGTAAAAGAGTAATCTTTACTTCAGAGCAAACTCAAGGTAATGCTATACGTGTGAATACTTCTCTTTCATTTGGAGACATTTCTTCAGGTGTTATCTCTAGAACCTGGAGCATTCCAGAAGGTGTAGCTAATATTACTGAATCTAGTGAAAGTAGGATAAAACCCATTTTTAATAGAGTTGGGCAACATAATGTAACATTAACTCAAACTTTTGAAGAAAGTGCATTCGTAAATGGTGTACAAAGAGGAACCAAATTAGATACAACGATAGTAGTTACTGTACTAGAGCCTATTAAAATTGACCTAAAAGCAAACTATATTAATCCAGATGGTTCTCTTGGGGCTGCTCTTAATTTATCAAATAATGTAGAAAATGAAGTTATCGCAAGTCGATCTGTTCGTTACACTTTTGATCCTGTAGGTTTACCACAAAATATTGCTTGGACACTGGATGGAGGAGATCCGGATGAAGTGGTAGGTACTATGAATCAGGTTGATGTGTCTTATAAACGTATAGGAGTATATGATTTCAAAGTAATAGCGAATACACCAAGACCTTTTGGAGGTGATACTATATCGTTTGAAAAATTAATTAAAGTTATTCCTTCTACAGACCCTGTAACATTAGGTAATGTTGAAGGAAAAAGGGATGGTACTCTAGCCCTCGAATTTAGTAGAGAAATGGATGAAACAACAATTAATGCTACAGATTTTTCTATTGCTATTGAAAATGGAGGTAGTGTAATACCTGCTACAATTAGTAGTGTAAGTATTAACCCTACTGAAAGAAATATTTTGAATATTACTTTAGACGGAGAGTTGATATATATAGACGATACGGTAACGGTCTCATATACAGCGGGAGGGCTATCCACTGCTGATGGAGTCCAATCAGATAGTTTTACTGATGTACCAATGAATATATTTGAACAAAGTCCAAATTTGCTAGAGGCAACAGCTGCTACAACAGATCCTGGTTTTGAAAACTCACTTTCTTCGGATTGGATAGATGGAGGATTTGCTTTTGGGACCTCACTTGATGCAACTTTAACAGTGAATAACACAAGAGCTCATACCGGTATAAACAGTGGTCTTGTTACTGCAAGTGCTAATACCAATAGTGTTATATATAACCAAGGGAAAGAATTTCCATTTGAAACAGGAAAAACATATCAACTAGGGGTTTGGTCGTATTTAGAAACTAGTATTGATCGTGCTACTACAGGATTTGACCCAGAGTTTAGATATTATTTTAATCAAACAGGGGGGCCTAATTATAGTATTGCAGGACCAGTAATTCCATTCCTTAATATTCCTCTTAACGAGTGGGTATTTAATTCAATAATTATTACCACTACTGCTTCTGATGGACCTAAAGAGATAATGATTAGGTTCTTAAATGAAGGCAATGATAATGATCTTAGAGTTTATATTGATGATTTATCAGTTAGTGAAGTAATTCTTAGGCCTTAATTAAATAAAATTTGTTTAGTCAATTTTGAATACTGAAAAATGAGGTTATTTATTAGAAAAACTATTTACTATAAGTGACCTCATTTTTATCATGAATCAATATATGTCTGATTTAAAAAACTATTATTTATAAATACATAAGATATAAGTACTGATAAAATTATTAACCTATTAACACAAACTCTTAAAACACTTATAACCTAAGAAAAGGCTTATGGACCGCGCTATATATAGCACGTTAACCAATCCACAAGACTTCATTTTTTTACTCTTATAATTTGCTTTTATCCATTTTTGGTATAAAAAGTTTATATAAACTAATGTCTATTCTGAACTAGACTAGAGAGCAAATTGAAGTAAATCTACTTTTGGTTTTAGCTGTTTAATGATTTAAAAAAATAGAGCGCAGAAGTTACTTTTTAGTAATCTCAAGCTTATCCATGATATCCATTTTAGTAAAAAGCGATTCGCTTTTTAGACGGTGAATTATAAACAACCTAGAGTTCACTAACAATCAATGTATATCACATAATTGCGTATTAACCCTTTAAATTATATAAACACAAACGTATTTAACATGAAAACAATTAATCATTATTTAGTAATGGGCCTCATTTTATTATATCCCATAGTAAACAGAGCCCAAAATGTAGAAGTAGATGTAAATCTAAATATCAAACATTCTGTAGGAGGAATATCTGATTTTGGAAGAGAAAGACATATTACCATGCACTCCAGTCTTTATGAAAACGCATGGGAAGGAGAATTAGATAAAGCTGAACGCTTGTTCGAAGATCTAGATGTGCAGTTAGGTCGTGATAACGGAGTTGCATCTTTTTTACATCAATTCTCACCAGAAGATGAAAATAACAGACAACATCATGATCCTGATAGTTTATCTGTATTATTAGATTTTTGGCAAGGTGAGTATCAGCAAAGAATAACAGACAGAGGTTTGCTTAAATATAAGAACGAGCAATCTAGAGGAGCAATAATGGGAACTAACCCACATCCTACTTATCCAACACTTTCTTATTTTGAAAATGGATTAAATGGATCTACATGGGGAAGAGAAAATGGTTTCACCTGGATTCCTCAAGACATAGAAACTTCTGCAGCTTGGATGGTTCAATATCTAGAAGAGTTTTTTGTTGAAAACGCAAGTCAAGAAGGTGTTGTTATGCCAGAATACTGGGAAGTAATCAACGAACCTGATTTCCCTTTAAATACCGGGCAATTTATGATGTCAAGTTGGGAAGATATTATGGAGTACCACAATTTGGTAGCTCAAGGTATTAAACAAAGATTAGGTAATCGTGCTCCTAAAATTGGAGGTATGACTTGGGGATTACATGATCTATTTAGGGGTGATGGTATTTCTCGCTTTGCAAGAGCTAGTTATGTAGATGGTTTTTATGGAAATACAGCAGCAGATGAAGTAGCTAAGGCATATGCAAGAAGCCAGGTGGATACACCTTTATTTAATCGTCCAAGAGATACACCATGGTACCAATGGGATGTAATTTGGAAAGAATTTATTGACAGAGTTGGTGATAATATGGATTTTTATTCAGTGCACTTTTATGATTGGCCTCAATATCAGAATCAAGGAGGACAAAGAAGATCAGGTGGACATGTGGAAGCTACTTTAGAAATGTTAGAATGGTACGATGTATTTATGAATGGGAAAAATAATAGAAAGCCTGTTATTATTTCTGAATATGGAGCAGTTGCTAATTCATGGGATCCAATGCCACACGATACCCGATTTGATTGGGAAAACCTAAAACCTTTTAGTGCAATGATGATGCAGTTTTTAGAAAGACCTGATTATATCGAATTATCAATGCCTTTTCACTTATTAAAAGCGCAGTTTAGAGATATCGATAATAATGGTGATGGTATACCAGAAGTTGTATATCATTATAAAACTTTACGTGATGACGACGGTGATGGTGTTTGGGAATATAGTGAGCTTGTAAAATGGTACGAATTATGGGATGATGTTGATGGAACAAGAGTTGATACTAAATCCTCAGACCCTGATATACAGGTGGATAGTTATGTTGATGGTAATGAAGTGTACTTAATTTTAAATAACCTACAAGAACAAAATACGACTATTAATTTGAATTTATTTGAGGATAATGATAATAATCCAACAAGTGTTCGTATAAAGCATCTTTATTTAGAAGGAGTTAGAAATATTGTTTTAGATGATAATACTACTAATAATATTCCATCATCAGTTACGTTGGGATCAGAAGCAACAATGATATTAAAATATACATTACCTAATGCAGTTGCAATCAATCAAACTTCAGTAGAAAACAAATTTTACGGAGAACCTGTTAGTAACAATCAAAGAGTAGCTATTAATAGTGGAGATAATACATTTTTTGTAAATAATGTTACAGTACCTATTGATGCAGACAAAGCCGAAGCAATGATAAAAATGACCGTTACTCTTTTTGATGCACCTCAAACCGAGAATGGATTCTTATCTATTAATAAATTAACTTTTAATGGAGTTGAAATAGAAACTCCTTTTGATTGGAGAGGAGAAACTCAAAATAGGTCAAAATGGTTTGGAGCTTTAGAAATTCCAGTTCCGGCAAGTTTGGTACAAACAAACAACACTATTGTTGTAGATTTTCAACATGTTGGAGAAGTTAACATAGTTAATTTATTAACATGGGATTTCTCTAAGAAGCCTGGTAGATCAGATGGCAGTACTGATCCCGACCCTATTGCTGTTACAGGAGTGAATCTTTCACCTGCAAATGTATCTCTTGATGTCGGGCAAAACTCTACAATTTCTGCAACTATTTCTCCGGCCAATGCAACTAATAAAAATGTAACATGGAGTAGTAATAATACAGCAATAGCTACTGTAGACACTAATGGTATAGTAACTGCAAACGCCAATGGTAATGCAATTATAACAGCGACCACAATAGATGGAGGGTTTACTTCCTCTACCACAGTTACTGTAAATGACAACACACCTCCTTCAGATATTATAATAATTGAAGCCGAAACTTTTACTAGTACCGGGGGTACTTATAATGATGCTAATGTAGGAGGTCCTGGCCTTGGTGTAAACAGAACAGCTACTAACATCAATTACGTCAACAATGGTGACTGGGCAGAATATACAATCAATGTAAGCACTTCTGGGGATTATAAAATTGAATATCAGATATCTACTCCGTCTAATAATGCTCAGATTCAGCTATTAATCGATGGTGTTGTAGTAGCTACCGATAATGTTGCAAATAATGGTCAGTGGGATAGTTATAATGCCTTAGTATCTTCTAATACTATAGCAAATTTGACATCAGGAAACCATACGGTACGAGTACTTGCATCTGGGACGAATCCATGGCAATGGAATTTGGATAAAATTACATTAACCAGAATAAACAATAACAATAGAACGCTGAGTAAAAATAAAGATTTAGGAGAACTAAGTCTTTTTCCTAACCCTTCTACAGGAACAGTATTTATTCGAGGACTGAATAAAGAAATTGAACATGATATCCATATATATGATATAAAAGGAGCCAAATATCTGGGTCAAAAATTAGACAAAAATCATATGATTAATATCGAGAGGCTACCAAAAGGAGTTTATTTCCTAACTATTAATAATTCCGAAAGAAAAAGGACGACTTTAAAATTGATCAAAAACTAATTGATATAATTTTTCAGATTTAAGAAACCCATATTGCATAGTAGGTATTTTAAAAGTGTTGATATCATCAAAGAACGATATCAACACTTTTAAAACCGTTAATACCAAAAATAAATTTTAACTAACACAAATCATTTTTATATGAAAACACAAACATTATTAATTGCGTTTTGCTTGGTTTTTTTACAACTACAAGCTCAAGATTGGAATGGGATTTCAGTCCCTGCCAACGCAGGTCAAGGTAAAATATGGGAACTTCAAGAAGGACCTTCAGATAGTTTTAATTATACGTTTAATGAAACGAATCAACGTTCAAGTTTCGGAAGTAATAAATGGTATAACTTTTATCATAACGGATGGGATGGCCCAGGTACAACCTACTGGCAACATAATCATGTATCGGTTAATGGAAGTGATTTAGTTCTACGAGCCTCCAGAAACCCTAGTACTGCAAAATTGGGAGTGCCAGGTGTTAATGCTGGATGTATAACATCTAATAGTAGAGTGAAATTTCCAGTTTATGTAGAAGCAAATGTAAGTGTAGCAGATATTGTATTGGCTTCTGATGTTTGGTTACTAAGTCCTGATGATACACAAGAAATTGATATTATAGAATGTTATGGTGGTGATGAGCAGGGTAATGCATTTTTTTCTGAATTTATTCATTTAAGTCATCACTCTTTTGTTCGTAGTCCATTTACAGATTACCAACCAAGAGATCGCAATAGTTGGTGGAGTAGATCAGATGTAAATAATTGGGGTGAATGGTCATGGAATAATGGTAATAGAAGATATGTGCGTATCGGTGTAAACTGGATCAGTCCTTTTCATTTTGAATACTATGTAGATGGAGAATTAGTAAGAGTTCTATATGATAAAGCATTTGCAACAAAAAGAAATGGCACCTGGTTTTATACCTATCCGACCATGACTAATGGAGCTCTGGATACAGGTAGTGATGGATTTCAGTTAGCGGTACAATATGCTACTGGGAGTAGTTATTCATTTCAAACTTTACAAGCAGCAAGTAATACATCTTCTGTAAGTGTTATAGACCCTTTTAATTATCAAGGAGGGAATGGATTTACAAAAGAAATGGATATTATTATTAATGTAGAATCTCAAGATTGGCATGTATTAGCTGGTCGTACTCCAACTGATGCTCAATTAAATGATCCTGCAAGAAACACTATGAAAGTGGATTGGCTGCGGGTATATAAACCTATCTCATCTAACAATACTATTCCTGTAACTGGGGTGACTGTAACACCAAATAATTTGTCTTTGGCTGTGGGTGAAACCGGTTATTTGACAGGTGCTGTGATTCCCGCGAATGCTTCTGTGAAAACAATGACTTTTACTTCCAGTAATACTTCTGTAGCTACCGTAAATCAAAGCGGTGTTTTAACCGCTATAGGAAACGGTACTACAACAATTACGCTGAATACTACTGATGGAGGATTTACAACGACAGCTACGGTAACAGTAACAAGTAACCCTACTACAGATGATATTGTAATAGAGGCAGAAGACTTTATTAATACAGGAGGCACTTATAATGATAGTAATGCGGGAGGTCCTGGCTTTGGTGTAAACGCCACAGGAACTAGTATCAATTATGTCAATACTGGTGATTGGGCAGAATATACAATAAATGTAGGTAGCTCTGGGAATTATAAAATTGAGTATCAGATATCTACTCCATCTAATAATGCTCAAGTTCAGTTATTAATCGATGGTGTTGTAGTAGCTACTGATAATGTTACTAATAGTGGTCAGTGGGATAATTATAGTGCACTAGTATCTTCTAATACGATAACAAATTTGACATCAGGAAATCATACAGTACGAGTGCTTGCATCTGGGACGAATCCATGGCAATGGAATTTGGATAAAATTACATTAACCAGAATAAATAATAATAGAACGCTTAGTAAAAATAAAGATTTGAGAACGTTAAGTCTTTTTCCTAATCCTTCTACTGCAACAGTATTTATTCGAGGATTGAACAAAGAAATTGAGCATGATATACATGTATATGATATAAAAGGAGCCAAATATATTGAGGAAAAACTGAGCCATGATCATATGATCAATATAGAACGTTTACCAAAAGGAGCTTATTTTATTGTAATAGATAATTTAGATAAAAGTAAATCAACTTTAAAATTGATCAAAAACTAATATATACAATGAATGAATAACTAATTTTTCAACCCCACTTTTATATAGTTTTTAAAATTTATATGTAGAAGAACATAAGTATAAAAGCATTATTTATTTGTGATATTCTTCCCCCAACGGAATTGAATACAATTAAACTTTTGTATGTCTCATATCAAAAATAGAAAGATATATTGAGTGGGGTTTTAATAAAAAATCAACCGAATTGAAGAATCTTTTTTTAGGGAAAACAAAAAAGTGATGGTAAAATTATAAACATAGAATGAAAAAAATAATAACTTTTGGTGAGATCGTAATGAGAATTTCACCCCCAGGGAACAAAAAATTAGTTCAGTCCAATCAATTGGAATATTATTTTGGAGGAACCGAAGTAAATGTGGTAATATCATTAGCTCAATTAGGAAACGAAGTAAAACATGTTGCTGCTGTTCCAGAGGATTTTGTTGGTGAAGCGGCAAAAAGTTTTTTAAATCAATATGGAGTAGATACAAGTATGGTTATGACTTCTACTTACCCTTTGGGATTGTATTTCTTAGAAGTTGGAGCTGTTATGAGATCAAGTATGATTTCTTATAACAGATCTCATTCTGCATTTGCCATGATGAATTCAGAAATAGTAGATTGGAATTTAGCTTTTGATGATTGCGATTGGTTTCATTGGACAGGAATTACTCCAGCGTTGTCAAAAAGAGCTTACCAAGGATTAAAGAAAGCATTGCAAATTGCTAGGGATAAAAATATTTCTATATCTGCAGATCCTGCATATCGCGCAAATCTTTGGCAATATGGAGGTAATCCTAAAGAAATATTAGGAGAATTGGTAGGGTTATCAGATACTTTTATCGGAGGACCAAACGAAATAAATGAATTATTAAATACTAATTTTGAAAATGATATAAATGGATTTGTAGAAAGTTGTAAACATCTGATGTCAACTTTTCCATCTATAAACCGAGTTTTTGATAAAACAAGAGTTTCTGTTAATGCTAATTGGCATAAAATTAAATCGCGCATGTGGGATGGTAAAGAGTTGTATGAGACTGAAGAGTTAGAGATCACTCATATTGTAGATAGAATTGGTACAGGGGATGCATTTGCTGCTGGATTAATTCATGGATTATTACATTATAAAGATCAAAAAGCATTACAATTTGCTAATGCAGCTTGTGCCTTAAAACATACTATAGAAGGCGATGCTAATTTAGTTACAGAAAATGAAATTGAATTGGTTGTAAATGGAAGTTTAACAGGAAGAATAAAAAGATAACATGTCACAATATACTAGAATAGAAACAATACAAGTAATGGGAAACACTAAGATTATCCCCTTATTTTATAATAAAGACATTTCCATTGTAAAGAAAATTATTAAAGCTTGTTATGATGGGGGTGCCAGAGTTTTCGAATATACCAATCGAGGAGATCATGCACATGAAATCTTTTCTGAATTAATTAAATGGGTGAATAAAGAGCTTCCAGGAATGATATTGGGTATTGGTTCTATAGTTGATGCAGGAACAGCTTCTCTTTTCATGCAGAGCGGAGCTAATTTTATAGTATCTCCAGTTTTGAACTCTGATATGGCAAAAGTATGTAATCGAAGAAAAATCGCATGGATTCCGGGATGCGGAACCTTATCAGAGATTAATTATGCTGAAGAGTTAGGAGCAGAAGTCGTGAAAATTTTTCCAGCCAGCCAAATTGGAGGTCCAGGTTTTATAAAAGGAGTAAAAGCTCCGTGTCCTTGGACAAATATTATGCCTAGTGGTGGAGTTACTACAGAAGAAAGTAACATCAGAGAATGGTTTAATGCCGGAGCATATTGTGTAGGGATCGGATCTAATTTAATGATCAAAGATGAAAATGATAATTTTGATTATCCAACGATTACTAAATTGACAAAAAACGCTATGCTTATAGCTAATAAAAGTTTGTACCCTTCAAATAATCTCTAAGATGTAGAAATTTATATATCAAAATGTTCTAAGGGCTTTATTAACCTACTTATGTTTATTAAATTAACAATAGGTCGGAGTGTTTTAAGAATATACGTTGTCTTCTAATCATCGATCAATTTCTTCGGGTTCACTACTCTGCGATACAATAACTTACGTTATTAAATGCCAAACGTCGTAAATATTATAGCATGTCGGATTTTTACCATCGCCATGTCGGAAATCTTTATGGATTTGGCGGACTTGTTCTAGTAGAGACAAGACATCGTGGGCTACTTTTGATACAACAAAAATTAATAAACTTATAGTGTGCTATGGTTGATGTTGTATTAAGCGTTTTGAAGGATAAGCTCAATGAGTATTTTAAAAATGTAGTAGGAACTACAGAATCAGATTTAATAGAATTTATTAGTACGAGTAATAATGATCCAGTTTCTTTTACTAATGATAAGATTACTCCATTTCTTATCAATATTTCAGAAGATAGAAAATTTAGAAATCCCGATCAATATTCAGGAATTGTAAGAGATGGTATAAGAACACAAACCAATCCCGAAATTAGAATTGAGCTTTTGATTCTTTTTGTATCCAAGTTCAGTAAATATGATCAGGCGCTAAAATTTTTATCCCACGTAATCAAATTTTTTCAAGTCAATAGGATTTTTAATCCACTTAACTCCCCGCAACTTTCTGAGGAAAATATAGAGAAATTGATTGTAGAACTAATTTCACTTCCTTTAGAAGAACAAAATCAAGTTTGGCACTCTCTAAACACTTCTTACTTGCCATCAGTACTGTATAGAGTACGATTGCTATCCTTTATTGATGAGCAAAGTATAGAATTTGTGGGAACTCCTCTACAAGATATCAATCTGGCAATTGGCGAAAAATACCCTCTTCCAGAAACCAAAGAAGATGAGGAAACAGAACAAGAAAATAGTATAAATAACCAAGCATAAGAAAATAGCTGATAAAGCTGAGATAAAAACAAGATGATGAAGTATCAAGAATTCTTTTCTATTACTATAGAACACTCTTATTTTACGGGAGAAACAGCCGATTTGGTACTCACTCCGGTAGTAGAAACAGAGGAGCTTTTAAAAAGACGAGGATTGCTTCTTAAAAAAACAACTACAGGAATACGTTGCCTTGTTGGAATTGATAAAGAAAACACGGATTTTTCTGAAAAGATCCAGAATGATGTATTTGCTTTTTACATTTTTCCTACTTCAGATACGGTTCGGGAATTTACCGATATGTCTACGGTAGAAGAAGGTAAAATGATGCTTTTTACCAATGAAAAACTACATAAAAAACAAGTTGGATTAGTGGCTAGTGCAATTGATCAGGAAGGAACTTGTCAGGGATTTCCTGCTCTGGCAAAAGTAGAAATCAAAGGAAGTGAAATGCAGCTAGAGGAAGATAGCATGTCATTTACATACCAGATCCAGTTTGCTGCTAAGGCTATACAATGGAAGTATTACTTTATTTCTAATACAGATGATCCAAACATAACATTAGAATCTAGAGACGAGCAAATCAGTTTTAATGAAATGATTATTAGCGAAAATACTACAGATCAGATTGTAACTTCCTTACGATTAAATTTCCCCAATACTCAAATAAAGGCTTTTGAGTCTAAAGATTTGGTTCCCTACAGCAATAAACCTATAAAAAATATCAAATTGATCAAAAATGGTGATGTGCTTATGAGCCATTTACCAAATCCAAAAGAAGAACAAAACGGTATTCAAATAATTAAAATTAAGTAAGAAAAAAGCATACCGAAAGAATCACATCGATTTACGTGATGCTAATTATAAATATTTTAAAACTTTAAATATATGTCTAAATTTTCAACACCAGGTGTGTATACAGAGGAAGTACCTCTATTACCACAATCTGTAGCAGAAGTTTCCACAGCAGTACCTGCTTTTATTGGATATACTGAGAAAACCGAAAAAAATGGTGAGAGTATCAAAAATACCGCCTATAGAATATCCACACTGTTGGAATTCAAAGAGCTTTTTGGAGGTGCTCAGTCTGCATCTTTTAATGTAACTGTAAACGAAGGAGTAATAAATGATATAGCCGTTACTCCTCCGAAGCATACTTTGTATCATGCGATTGATTTATATTTTAAAAACGGCGGAGGGGATTGTTATATTGTATCAATCGGGAGCTATGAGGATACGCCTAACTCGGCTTCTTTTATAGCAGGTTTAGAAGCGGTAAGTAAAGAAGATGAACCTACCTTAATTATGTTAGGGGAAGCCACTCAATTAGAACCAGCTGATTATCATTTGGTATGCCAAACTGCCTTAAGTCAATGCCAGGAATTAAAAGACAGGTTTTGCATTTTTGATATCCAAAATAAGGATGAAAGAGCTGCAACTTTTAGAAACGGTATTGGTACCAAAAACCTAAAATACGGGGCAGCATATACACCCTATTTACAGACTTCACTTACGTACAAGTATCAAGAAGAAAATGTGATCATCTCTGGTTCTTCAGCACAAGAAACCATTAAGTTAGAAATAGATGAAGCTATTACTATCGTATATAACGCAGCTGCACAAGATAATCCTAAAGTAAAAATTAACAAAGGATCTGGTAATACACCCTCTTTTAGTATTGAGGAAGCAACATTGACAATTACCAATGTAGGAGATGGTACAGAAGCATCTAAAGTTATTGAAGCTTGGGACGATTCTACAGGTAAGGGTGATTTTGACATTATTGTAATAGAGAGCGCTGCGCTCGTAAAATCGAATACAAGAGCAGAGAATCTAGTTGTAAGTGGAGGTGATGGAGCAGACACTAATTTATTTGCTATCAAAGAAACGCAATCCGAGTTATACAATAGAATAGTGAGCGAAGTCTCAAAACAACGAATCATCTTACCTCCTAGTCCAGCAGTGGCAGGTGCCTATGCAACTACAGATCGAGAAAGAGGTGTATGGAAAGCTCCTGCAAATGTAAGTTTAAATGGAGTGATAGCACCTGTAAAGAAAATAACATCCAAGGATCAGGAACAATTGAATATAGATTCCAATAATGGTAAATCCATCAATGCCATTCGTGGTTTTGTAGGTAAAGGAACCTTGGTATGGGGTGCTCGTACGTTGGACGGAAATTCTAATGAATGGCGATATGTACCAGTTAGAAGATTATTCAATATGATTGAAGAATCTACCAAAAAAGCATCTCAGTTTGCTGTTTTTGAATCTAATGATGCTGTAACCTGGTTAAAGGTAAAGGCCATGATCGAAAGTTTCCTTTATGGAATCTGGCAACAAGGTGGTCTGGCAGGAGCCACAGAAGAACAAGCCTATTTTGTAAATATCGGCTTAGGAAAAACAATGACACAAGAAGACATTCTCAATGGAAGAATGATTGCAGAAATAGGACTTGCTGCGGTACGTCCTGCTGAGTTTATCATATTAAAATTCTCCCACAAACTACAGGAGGCCTAATCTATAGAGAAGAAAACATATAAAAAATAAAAAAATGGCGTTAACAAAAGCACAAATAAAAACAGATTATCCATTACCTATTTATAATTATAGGGTAGATATTAATGGAGAGTCAATTAGTTTCTCTGAAGTATCAGGGCTAGAACTATCTTTCGAAACACATACCTATAAAGAAAGCTTTGCTACAGGAGGTAAAGTAGGGCCTAATATTATGTATATGCCTGGGCAGATACAACCGGTAAACATCTCTATGAAAAAAGGATTGGTAAAAGGAAAAAGTATTCCTGTTTTTTATGATTGGATCAATGATATTCAACTCAACCAAATCGACAAAAGAGATATTGTAGTACATCTTTTAGACGAAACCGGTAGTACCGTGGTAAGTTGGAAGGTCATCGATGCATTTCCTACCAAACTTACAGCGCCTTCTTTCGACGCTAGTTCTAACGATGTGGCTATAGAATCTTTGGATCTAATGGCATCTAGAGTCACAATGGAAGAAGCATAGTCGCTAAAGTCATTCGTAGCAAAATAGTAAAACAAGTAATATTCTAATTTCATACTAGACCAACTCAGAAAGGTGTAGGGTTAATGTATATCTAAAAGATAGCAAATCGTGGCAATTGACAAACAAAGAATTATAGAAAAGTATCCCTTACCCGTTTATAATTATCAGGTAACTATTAATGGGATTGAAATCATGTCTTTTTCAGAGATTTCGGGATTAGAAATTGATCATGACCATGTATTATACAGACACGGCTTTAGCTGGGTTGTAGGGGATCATTTGATTCGAGGTCAACGAAAACCGATTAATATCACCTTAAAAAGAGGGATCGTCAAACGTCGCAGTGATCTGTATGACTGGATCAAGTCTGGAGAAAAAAAAGATATCAGAATAGAACTATGTGATGAAGCTGGGATGGGCATCATAATTTGGGAGGTTTCCCGAGCATTACCTTTCAAATTAGATGCACCATCATTCAGTGCAAGTGCGAGTGAAATCGCCTTTGAAAGTCTGAATTTGATAGCTCACGATTTAAGAATAAAACACAATTAAAGATTACACTATGTTAGATGTTTTAAAAGCAATCAATTTTGCAGACCGGGAACCCACATTATCACACAGATTTGGAGTGTTCTTTTTGGCAGGTGGGATAGTTCCCAATCCTATTGATCTCAGGTTTCAAAAAGTGAGTGGTATCAGCACAGATGTACAGTTAGAAACTATTAATGAAGGTGGAGAAAATTTACATATGCATCGCGCACCAAAAATGATGAATTATAACAATTTGGTGTTAGAAAGAGGATATGTTACAAGTGAGATTCCTTCTCCTTTAAATTTAGAATTCAATGCGACATTTTCATTATTTAAGTTTAATCCTTCCAATGTATTAGTTACTGTATTTAATGAAGAAGGTATTCCAATAGGAGGATGGATGTTTCTAAAAGCATATCCGGTAAAATGGTCCGTATCTGATCTGGATGCGCAATCCAATACCGTAGCTATTGACACTATGGAGTTAGCCTATACACGATTTCAAATTATAAGGATATAAAAGATGGCTGTTGAGATCAAAGAAATCGTTATTAGAGCCGTAGTATCAGATACGGAGCAATCTAATACGGAAACATCCCAGGTTGCAGGAAAAGAACAGAACGCTTTGGTACAGGAATGTGTACAACAGGTATTAAAAATATTGAAAAAGAAAAACCTTAGATAGCTATGTCAGTATTGGATAAATTACGACCCTTTAAACTCCAAAAACTTAAAATTTCCTCTTTTGATAATCAGGAAAGAACAGCGAATGGACTTGATTTTGAGGTGATGTATAACCCAGAATCAGTGCAGCAAAATTTTACTAATAAGTTTGCTAGAAACCCTAACAATCCTCTGAATAAGGAAGATGCTGAGTTTACCTACAGTGCATTATCTACCGTAAGAATGAAATTGATTTTTGATGGAACTAATGTACATCAATATGGAGCGGAAACTATAGCGAAACTTGCATTAGGAATCCAAAAAAGTGTAAAAGATCAAATAGATTATTTTTTGACAAACATTGTAAAAGTCAAAGGTAAACTTCATGAACCACCTTTTTTGGTATTGAGTTGGGGGAAAACAATAAACTTTAATTGTAGACTGGCTAGCTTAGATATTAATTACACCATGTTTGCTAGAAGCGGTGATCCATTGCGAGCAGAGTTAAATGTTTCCTTTATAGAAGATGATGCGCTTGATGAACAATTAGCAAAATTAGATTTACAATCTCCTGATTTAACACATTATCGAATAGTAAAAGCGGGTGATCAATTGCCATTAATGTGTCAGGATATATATGGTTCGCCTATGTATTATCCATTAGTAGCGCGTGTTAATAAGCTTAAGAGTTTTAGGAATCTTACACCAGGACAAGAAATTTATTTTCCTCCAATTGAAAAATAAAATATGGCATCAACAGTAGTAACAAATACCATCAAAAGCAATGGGAAAACCCTTCAGTTGGGAACGTATCAATTGATGTCTTTAGATACTAATAAAGAGTTCAATAAAATACCAATGGCCGAACTCAAACTATATGATGGTTGTATAGCGAAACAAAAGTTCGAAACACTTGATGGAGATGCTTTTTTACCGGGATCTCTGATAGAAATCTTTATGCGATATGAAGGAAAAAACACTACTGAAGAAAAGATTTTTGAAGGTATTGTTATTAATCAGGAAATAGAAAGATCTCAACATCAATCAGAACTAACCATAGAGCTTTGTGATCCTTGTGTTAAAATGACCAGTTTACGAAAAAATAGGGTCTATAAAGATCTTACAGACACTAAAATCATAAAAGATCTGATTAGCAAATACCAAGATCTAAAAGTAAACGAAATTGATGATACGTTGTATACACATCCGCAAATGGTACAATACTATGTGTCGGATTGGGACTTTATGATATCAAGAGCAGAAGCTAATGGGCAGCTAGTAGCAGTTGATAATGGGGAACTATCGGTAAAAACACCAAACATCAATAATCCAGATCTTACCTTAACCTTTGGTATCGATTTAGCACATTTTGATTTAAAATTGAGTAGTCAGGGGCAATATGAGAAGATTCATACGTTTGGCTTAGATACCAAGAGCGAAGAATTGGCATTAAGTTTTCCTAAAAAAGCCGAAGAACAAACGTTAGGAAGCATAGGGTATGATGTACCGATGTTATCAGATACGGTGGGAGCTACAGAAGCACAATTGATTCATCCGGTGCCCGCAAATCCTTTTGAACTTCAATCCTGGTCAGATGCACAGCTTATAAAATCCAGACTTTCTGCAGTACAGGGAACCATTAGAATTGATGGAAATGGGAAGCTCAAAGTAGGACAGACGATAAAAATTGAAAATGTAAGTCGATTTAACGGAAAACATATCATCACAGGTGTTCGTAATACATTCGTTATGGGTTCAGGATGGTATACCTATCTACAAATTGGTATGGATGCAAACTGGTTTAGCGCTCAATCGGATATTATAGAAACACAAGCAGCCGGATTGCTTCCAGGTGTAAATGGTTTGCAGGTTGGTACTGTTATATGTCATATCGAAGATGCAGATCATGGATTCAGACTTCAGGTACATATACCGGCATTTCATCAAGAAGGAAAACCTAGTGAGGTACTGGCGATGTTTACTTCGTTGGATGCGGGAGCAGATCATGGAATCTTCTTCCCCCCAGAAAAAGGAGATCGTGTGGTGATAGGTTTCTTAAATGATGATCCTAGACAAGCCATTGTATTGGGAGCAATGCATAGTAATAAAGTGCCTAATACAGTAAAGAAAAAAAATACGTACCAGGGAATTTTTACCAAGTCTAATTTTCAACTTCTTTTTGATAAAGAAAAAGAGACTGTAACCTTATCTACCGCAGATACAGACCATACAAATGAACAGACCATTTGTATCAACCAAAAAGAAAAGAAGATTAATATAGAAGATGCTCACGGAAATAGAATAGAGTTAGGCAAAAATGGTGTCAAGTTGATGAGTGCTAAAGATTTCATGATAGATGCTAAGGGAGATCTTAGTATTAATGCTAAAGGGAAAATTAAAATCAAAGGGAAAAAGGTGGATTTAATATAAGTATACATATGGATAAAAATAATATACAACTCGAATTAACGGTCTCAGAAACCAATACAATACTTGCTGGACTTGGTCAACAGCCGTATATCAAGGTAGCAGGACTCATAGAGAAAATACAACAACAAGGAGCTTCACAATTAAAATCCTATGAGGATAATAGCCAGATGGCAAATAGTGAATCATCCAAAATGTCAGTAAAAGATGGACAATAAGTTTTTAGGAAACGGTTGGGCGTTCCCTCCTTCTTTTTCAGGAGGAGGTGCAGATGTTGGACTTACAACAGGAGAAGAAGATATCAAACAAAGTCTTCAGATTTTATTGTCTACTTCTTTAAATGAACGGATGATGCATCCTGATTTTGGATGTGATCTTACTCAGTTTTTATTCGAAGAATTAGACCAACGATTTGCAAGTGAGTTGAGTAATATGGTATCCAGGGCTTTGTTATTGTATGAACCAAGAATTCAGACAGAAGCAGTTGAGGTAGAGGATATAGATCTAAATGAGGGGATTGTACATATATCGATTGATTATATAGTTAGAAGCACCAATAACCGCTTTAATCTGGTATATCCCTTCTATGTTAATGAAGCTGCTACTGTGGCATTTGATCTTTAAAAAGAAATTACAAAACAAAAAATGGATGCAATAATTATAGATGGTGATCAGGTCAATTTCCTTCCGGTATTTGGGAGTGCCTTGGTAAGTGTACAACCCGGAAAAATGATCGCTTCAGGAAAGACAACCATTAAAGGGAAAAAGGTTTGTGTAGATGGCGATGAAGCAAAAGTAGAAGTGACCAATTGTTCATATGTAGCACCTCCTTTTATAGTTCCAGGTCAAGGAACTTTAATCATAAAAAAATTAGGTTCAGATCAATTAACAAAAAAAAGTAAAAGTGGTACTAAAAGTATTATTCTGAAAGGGAATATGTTTATAGCTGAGTTCAAAGTTACAACACAGGCAAAACAACCGCCTCCAACGAACGCACCAGACCCTGTGCCGATGTATCCCGGACAAGGAGAATTAATACCTACGAATACAAAAATACAAGCCACTTAAACCTAGTAAAGTAGTAGAAACAATGATTCATATTCAAAATTCAGATAATATACTCCTTAGAGACGGAACCAGTCAGCAGGATCGTAATACAGATGCGATTCGTCCAGATTATGTAGCGATAGAAGATCGTAGCATCGAAGAACTGATTACCGAAGCACAACGTATAGCCAAAGAACTTCAGTTTTTTGATACAGAAAACAGACCTACTACTACTTGGGAGTCTTTTTTAATTGACGATCCGCAAACATTTAACCAAAATTCTCCGGAAGGAAGAAGGATTCAACAAAAACGGTGGGCTGATCTATTAGCTGCATATGTAGAAAATCCCGAACGTTTTTATAATGATCCAGAAAGGAAAGCTAAACTATCCAAACCTCATGTAGCACTGTTTATGACTTTCTTAAAGTTATTAAATCACGTGAAATCCAAAATGAATGGACTTACACAAAGACATCTTGATTTTTATTTTAGAGAACGTCTCGGACTGAGTACAAAAGGAGCCGTGCCGGATGTGGTCAATGTATTATTAGAGTTAGAAGAGAATACCGAATACCTAGAAGTAAACAAGGGAACGGTATTAGAGGCCGGAGAAGACGCTTCGGGTAATCAATTGCAATACATCACTAATGAAGATACAGTAATTAGCAAGGCTCAAATCACACAACTTAAAAATGTTTTTGTAACAAAGCAATTTCTTACGATCCAAGAGACACATCAGGAACGAGGGAAAACTAAGGATGCGGCCTTTGTTGATATGATAGAAATGGCCTTGGGACACCCAAATCCAGGAGATGCCCTTCCGGACTTTCAAGGGAACCAGATTGGAGATATTTTTGAGCTGAATGAAGCAGTAAAAAAAGAGGATGCAGCTGCGATTTCCTATGTAACACAAGAGCTATTTTTAAAAAGAAATGATTTTGATCTTATTTTTCTAAAACATCAAGAAGAAAAGGATGGCATCCCTACAGATTGGCTGCCTGTATATAAGCACTTGGAAAAGGCTCATAAGAAAAAAATCATACATCAAAGAGAACAAAATCTTAGAGAATTGCACGATGTTGAAGGATTTGACGTAATGATGAGAAAAGTATATGGAAATCCAACTCCCGGAGATACATTGCCCTTATATAATGGAGAAAAAGCTTTGTTAGAGCAGGTATTCGAAGACATACAGACTACAGATGAAAAAGCTGAAAGAGCGTTAGAATATGTAATAGTAGACCTGCAATTAACGGAACTTGATTTTATACATATCATGCAAACTCAAGCAGATGCTAAGGCTTCTGAAGAAGATAAGGATAAAGTATATCGTATTCTAGAATTCGCTGAGCGCCAGATACGATCGATCTCTATATTTCCGCCTAGCATAGAAAAGTTATCAGATATTTATGCAACAGCGGATGCCAAAGAATTTGTTTTTAGCAAATATGATGAAGAAGAAGAAAGTAAGCGATTTAAGACGTTTGGTAATAGAGAATCTTCTATATCCAATCATTCCCTAAAACCATCTGAGATTGGTTTTGCTATAAGTTCTCCCACCTTACTGCTCCAAGATGGTAAACGTACTATTGAGATACTACTAGATCTGGGACAAGAAAATCGTACTATAGAAAGCTTGCAGTCGATTTTTGATAAAAACGATCCCTTTCAGACCTACCTTAGTAGTAATGAACAGTGGTTTACACCCAATAAAGTAAGCTATTCTTTAGGGGATTATGTGGGGGCGACTTCAGAAATTCCTTTAGATATTATAGTAAATGACACTACGATTACTAGCATCGATAATCAAAGCTTTGATATCACAGATGTGGGTAAATACATTGTAGATACCACTCAAAAAATATATAAAATCATAGGGATTAAGGATACTTCGATACTAGAGGTTGAAGAAGTAGGATTGATTGATGAGAATGTCGATAAAGCACAAAAATATGCACCGGATCAGGTATATCTTAATGCCTTAAAAATAGCAATACAACTTCAGGATAATGATCCACCAGTCGCACCTTTTGGATCAGAATCTTCTTCTTTAGTAGCATCAGAGCATCCAACACTGGTGTGTACACTACATCATTTTTTAGAAGAAGAAAAAGGAGGAGAACGCTATCGAAGTAATTATGAACATTTAATAAACCTTGGATTACAAAAAGCACATATACGGGTAGATGTGCAGGGAATGCAACAAAGTATCTTACAAAACGATCAAAATACTATTGATACCAAAAAACCTTTTGAGCCCTTTGGGTTCCAGCCCGAAATAGGAAGCAGTTTCTATATCGTAAATGAAGAAATAGCTCAGAAAAAGATAAAAGATCTACACCTGGAGCTTGAGTGGGTACAACAACCCAAATCTCTTACAGAATATTATAAAAATTATTGGTTAATACAGGCCAATCACACAGAAGGAGAACTTGCAGCACTTAATGAAGAAGAGCTTTCTGAACTCATAGAGCAACGACTGGCAACAAATGCTGCAATTATTGAAGATGATGGTGATTTTAAAGCGGATGTATTTTTTCATGATCGCAATGCAGAAGTATTACTATCTACTATGATAGAAAATACTGAAGGAAATAAAGTATCAGAAGGTTTCCCTTTGTTTACAGAAGAAGGTGCTATTTCGATTACAAATATACCTTCCAGAATGCAAGAAACAAGTCCGGGTTATAAATACAAGGAACGTTTTGATATTGAGATGGATGAAGAGGAGGTAGTATCCTGGGAGCGATATTTTAGAATAGAACTAACACCTGTAAATTTTCAGCATACTGCATATAATACCTTATTTACAAAGCAAGCATTATCCGGAAAAGAAGAAATAAAAAATCTACGAATTAATTTACCATATCAACCTAAGCTAAAAAAACTAGGAGTTTCCTACATAGCTTGTGCAGATATCACAGCAGATGTAGAAACTTCAAAAAGCACAAACAAGATCTGGCATATACATCCGTTTGGATATGACCTTATATCCCCAGGAAATGAGGTAAATCTAATACCTGTTTATACAGATGAAGGTTCGTTGTATCTGGGAATCGATCAATTGAAAGCGCCACAGATACTATCTATTTTGTTTCAGATGGCAGAAGGGAGTGCTAATCCCGATATTCAAAAACCTGAATTGCAGTGGAGTTATATTCGAAATAATGAATGGGTGGTTATAACACCTTCAGGAATTTTAGAAGATACAACAAATGGATTGGTAAATACAGGGATTGTAAAAATAAAAATACCTGCAGATGCAACTACCGGTGGCACCTTAATGCCTAACGATTTACATTGGATTAAAATATGTGTTTTTAAAGATATAAATGGTGTATCAGATACCATTGATATTAGAAGTCAGGTATTAAGTGCTACACTTTCTGGAATAGAAGTAGATTCTACACATTTCGAAAATCCCTTACCCATCGATACGATTACAGAAGTGCTTAATCCGATACCAGAGGTCGCCAAGATTACACAACCCTTTACCTCTAGCAAAGGAAAACCAGCCGAAAACGGAGATGCATTATACAAACGTGTTAGCGAACGGTTACGACATAAAAACAGGGCACTTACAATGTGGGATTATGAACATGTAATATTGAATCAGTTTCCTCAGATATACAAGACTAAATGTCTTCCGGCAAAAGATAGAACAGGAGGAGTAGATGTGATTGTGGTACCAGATATTAAAGGAAAATTACCCTTCGACCCCTTTGCTCCAAAGGTAGCGGCTGACACCCTGTTTCAGATTGAAAAATATGCACAAATGCATGCGCCTAGCTATGCAGATATAGTAGTAACAAATCCTTTGTACCTGCAAGTATCTACAGAGTGTATTGTGAAATTTTACGAAGGATACGATGAAGATTTTTATAAAGACAAGTTGATAGAAGAGATCAAACGCTTTATGTCACCATGGGCATATGGTGAAGATAGAGATATACAGATCGGAGGATCACTTCATGCCAGTGTGATCATCAATTTTATTGCAGAAAGACCCTATATCGATTATGTAGCCAATCTGAAGTTATTTCAGAGCGAAGATGGAGAGACGTTTACTGATGTAAGAAGTCTTCATGACGGAAAATCGATAGTCATCCCCTCTCAACCTGATATGATTATGGTGGCAGCACAGATACACGAAGTATATGTGGTCAATGAAGGTGGATTTGAAGAAGACAGTTTTGAAGGAATTAACTATATGGAAATCAACAAAGACTTTATAGTACGATAAAAGTTTGAAGTGGAGACAATAGAAATATGTAATGATCTACTTGATGCATTTTAAATCTGATTTTTCGGAATAATAATGGAGAAAAATTGTATCGAGGTCGATTTAAGGTTCATAGCATTGTTTGCATCTCGATAAAATTTTATCAACCGCTATTGCTAATGATAAAATCACTCAATGGGACGAAGAGTAATATTTTAAAAAAGGCTAAAAGATTAAATCAAACCCAGTTAGCCAACTTTAGAGCAACTGTTCATAGATAAAAAAAGATAGAACAAAAAGAATATAATCGTATGGAAATCAATAAGAAAAATCGAACAGAACTTAAAGAATATTTTAAGATCAATGACAAACCGACACAAGAAGAGTTTGCCGATTTTATAGAAGCAGGACTCAACCAGGCAGAAGATGGTATTGCCAAAGTACAGGGCAATCCGCTATCAATACAAGCTGAGGGGGAACCCCTAGGCACCCAGGAGGTACTGGATGTTTACGAAAGCTTAACCGATGATAATCCGCAATGGTCTTTCAATCTGAATCCCAGAGTAAATTCAGAAGAACCCACCAGCAATCAACCTGGATTTAATATCAAAGATATTACGGGTCAAAGTCGATTGTTTATCAAATCAGGAGAAGGTAATGTCGGTGTAGGAACCCTAGAACCCGCATCCAAACTTACGGTAGAAAGTAAAAATACATCCTCATTATTATCGGTCATTGATACTTCTAATGAACGGACTACCATTTTTGAAGTTTCGAAAAAGGAAGATGCTAGTTTCTTTCAAACAAAACTTGGTATCGGTACCAATGCACCGAAAGCTCCATTATCCATAACTGGAACAGGAAAAACATCGGTACCTGATGAGGCAATGCATATTACAAACAATTGTATTTTGTTTGGAGGGGGTAATGCGGGTCAATTTGAACATTCTGCTAAAATCGCTGCAAATGAGAACTTTGGTATGCGAATTTTTGGAATGTCTTCAGATCAAAAAGAGTCATCAAGAAGGCTTGAAATTTTTGCAGAAGGTGGAATGACTACACACGGTCATATCCATATCCCGCAACAGTACGTAGTTGCTTTTTCAGTTTCGCTTAGTACTAATATGAAAGGGACCAAAAACCCGCTTCAATTTAAGCAAGTTAACTATAACATGGGAGGTCACTTCAAAGATAATAGGCATTTCAGAGCCCCGGTAAAAGGAATGTATCTGTTTACCATGTGCATGCGTCATAATACAGATGATGGCGATGTCGGATGGAAGCTGCGGTTAAATGATACTGGATTTGTTAATGGAGCAGGATCTACAGAAGAAGAACGACAAGAACGCTCTTGGTTGATTGCTAGAACGAAACTTCATATGAATTCCAGAACGGTACTTACATTGTTGCAGGCTGGAGATAAAGTACACGTAGAGCAGTTTGGATCTGGGGGTAATGACAATTATGCTTCCGGTTTTGAAGGCATCTTACTGCAAGCCGTGAAGTAAAAGTTTACCAAAAAAACATACTATTATGACACCGTCAATAACAATACCCAGAGAAGTACCACAGGATTCCGCATTAAGCTATGAATTTCTACGTGCAGAAGGAATGCAACTAATTCAAAAAATGGCAGGGGATACCTGGACAGATCATAATATCCACGATCCCGGGATTACCATCTTAGAACAAGTTTGTTATGCTATTACCGATCTGGCGTATCGGATGGACTATGATATTCAGGATATCATAGGTAGTGATACCACCAGCACTTATGAAAACCTCTATAGTCCCGCTACCATTTTAACCACAAATCCAGTAACGGTATTGGATATTCGTAAAGTAGCGATTGATGTGGATGGGGTCAAAAATGCCTGGATCGAAAAAGTAACCCAAAAAAGAGCTGGTGAGATCTCAGAAGCGGATAGTACACCAATAGGATTGTACCGAGTTTTTATAGAAAAAGATGGGTTGTTTGATATCCCTGGGAGTACAATAATTAAGGATGTAAAAGAAAGGCTCTACGGATGTCGTACGATTTGTGAGGATTTCGAAGAAATAAAATTATTAGATACGCAGAGAATCCGATTACATGGTGTTATCGAAATTGCAGATACGGTAGATGATGTCAATGAGATGGTAGCTAATATTTTGTATCGTGTAGGAACTCATTTTTCACCTCGTATTCCTTTCTATACCTTACAACAACAGTTAGAAAAAGGAAAAAGTACTGATGAAATTTTTGACGGGCCAAGATTGTTAAACGGTTTTATCGATGATCAGGACTTATTACAAAACTATCGAAAAGAAGAGATCCAGACTTCTGATGTAATTAAAGAAATCATGGATCAAACCGAAGTATTAGCGATTGACAAAATCGCACTGGCTACGGGAACCAATACAGTAAAAAATTGGTTGTTACCATTGGATACTTCCAAAACTCCAACTTTGGATATCGAAGGCACCTTATCACAACTATCATTTACCTCTAAAGGACTTGCCGTAGGCATCGATACAGAAAGAATAAAAACACTATACAATCAAAAAAGAGTTGAAAGTGTTTCCAGAGCTGTATCAGGTAAAGAACTGGATATGATCATGCCAGAAACTCAAGCACAGCAACTAGAAAACTATGATTCGATACAAAATCAGTTCCCTGCTAATTATGGGATTGGCGAAATAGGACTCCCGGATTCAGCTACTCCCGAAAGAAAAGCACAGGCAAAGCAGTTAAGTGGGTATTTGTTGTTTTTTGAACAGACATTGGCCAATTATTTTTCGCAGTTAGCGCACTTTAAAAAACTGATGAGTTTTGATGGAGAAGATACCAGAACCTATTGGAATCAATCCCTTCTGGAATGCGTTCCCGGAGCATCCGAAGTGATTGATAGTAAAGAAAACTATGAGGCATACCTGAGCGAAATGACCGACGATGCTAATGCCGGATTATTACGAAAAAATAAGTTTCAAAACCATTTGTTGGCACGATTTGCAGAGAAATTTACAGGCTATGGTATGGTATTAAAAGATCTTACGGATAATGAGTCTAGTACGGATAAAAAGTTAATCAAGGATAAAGCCCGATTTCTTAAAGAATATCCTGTGGTGAGTGCCTGTAGAGCAAAGGCGTATGATACCACAAAAGACTTTTGGGATACTCGAAACATTTCGGGATTAGAAAAGCGAATTGCATTAAAAATAGGGATCGAGGACTATAGTCGTAGAAACTTAGATGATGCTAATACTGCTGGAATGCATATGGTAGAACATATCTTGTTACGACGTAGAAAAAGATATCCTTATTCATTTACCGCAACGTATATTCCATTACAAATCGAAAGATTTGAAGTAGCCATCACAGAGGAATTTACACGATGCATCGTCGAAGATCATACCTTAGAACCTGGAGAAGAGATAAGCATTACTGGTAATGCACAATTTGAAGGGGTTTATACTGTGTTAGCCATCGGAGATGATTTTTTTGAAATCAAGGCTCCTTTTCAAGAGTCAGAAACCGGAGGTTTATTTCAGCGTACACCCGATATTCGATATTATCTACAATCTTCTTGTATCTATGGTATTAAAAAATCTTCTACAATATCAGATCACATATTTTGCAAAACAGGAACACATATGTTACGAGTAGGAGATGAGATAGAAATTACCAGAACCAAAAATTATAATGGGGTACATAGCGTAGTTTCAATATTGGAAGATGGGTTCGAAATCGCAGAGCCTTTTATAGAAGAGGAGAAAGTAGGTCGATGGATGCATACAACCGCTCCAAAAGATCCGTATTCATTACAACTAACTTTTGTACTGCCAGCGTGGATAGAACAATATCAAGATGAAGATTTTAAGAAATTCATTGCATTAACGATACGTGAGGAGACCCCGGTACATATCAAGACCAATATCCAATGGTTGGATCAAGAAGAAATGCAACGATTTGACCATGCCCATCATCGTTTTCTAAAAGAAATCAACAATGGATAAGTAGTATTATGACACAGCAAAAACATATCATCAATAAACAGATTCTAGAAATTCACTTGCCTTCTACTGCAGATACTTTTGCTGTACAGCAAGAACTAAGTGCGCTGTGTCGGCATCAGTTAACAACGGTTATGGATCGTATATTTGGGAATACTACTAATAATATGGGTGATCAACCGTTGCAGATTGATCGACTTACATTAGATTTAGGAAAGGTATCTGTAAAAGATTTCGCGACTGTTTTTGAGGAAGAATTACAAGAAAAACTTCAAGAAGTATGCACTGGATATCAGCAATCTGATGAAGTGGAACAAAAAGATGAGGTCAGTCAACTCAAAGAAAAAACACCTATTAGAACAGTAGCATATTATCTGAAAACCGGGATATTGCCGTGGTGGGCAAAGGATACAACCAAAGCATATGTTTTGGAGCAATTAGAAGAATTGTTGCAAAAGCCGAACACCACTTTCATCACCTTGCTAAAACAATTGAGATGGAGTACCCAGCAGCTAGAACGTTTTGTACATATAAGTACGGCGACACAATTGCTTCAATCTTTTCAGTTGATTTCTGAGATCCCTATACAAGAAATAGTGACTGCTTTAGAAAAATTTCAACATAGAATTCACAAAAAATACGGGATCACAGCGCAGAAGATACAAGCTACTTTTTGGAAAACAGCGTTTCAAAAGTTTGATACGTCTAAAGATTTCAAGTCCTTCAAACAAGAATGCTTCCAAGGTACATTAGCAGGACTAGGAATAGATCATGGTGGAAGTAGCAAAAAATATCAAGCATACGATGTCTATGAGATCAAATCTTTAGTAGCTAGCTATACAACCAGGCAAGCTAAGAATACCGTATGGCAAGAATTTTTTAGACAACTATCAACCATCATAAACACCCCTTTTTTCGATCAGTTGCCTGCTAATACGTTGAAGCAATGCGTACAATTGTTAAAAGATATAGGTGACACACAAGAGCAAACGGTAGATGCCAATACTGTATTAAAACCCTTAGCAACCTATATACAGAGAATACAAAAAGAACTGCAAGAAGTAGCATCAAAACCGACATTAATGGAGATAGAACAGTTGTCCTCTCCTTTTGAAGACACTGATTTTATTCCCATAAAAAACACAGGGTTGGTACTCTTTTGGCCATTTTTAGAACGCTTTTTTGAGAATTTGGAACTGATAACCGATAAAACCTTTATTAATGAAACGACTCGTCATACTGCCATATGTGCATTGCAGTATTTGTGTGAAGGAGATGATCAGGAACTGTTTGAAGGAGTACTACCATTAAACAAATTGTTATGTGGTGTCGCTATAGAAGAAGTTATATCGCCAATCACACTATCTAAAGAAGAAACAGCAATTGCAGAAGGACTGCTAACCGCGGTGATAGGACAAGGACCGCATTGGAAAAACTTATCCATAGATGGTTTTAGAACTTCCTATCTATGTCGCCCGGGGTCCTTACGCACCAGAGATGGACATTGGTTATTGCAAGTACAACGAGAAACTCATGATATTACGTTAGAAAAATTGCCTTGGGGTTTTCATATCGTAAAGCTTCCCTGGATGCAAGATATTATTGTAGTAGAATGGTTATAAATAAAATGTATAAAAAATAAATGTCACACTGAGCCTGTCGAAGTGCTATAAAACGTAAGTAAAATATGTGTTTAAAAAGGTCTTCGACAAGCTCAGACTGACATCGAGACCTAATAGAAATAGCCTTTTTGTTTCCGTCCCTTGAGGGTACTGCCCTGAGCGGAGTCGAAGGGTAGACAATATAAAAGAAATAACAAAAAAACAGCACTATGAAAAAACAAATGGTCATCGCTGAAAACAATGGTATAAAAAAGTCAACTGATAGACATATTAGTGATCATAATGCTGAGGTATTAGTAGCAGAACTTTCATGGTTAAGCCTAGTGCTTCAAACTCGTTTAGAACTACATTTTCAGCAAGAAACCCCATATACGTCTATAGAAGAATTAGTGCCGCCAAACCTATCAGATAAAAAAGGAAGCTACGCTCATTTTATACAACAACACAAACTCAAGGTTGCAGAACGATTGTTACTGATTCTGGCATTGGTTCCTCATATTAAACCAGAAGTTCTGGACATATTACTGACAAAAAACAAAGACTATGACCGCCGATATAGTGAATTCGGAGGATTATTGTTAGAAGGACATTTAGGCTTGATTCCTACAGCAGAAACTGCAATGTTCTTACTAGCTGGAGATGATCTTAACAAGCGTCTACAATATCATACCTTGATTACGCAGGACTTTTTACCAATACGACAAGGAATGATCAACGTATCCAGAACCAAAGGGAATAACCCGTTACTGAGTAGTATCTGGATGATTGCTAACGAATATGTAGCCAATATAGTAACTGGCACACCCTATCAAGCAATGTATAGCCCTGATTTTCCTGCGCAACAGTTGCATACGAAGTTATCGTGGCAGGATCTCATCGTCTCTAGATCCACAGCCCGTAGCTTACAGGAAATCAGGGATTGGGTGACTCATGGGCAAACTGTTTTAGAAGCACTAGAACTGGGCAAGAGACTAAAGCCGGGGTATAAAAGCCTGTTCTTTGGTCCGCCGGGGACCGGAAAAAGTATGGCTGCTGCTTTACTAGGCAAAAGTACCGGTAGACAAGTCTATAAAATAGACCTGAGCATGACGGTCTCCAAATACATTGGAGAAACCGAAAAAAACCTGGCAAAAGTATTTGATCAGGCACAGCAACACGATTGGATTTTGTTTTTTGATGAAGCAGATTCTTTATTTGGGCAACGTACTCAGGTAAGCAGTGCTAATGATCGCTATGGTAATCAGGAAATAGGATATTTATTACAACGTATCGAGGATTTTCCCGGAGTAGTGATCCTTGCAAGTAACCTAAAGGATAATATAGATGATGCTTTTACCCGAAGATTTCAATCGATGATAGAGTTTATGATGCCAGGCGTAGAAGAACGCTATCAACTTTGGAAACAATCCTTTGCTGAGAAATTACCACTGGACGAAGAAGCTGATCTATGGCAGATAGCCGAGAATTATGGTATTTCTGGTGGATTAATGATGAATGTAGTGCGCAAATGTACGCTACAAGCTGTAACTAATAACGAAAAAACGATCACTCAGCAAAGTCTGGAAACGGCTATACGAAAGGAATTACAGAAGGAAGGGATTATTTTAAACTAAACGATAGAATACTATGTAAGAAACATAAATATTTTAATAGATGGTGGGGAATAAGGGGGAATTATCCCGGTACTGATTATAAAGTATGTAGAGGAATACCTATAGAAAAAGGTATCGGGATCCACCATCGCATACCAATCTGATTGTCACCCTGAGCTTGTTGAAGGAGTTTTTTAAATATAGTTTGCTTCGAAAGGCTCAGCATGACAAAGTAGTACAATACTAGTATTCAAGTTAAAAACGAAAAAACATGAAAATACAAGCAGATAAAACACAAGAACTTCAAAATCTGATTACCCCAAGTGTTGCTAGTGAGCCTAGTACCAGAGGCACGGCCCAACTTATGGATAACCGTGCCTCTACTATCGATCAGCGTAAGTTACAAGGTGCAATAAATAGTTCTATGAGTAACACAAATCCAGTACAGCGAAAAACCAATAAAACAGGACTACCAGATCATCTAAAATCTGGTATCGAAAACCTATCAGGATACAGTATGGATGATGTTAAGGTACATTACAACTCCAACAAACCCTTACAGCTACAAGCGCATGCCTATGCACAAGGAACGGATATTCACCTAGCATCCGGTCAAGAAAAACATTTACCTCACGAAGCCTGGCACGTGGTACAGCAGAAACAAGGAAGAGTAAAGCCCACAAGACAGCTAAAAAGTAAAGTGAACATTAATGATGATGCAGGATTAGAAAGAGAAGCGGATGTAATGGGGGCTAAAGCTTTACAAAATAAGAATTGTCAAAAAAAAAGAACGACTAAGACAAAAATAAAAAAGAATTCATCAGTGGCCCAATGTATTGGTATAGGAGGAATAATGGATACTATGGGGGAAGGGAATCACACTTGGGCAGACGCAAAGAAATTTGTAAAGGACAATACCCCAAATAAAGTGTCAATAAAATCTTTCCATAATGATACTAATATAGGGGATGTATCTTTTTTTTATTTCGAAAAGATAAGTGCAGGGGCTAATGGAGACATTTACATTGGTTCTTTTAATGATAGAGACGTAATAGTGAAAGTGATCAGAGATAATAGTTTTGATGAAGAGAAGGACGCACTAGAGAAGATGGAAAAGTCTGCCATAAAGAGTAAAAACTGGATATCTGGGATCGGTTATAATGAAGAAAAAGAGGTTATAGTTTTAGAGAAAGCAGACCACTCATTAAATAAGGAGTTACCGGATGAGTTAGTTGAAAGGATATTTTTGGTTAGAGGTTTATGGAATGGACTTTCGAAGTTGCATTTTAATAACATTATTCATAATGATATTTCACAGAAAAATGTTTTAAGTAAGAATGGTGACGTAAAGATTACAGACTTTGGAGCCGCTGTTGTTGATCATCGAACTAATGTTTTTGAGACAGAATTCACTGAAGACGACTATAAATCATTTATTAAAACTGCGTACAATATTTTATTAGGTAATACAGGAGATGCTCACTCAGATACAATAATCAATAATACAGGTATAAATGATTTGAGGCGTTCTTTGAGAGATTATTTATCAGTTAAAAAATTAGAGGTACTAATGAAAATCTTAGAAAAGGTTCAACCAAATAAGAAAGACTGTATAGAGTTTGTTACCATACTAAACGGAGTACATAACTAAAAGTTATATACTCTTATCCGATGGAGCAGATTTGCAATCATAAGTGTTCGAAACCTTAAAATTATGTAATTTAGGGAGAAACTATGAAGGTTTCAGAAGTTTTAAATTATATTCCAAAGGATGAATTAGAAAAATTATCATTGGACTATAAAGTGGATTATCAAA
>NZ_OMPF01000019.1:0-3251 GCF_900312735.1 Aquimarina sp. AU119 | reverse complement strand
ACCTTTTAAGGAAAAAAAAATTCAAGCTACTTTTTGGGAATTACAGTTGAAAGATGTTATAAAAGTGGATAAGTTTATAGCAAAATAAAAATAGATAACACTATATATGTGATCATAGCAGCTAAGTGATCCATCGAATAGTTACTGTATTTTTGTTAAGGCGCAATGCTTGCAGAATGGAAAAGTTAGCAACCAATGCGCAGAAAAAGTCGATGGCTTGGTAACATTTTGCCCTGCTACGACACATATATTAAACATTGTATGTAATTTGAGAAAACCCGTTACTAAATCAAAATCATAGTTCACTCATTATGACTTTTCTGATTAAAAGAACTGAATTATTTTCGAGAAACTAAATAACTAAAAAAATGAAATTCTCGATTATAATAATATTTCTGACCTTTCCCATTCTGTCATTCGGACAAGAATACAAAATTGAATATGGAAATAAAAAATATATGAAATACCATTATCATTGCTCACACGACAATGGATTTACATTAAAAGAAAAACTTAAAGACGGAAAATATCTGGTAAACTCAAAAGAAGACCCCGAATTGAATTTAATCGAAGGTTATTATCTAAATCGTAGAAAATCTGGAAAGTGGAAAATCTATAACCCTTATGAAAGAACAACTGAATATCAGACTTTCGAAAATGGTCGATTACTAAATGAAAAAGGGATTGATGGTTTAGGAAGGATATTTATGGAAATAAAACATACCGAAAATATAGAAACCGGAGCTCATTATGGTTATCATTCCAAAAAACAATTAAGGTATAAAGACGAATTTTGGAATAATAAAAAAGATAAAATAAATATCTCAACAACAACTTATTTCTACTCAAATGGTCAACTAAAAAGTGTCACAAGATATAAAAATGGAAATGGTCACGGGAAATCCTTTAAGTACTATGAAAATGGACAGAAAGAAATGGAGTTTGAATGGGAAAATGACAAACAAATCGGGATTTGGAAATGGTGGAACGAAAAAGGCGAATTAACAAAAATAAAAGATTATACAACTGAATAAAACTACGTACAACAATTTGTATATTGCATGTGCTCCCTTCGGGAAGCAAACGCATCATACAAGAGACGTTGTAGGCGACAAAAAAAGTAGACTTAAATAACTAAATGGACGAAAATATTTTAAACGAATTTTCTATAAATAAATATAAAGACTTAAAATTGATTAGACGGGATGAAAACTTTTATCTATTTGTTAGTGGAATAATTTTCGGATTTGGTTATTTAATGTTATTGGTTAATGGATATTATCATTTAAAATCAATTGAGTTCTTTCAGGAAGAAAGACAGGATTTATTAGTAAGATTAGGATTTTTATCTTATGCAATTGGAATGTTATTTTATCCAACATCAGTAATTTTAAATGGAATAATCCTTTGGCTAGTCAATGAAAGAAAGCGAAATGAAATCTTTAGAAAATTAGCCTTTTCCATCTTGGGACTTATAATTCCAGGAATTCTTTTTTATGGTGAATTTGGATTAGATATTTTGTTTGGAACTAAAGAAAAATGGATAATTGGAATTCTTTTAATTACACTTTCAATTTTCATTCCTGCTAAGCGGAGATTGAAAACCCAACAATAATAAAAAAATAAAAAAGCAGCCTACAACGCGATATATGTGATCATAGCAGTTCAGTGATGAATCGATAGGTTCGTTTATATTTGGTAAGACGCAATGCTTGCAAAAAGTAAAAGTTAGCAACCAATGCGCAGAAAAATCAAAAAGCAAGGTAACAATTTGCCCTGCTACGACACATATATCAAACGTTGTAGTACATTAAAAAAATGAACGAAAATAATTTAAAGTTTGAAGTTATCTGGAAGGATGAAGATATGTTTGAGATGCGGATTTCTGCAAATAACGGACGATATTCTGGAATTACAGAAGTTTATGAAGTGTCTGAATCTTTACTCGGATTTGTAACGGAACTTAACGGATTCCCGTTTGGAAAAGAAAAAGTGACCCATTCTTGTGGAGAAAAAGATAGTTACGCATATTTTGAAATGGAATTTTATAAGATTGGACCGACTGGAAAATGTGGAGTGTTAATCACAATGGAAGAAAATGTCTCAACGGAATATCGAAAAGAAGAAAAAGATAAACTCTCAATGGAATTAATTATTGAGCCAAACGCAATAGATATTTTTTGCCGAGAACTTAAATCGTTAGCGGTAAAAGAAGACGGAATTGCGGAACTAAAAGCAATCGGAAATTACACGGGTAATATTGCATAAAATAACGCACTACAACAATATATATGTGATCATAGCAGCTAATTGATGAATCGAATGGTTCTTGTATATTTGGTAAGGCGCAATGCTTGCAAAAGGGAAAAGTTAGCAACCAATGCGCAGAAAAACCGAAAAACAGGGTAACAATTTGCTCTGCTACGACACATATATTAAATGTTACCAGCAATAATTAAAATGAAAACATATCATATATTTTTACTTTTCTTGATTTTAAGTTGTAAAAACACAAGCGAGAAAAAGGATTCGATAAATACACCTGACAAAATTCTAATGGAAGAAAAAAATCAAGAAAACACCAATATCTACAACTCTGAACAAGCTTTATGGGAATATCAATTCGATAAAGAGATTAGCGACTTTAAAATCAAAAAAGTGAGAGAGTTTAATTCGGACACACTAACCTCTAAAAAAATAGAAAAGATTATAAATCATAATTGGCCAAAAGTTCAAATTAAATATACTCGGAAGAATAAAGACACCGTGTTCATAGATATTCCAGATAGTAATGTTTTAACTCAACAAATGGGTACAACTGGCGCTGAACAGTTTTTAATTTCAACTACATTCTCTTTTACAGAATTGGAAGGTATAAATTACGTTTCTTATAATTTTGAAATTGGAGATCATGCAAGTCCTGGTGTTTACGGACGGAATAATTGGAATGAAAAATAAAAAAGCTGGTAACACCATATATGTGATCATAGCAGCTAAGCGATGAACCGAATGGTTGTTGTATTTTTGGTAAGGTGCAATGATTGCAAAAAGAAAAAGTTAGCAACCAATGCGCAGAAAAATCAAAAAGCAAGGTAACAATTTGCCCTGCTACGACACATATATCAAACGTTGGCGTTAATTTGAAAATGAGAAACTTCACAATATACATTTTACTAATTTTTACAATATTGAGTTGTAAACAAAAAGATGTTGACGGAATAGAAATTGGACACACGCTTTATACAAATCAG